>DASWTZ010000127.1:0-24441 GCA_036401875.1 Gallionella sp.
CCGAATTTGGATTGCTAGACAAGGATGCCAGGTCGGAGTGGTTGGAAAACAGACTGACATTCATCAAAATTAAGGAGCAAGATTCAAAATGAGAGTGATCATGGTGTTCTTGCTACTTATTGTCGGGGTAAAACTTTCCGATATGAACTTTGTGAACCGCGACGCGAATCTCGATAATCTGGCGCAGAAGAAATGGAATGAATTTCAGGTTCTTGACGCATTAGCCAAAGCCGATCGCATTTGCGAAGGCAAAGCAAACATTTTGCACTGCGACCAACTAGCATCTTGGAAGGAGGATGTACGCACATCACTTGTTTCCTGCAAGAAGGATGTCTCGTCGTCACTTTGTGCCGATCTACTAAGAGCGGAAAGCGATGAACGATACAGGCATCTTTTCCAGAATATCAAAAATGTTCAGCCGGTCGAGCTCACCCACAATCCGTTCTATTTAACGCTCCCAACCAAGTATCTTAGTGACAATGCTTCTGATTTTGGCTATCGAAAAGAGATTTTTTCGCGGTTATATCGTCAATGGAAAACCGTAATATATATATGCATTGCAGCAGCCACAGCGATATTTCTATTAATCAAGTTGGTGATGCCGCTTACGCAGGTACAAAATCCACAAGAGGTAGTAGAACCAATTGCATTGAAAGAAGATGGTGCAAATAGAAGTAACCATTCAGTTGAGGACAAAATACGGTTAACAATGTTTCCATACTTGGTTTTAGAGGGAGAGGAAGCGGAAGAACAATTTGCCCGTGAAAAGGCAGAGCGGGACGAGCGCAAAGTCAAACAGGAAATAAGGGCCCAAAAGGTATTGAACCTAACAGCGCATGAAAAAGCAGCATTTGAGCAGCTTAAAAACAATATCCGAATGACGCTATCACCCTGACTCAGCCACGACGAGATGTATTGTCGCAATCTGACATGATCTGAGCCAGATCGCGATAGTAGTTTCGCAGGAAGATTACCTTATAGGCACTGGATGCGTTGCCAAGTTCGGTGGCCAAATCCGAACCCTGCATTTGATGAAATGCGCGCAAGGACATCGGCAAAACTCTGATGCATTGTGGCCGGACGTGAAAGGCAGCACATCACGTCTTGTGATAAACCTCCGCCCCCTGTTTCACAAACTCCACCGATTTCACCTCCATCCCTTTTTCCAGGGCGGCTTGTTCGGATAGTCCTTCCTTCGCAGCGAAGTCGCGCACGTCCTGGCTGATCTTCATCGAGCAGAATTGCGGGCCGCACATGGAGCAAAAGTGGGCGACCTTGGCGGATTCCTTGGGCAGGGTTTCGTCGTGGAATTCGCGGGCGCGGTCGGGGTCGAGGCCGATGTTGAACTGGTCTTCCCAGCGAAATTCGAAGCGCGCCTTGCTCATGGCGTTGTCGCGGATCTGCGCGCCGGGGTGGCCCTTGGCGAGGTCGGCGGCGTGGGCGGCGATCTTGTAGGTGATGATGCCTTCCTTCACGTCGGCCTTGTTGGGCAGGCCGAGGTGTTCCTTGGGCGTGACGTAGCAGAGCATGGCGGTGCCGAACCAGCCGATCATCGCTGCACCAATCGCAGAGGTGATGTGGTCGTAACCGGGGGCGATGTCCTGCGTCAGCGGGCCGAGGGTGTAGAACGGCGCTTCGTGGCACCACCTCAGTTGCAGGTCCATATTCTCCTTGATCATGTGCATGGGTACATGGCCGGGCCCTTCGATCATCACCTGAACGTCGTGCTTCCAGGCGATCTGCGTCAGCTCGCCCAGCGTCTTGAGTTCGCCGAGCTGTGCTTCGTCGTTGGCGTCGTAGATGGAGCCGGGGCGCAGGCCGTCGCCGAGCGAGAAGGTGACGTCATACGCCTTCATGATCTCGCAGATCTCTTCGAAGTGCGTGTAGAGGAAGTTTTCCTTGTGGTGCGCGAGGCACCACTTGGCCATGATGGAGCCGCCGCGCGAGACGATGCCGGTCATGCGCTTGGCGGTCATCGGGATGTAGCGCAGTAGCACACCGGCGTGGATGGTGAAATAGTCCACGCCCTGTTCGGCCTGCTCGATCAGCGTATCCTTGAAGATTTCCCAGGTCAGGTCTTCGGCCTTGCCGTTCACCTTTTCCAGCGCCTGATATATGGGCACGGTGCCGATGGGGACGGGCGAGTTGCGGATGATCCATTCGCGCGTCTCGTGGATGTTCTTGCCAGTGCTCAAGTCCATCACCGTGTCGCCACCCCAGCGGATGGCCCAGGTCATCTTCTCGACTTCTTCCTGGATGCTGGAACCCAGAGCGGAGTTGCCGATGTTGGCGTTGATCTTCACCAGGAAGTTGCGGCCGATAATCATCGGCTCGCACTCGGGGTGGTTGATGTTGGCGGTGATCACGGCGCGACCGGCGGCGACCTCGTCGCGCACGAATTCGGGGCTGATCTTCTTCGGCATGGCTTTGCCGAAATTCTCGCCCTGATGCTGGGTCAGCATCATCTCGGAGAGGCCGTCGATGCGCTGGTTCTCGCGAATCGCGATGTATTCCATCTCAGGCGTGATTATGCCTTTGCGAGCGTAGTGCATCTGCGTTACGTTCATGCCCGGTTTGGCGCGGCGCGGCGTGTGCTTGAGGTTGAAGCGCATGTTGGCCAGCGCGGGATCATTCAGGCGCTGCTGGCCGTATTCAGAAGTCAGGCGCGGCAAAGCTTCGGTGTCGTTGCGCTCGGCGATCCACGGTGCGCGCATCTCGGCCAGGCCGGAGCGGATGTCGATCTTGACCTGAGGATCAGTGTAGGGGCCGGAGCAGTCGTACACGTAGATCGGCGGGTTCTTCTCGATGCCGCTGCTGGAGTGGGTGTCGGTCAGCGTGATCTCGCGCATCGGCACGCGGATGTCGGGGCGGCTGCCCTGCACATAGACCTTGCGCGAGTTCGGCAGCGGCTTGATCGCGGCCTCGTCCACATGGGCGGAAGAGGCGAGGAATTGGGGATTGGCGTTCATGTTGGTGCTCCTAGATTGCAGAAAGCACCGGAAGGATGCTTCCCTACGACGGCATGACCCGTACAGGTTCAAAGGGTGTTTCTCACTACGCCGGTTTTGCGACCCGGTGCAGACCCCCAGCGAGGGTCGCAAGGTACTGGAAACAGGCGTGAAAAGCAAGTTTGGCGCGGGCGGAACCCCTGCCAGTAGCGGGGTTTGGGGCGGCAGCATGGTTTCATTCAGTCGCTTGACTTAATTGGCGGGCGGGTCTATCGTGGCCGCCCTCCCAACGATCTCGGGGCCGCCGTGACCAGGAAAAAAGAACCGGGCTGTTTACTGATGCAGATGGCGCAGCGTCTGCTCGGCCATCCGCCGGGTACGCAGGAAGAGACGCGCTGGCGCCTGCTGCAGGCGGCGACCGAGGTGTTCGCCGAGGTGGGCTACCACGCCGCGACGACGCGCGAGATCTGCCGCCGCGCCGGGGTGAACCTGGCATCCATTCATTATTACTACGGCGACAAGGCGGAGCTGTACCGCGAGGTGTTCCGCCTGCCGTTCCTCGACAAGTGTAACGTGTTCGCGACGCTCGACCTCGGGCAGACCTCGCTGGACGATGCGCTTTACGCCTTCTACAACTGGCTGTTCCCGCCCGCCGAGGAGGAAGACCCGGTGATGCACCTGTTCCAGCGCCTACACACCCGCGAGGAGGCCGAGCCCAGCGGCGTGCTGGGGGATGTGCTGGTGCAGGGCTTCCGGCCCAACCACGAGAAGCTGCAGGCGCTGCTGTGCCGGGAGCTGGGCTTGAAGAAGGCTGATGTCGAGCTGGACCGCCTGACCTTCAGCCTTGCCGGACTGGCGAGCGTTTACTTTCACGGCGGGCGTACCGCGGTCAAGGAGCTGGCGCCGCACCTGCTCGAAGGCAAGCAGGCAAAGAAGGCGATGGTGAGCGGGCTGGTCGGTTACGCGATCGCGCTGATCGAGTACGAACGCAGGCGTCGCGCGGAAAGCGGACATGCGAAGAAATAGTGCGGCAACGAAGAGGTACATTGAAAA
Organism: Gallionella sp.; assembly: GCA_036401875.1. Classification (GTDB taxonomy): domain Bacteria; phylum Pseudomonadota; class Gammaproteobacteria; order Burkholderiales; family Gallionellaceae; genus Gallionella. Next base: position 4,002 of record DASWTZ010000127.1, read on the forward strand.
GGAAAATGCAATGAACATGAACATAAAGCACAGGCGTCTGGCGATCGGCGCCGCATTGTCATCGGTGGCGGTCGTGGGCGTGGCGCTGTGGCTGCCGGGCAGCAGCGGGGCCGAGGAAGCCGCGCCGGTTGCGGTCAGCCGTCCGGCGCTGACGATACACACCACGACGCTGCGCGAGGAGAAGTGGACGCGGACGCTGGACGCGAGCGGTAGCATCATCCCGTGGCAGGAGGCGGTGATCAGCGCGCAGTTGCAGGGCGTGCGCATCGCGGACGTGAAGGTCAGCATCGGCGACCGGGTGAGCCGCGGCGACGTGCTGCTGACGCTGGACAACGCGGCCGCGCCGGAGGGTGCGGCGCAGGGGCGCATCGTGGCGCCGGACGATGGCGTGATCTCGGCGGCCAATGCCAATGCCGGCTCGCTGGTGAAGTCGGGCGACGAACTGTTCCGGATGATACGCAAGGGTCGCCTCGAATGGCGCGCCGAACTGACCGCGGAGGAGCTGATGCAGCTGCGTAAGGGCATGCAGGCCGAGATCACGGTGGGCGAAGGTCGCGTGCTAAAGGGCGTGGTGCGGGCGATCTCGCCGTCGGTAAACATGCAGACCCGTTATGGCTATGCGCTGGTGACGCTGGAGGACAGCAGCGGCATCATCGCGGGCGCCTTCGCGCGCGGCACCTTCGATGTCAGCGCCGGCGGCAGAAAATTGCAGTCGTTGCCGCAGTCGGCGGTGATGCGCCGCGGTTCTACGGCCTATGTGCTGGCGGTGGGGGCGGATGGGCGCGTCAAGGAAAGCCCGGTGCAGACCGGCCAGCGCAACGGCGACCGCATCGAGATCAAGCAGGGACTCAAGTCGGGCGAGCAGGTGGTGCTGACCGGCGGGGCGTTCCTGACCGAGGGCGATGTCGTGCAGGTGCTTAAATGAACGTCTCGGCCTGGTCGATACGCCACCCGATCCCGGCGGTGCTGGGATTCGCGCTGCTGACGCTGATGGGTTTCATGGCGTTCAAGGCCATGAAGATCCAGCTGTTCCCGGACATCGACCTGCCGATGATCACGGTGACCGCGACGATGCCGGGCGCATCGCCCGACCAGATGGAATCCGAGGTAGCGCGCAAGATCGAGAACGCGCTCGCCAGCACGCAGGGGCTCAAGCACCTGTATACGCAGATCAAGGACGGCACCGCCACGGTGTCCGCCGAGTTCCGACTAGAGCGCGATTCGCGCCTGGCGCTGGAGGACGTGCGCTCTGCGGTGACGCGGGTGCGCGGCGACCTGCCGCGTGAGGTGCTGGACCCTATCGTCAACAAGGTGGAGATGGCGGGCAAACCCATCCTAACCTACACGGTCTCGTCGCCGAACATGAGCGAGGAGGCGCTGTCTTGGTTCGTCGACAACGACATGACCCGGCTGCTGCTGGGCGTGAAGGGCGTGGGCGGGGTGAGCCGCGTGGGCGGCGTGACGCGACAGGTGCATGTGGAGCTCGACCCGGCGCGGATGCTGGCGCTGAACATTACGGCGGCGGAAATATCCGGCCAGCTGCGCCAGATCCAGCAGGAGGCGCCGGGCGGGCGCGCGGACGTCGGCGGGATGGAACAGTCGATCCGCACCGTTGCAACCGTGCAGACCGCCGCGCAGCTGGCGCAGATCGAACTCAGCCTGCGCGACGGCCGCCGCGTGCGGCTGGACCAGGTGGCGCAGGTTAGCGACACGATAGCCGAGCGCCGCTCGGCGGCGTTGCATGACGGCAAGCCAGTGGTCGGGTTCGAGATCATGCGGTCCATCGGCGCCGGCGACGTGGCCGTAGCCGACGGGGTGAAGCGCGCGCTGCAGAACCTCGAGAAGACGCATCCCGACATGAAGGTGGAGCGCGTGTTCAACACCGTCGACCACGTGTACGAGACCTACCAGGGCTCGATGGAGATGATCTTCGAGGGCGCGCTGCTGGCGGTGATCGTCGTGATGTTCTTCCTGCGCAATGCGCGCGCGACCATCGTGGCCGCGACGGCGCTGCCGCTGGCGATCATCCCCACCTTCGCGATCATCTATCTGTTCGGCTTCTCGATCAATCTGGTGACGCTGCTGGCGTTGTCGCTGGTGGTCGGCGTGCTGGTGGATGATGCGATCGTCGAGATCGAGAACATCATGCGCCACCTGGAGATGGGCAAGACGCCCTACCAGGCGGCGATGGAGGCGGCCGACGAGATCGGAATGGCGGTGATCGCGACGACCTTCACGCTGGTCGCGGTGTTCCTGCCGACGGCGTTCATGAGCGGCATCCCCGGCAAGTTTTTCGTCCAGTTCGGCTGGACCGCGGCGGTGGCCGTGCTGATATCGCTGGTGGTGGCACGGTTGCTGACGCCGATGATGGCGGCGTATTTCCTGCGGCCGCGCGAGGCGCATTCGACGCCGAGATGGATCAATGTCTATCTCGGTTGGGCGCAATGGTGTTTGGATAACCGCAAGACCACGCTGGCGGTGACCGCGGTGTTCTTCGTCGGCTCGTTCGTGCTGGCCGGCAAGCTGCCGACGGCGTTCCAGCCCAAGGACAACCTGTCGCAGACCCAGGTGACGCTGACGCTGCCGCCGGGTAGCAAGTTCGAGCAGACCTATGCGCTGGCCGAGCAGGCGCGGGACATCGTGATGCGGAACCCTGACGTGGTGATGGTGTACACGGCGATCGGCGGCGGCGCATCGGGCGGCAACGTGTTCGAACCCAGCGGGGCAGCCGAGGCGCGCAAGGCGACCCTGTCGATCCAGCTCAAACCCAAGAATGAGCGCGCGCTGCGCAAGCAGCAGATCGAGGACCAGCTGCGCGAGGCGATGACGGTATTGCCCGGCGTGCGCGTCAAGGTGGGCTTGGGCTCCGCCTCGGACAAGTACCAGTTGGTGCTGACCAGCGAGAACGGCGCACTGCTGAACGATTACGCACTGAAGGTGGGGCAGGACCTGCGCACGATACCGGGTGTGGGTAACGTGGTATCTAACTCCAGCGTTCTGCGTCCCGAACTTGTGGTGCGTCCCGATTTCGCACGGGCGGCTGACCTCGGGGTGACCACCAGTGCGATCGCCGAGACGCTACGCGTTGCGACCAACGGCGACTATGACCAGTCGCTGGCCAAGCTGAACCTGCCGGACCGCCAACTGCCCATCATCGTGCGGCTGCGCGACGATGCGCGGCAGGATGTCGAGCTGCTGTCGCGCCTGACGGTGCAGGGCGCGCGCGGCCCGGTGATGCTGGGCAACGTTGCGACGCTGACGCTCGAGAGCGGGCCGGCGCAGATCGACCGCTTCGACCGGCAGCGAAACATCACGTTCGAGGTCGAGCTGGCCGGGCGTCCGCTGGGCGAGGTCCAGACGGCCGCGCTCGCGCTGCCGTCGATCAGGAACATGCCGGCGGGCGTGTCGGTCGCGCCGGTCGGCGATGCCGAGATGATGATCGAGCTGTTTGCGAGCTTCGGGCTGGCGATGTTCACCGGCGTGCTGTGCATCTACATCGTGCTGGTGCTGCTGTTCAAGGATTTCATGCAGCCGGCGACGATCCTGTGGGCGCTGATCCTGTCGATTCCGGGTGCGTTCATCGCGCTGTTCGTGACCGGGACGGCGATCTCGATGCCGTCGATGATCGGCATCATCATGCTGATGGGGATCGCGACGAAAAACTCCATCCTGCTGGTGGAATACGCGATCGCTTCGCGGCGTGAACGCGGCATGAACCGGACCGAAGCGCTGCTCGACGCCTGCAAGAAGCGGGCGCGCCCGATCGTGATGACGACGATGGCGATGGGCGCGGGCATGCTGCCGGTGGCGCTGGACATGGGCATCGGCGATGGCAGCTTCCGTGCGCCGATGGCGATCATCGTGATCGGCGGCCTGATCACTTCCACCTTCCTGAGCCTGCTGGTGATTCCGGTGGTGTTCACCTATGTGGACGATCTGGTGCAGTGGTTCAGCAGGATGTTCAGGCGCAAGCGGGCGGTTCCGGCCAGTCAGGCTGCGTGATGCCTTCGTCGTCGGGGATGTGACGGGTTGGGCAGGAGGGCGGCGAATTGTTATACTGCCGCGATTACAACGCTGGGTAACGACATTAAAACTGGAGAGTGGGATGCTGAATATCGAAAAAGCGCGCTTCAACATGGTGGAACAACAGATACGTCCCTGCGACGTGCTGGATCCCAGTATCCTGGAGCTGCTCAAACAGGTACACCGCGAGCATTTTGTCCCGGAAAGCAAGAAGGAACTGGCTTTCGTGGACATGGAAATCCCGCTCGGCCACGGCGTGTCGATGTGGTCGCCCAAGCTGGAAGCCCGCGCGCTGCAGGAGCTGCATGTCAGCCGGAGCGACAAGGTGCTGGAGGTAGGGACCGGCAGCGGGTTCATGACGGCATTACTGGCCGCGCAGGCTGGCCATGTGACTTCGGTCGAGATCGTGCCCGAGTTGAGTGCACGAGCCGGACAGAAACTGCATGCCTGCCATTGTGACAATGTCACGCTGGAAATCGGGGATGCGTCGCAGGGCTGGGGTCAGGGAACGAAATACGACGTTATTGTTCTGACAGGTTCGACGCCCGTGTTGCCGGCAGCCCTCCAGGACAGCTTGAATATTGGCGGTCGGATGTTCGCGATAGTCGGGGATGCACCCGCGATGACCGCCAAATTGATCACGCGAGTTTCACCCGACACCTTTGAGACCGTGAACATCCTGGAAACCAGCGTTGCACCCCTGCAGAACGCGCAGCAACCCAAGCGCTTCGTATTCTGAGGCTGGTTCAGGGGTATTGCGCTGACGTGCGGTTGTCTGTAATATTAGCAATATCTAATATACGAGGTGGCGCATCATGACTAGACTAAATTCGCACCAGCTTATTTTGGCGGCCCTGCTCGGGATCAGCGCGGCCGCGCAGGCCGCCGATCTGCAGGAGACCTACCAGGCCGCCCAGGCCAACGATCCGGTGTTCGCGGCCGCGCGCGCCGCGCGGCAGGCCGGCGAGGAAAAACTGTCGCAGGGCCGTTCCGCGATGCTGCCTTCAGTCAATCTGAATGCCAGCAGTACGTTCAACGACATCACGACCAAATACGATCCCGCCTCGCCGCCGATGACGAACGGCAACTTCCGCTACAACACCAGCGCAGCCGGCGTGACGCTGGTCCAGCCGCTGTTCCGCCAGCAGAGCTGGCTGGCCTACACCACCGGCGAATTGCAGGCGTTGCAGGCCGAGGCGCAGTTCAAGCTGGCCGAACAGGACCTGATCCTGCGTGTCGCGCAGGCATACTTCGATGTGCTGATCGCTCAGGACAGCATGCAACTGGTTACGGCGCAGAAGGAGGCGATTTCCGAACAGCTGGAGCAGGCAAAGCGCAACTTCGAGGTGGGCAGCGCAACGATCACGGACACCCTGGAAGCCCAAGCGCGTCACGATCTAGCCAGCGCACAGGAAATTTCCGCGCAGAACAATCTCGAAATACGCCGCCGGGCGCTACAGCAGATGATCAATGCGATGCCGCAGGAACTGAATGCACTGGGCGAGCAATTCAAGCTGGAACCGCCGCAGCCGGCCGACATGGAACAATGGGTCGATCTCGCGCATGCAAACAGCTATCAATTGGCGATAGCCAAGGCGGGCGTCGAGCTTGCCGAAAAGGAAGTCGCGCGCAACCGCGGCGGCCATTACCCGACACTGGACCTGGTGGCAAACTATACACGTAGCTATGCCAATGGAAGCACCTACGGGCCGATCAGCAGCGAGATTGACAGCAAGAGCGTCGGCGTGCAGTTGAACGTCCCCCTGTTCCAGGGCGGGGGGGTGAATTCCCGGTGGCGCGAAGCCGAGGCGAACCACGAGCGCGCCAAGCAGGAATACGAGAACGCGCAGCGCGGCGTCGCGACCCAGACGCGGCAGGCCTATCTGGGCGTCGTAAGCGGCATCGCACAGGTTCAGGCCCTGCAACAGGCGCTGGCGTCCAGCGAAAGCGCGTTGAAGGCCAGCAAGCTCGGGCAGGAGGTCGGCGTAAGGACCAACCTTGATGTGTTGAATGCCCAGCAGCAGATGTACGCGACGCGGCGCGACCTGCTTCAGGCGCAATACAACTATCTCGTCAGCAAGCTGCGGCTGAAGGCGGCGGCAGGATCGCTGGGAGAGGCGGATCTGGTGGCGGTCAATCAGACCCTGCACTAACCAGCCATCCAAAGCAGAAAAAACGCCGGACCACCGCCTATGGGCGTGGTCCGGCGTTTTTACATCGCTAGATCAAAATTGCCGTAGAGAGCGGAAAGGAAAAGCGGTAAAATTACGGGTCAATAATTTTTCATAAGGAAGCGTCATGAGTAAAAGTGTGATCCAGTTCATCATCGAAGAGCAACGCGCAATCCCCGGCGCATCCGGTGATTTCACCGGCCTGCTGAGCGATGTCGTGTCTGCCTGCAAGCAGATCGCCCACCAGGTAAACAAGGGCGCGCTGATCGGCGTGCTGGGCGGCGCCGGTAGCGAAAACATTCAGGGCGAGGCGCAGAAGAAGCTGGACGTGATCACCAACGACATCATGATCAATTCGCTCTCCTGGAGTGGCCACCTGGCCGGTATGGCGTCGGAAGAGATGGATGACATGTTCCCCATCCCGGCGCAGTTTCCGCGCGGCAAGTACCTGATCACCTTCGATCCGCTGGACGGCTCTTCCAACATCGACGTGAACATCTCCGTCGGCACGATCTTCTCGATCCTGCGTTGCCCTGAAGGCGTGACCAACCCGACCGCCAAGGACTTCCTGCAGCCCGGCACCAAGCAGGTGTGCGCCGGCTACGCGCTGTACGGCCCGAACACCATGCTGGTGCTGACCACAGGCCACGGTGTGAACGGCTTCACGCTGGATCGCGACGTCGGCGAGTTCTACCTGACCCACCCGAATATGACCATCCCGGCCGACACCGCCGAGTTCGCCATCAACATGTCCAACCAGCGCTTCTGGGAGAAGCCGGTGCAGCGCTACGTCGAAGAATGCGTGAAGGGCAAGGACGGCGGCCGCGAGAAGAACTTCAACATGCGCTGGGTCGCTTCCATGGTGGCTGAAGTGCACCGCATCCTGACCCGCGGCGGGATCTTCATGTACCCCTTCGACACCAAAGATCCGAGCAAGCCCGGCAAGCTGCGCCTGATGTACGAAGCCAACCCGATGTCCTTCATCGTCGAACAGGCAGGCGGTGCGAGCTCAACCGGACGTCAGCGCATCATGGAAATCCAGCCGGAAGGCCTGCACCAGCGCGTGCCGGTGATCCTCGGCTCGAAGAACGAAGTCGAGCGCGTCGTCGGCTATCACAAGGGCAACTAAGCACGATACAACGCTCCCGCGAACCGGGAGCGTTGTTGCATCAGCAAAGGAAGCGTCATGAGCAAACCACTAGTTTCCATCGTCATGGGCAGCAGCAATGACTGGGAGATCATGCAGCAAGCCGCCCAGCAGCTCAAGGATTTCGGTGTGGCGTTCGATGCGCGCGTCATCTCGGCGCACCGCTCTCCCGACCTGTTGTTCGATTACATCAAGGACATGCATGCGCAGGGCGTGCAATGCTTCATCGCCGGTGCCGGCGGTGCAGCGCATCTGGCCGGCGTGATCGCCGGCAAGACCACGCTGCCGGTATTGGGCGTGCCCATCCCATCAAAATACCTGAAGGGTATGGATTCACTGCTGTCCATCGTGCAGATGCCGAAAGGCATTCCCGTGGCGACCTTCGCCATCGGTGAGGCGGGTGCGGCGAATGCCGGCCTGTGCGCCGTGTCCATGCTGGCGCTGAACGACAAACAACTGGCGGACAAATTGACTGCCTACCGCAAGAAGCAGGCCGAGCAGATCGCTGCGACCACTCTGCCCGCTTTGTGATCCGGGGACCACATGTCTGCATTGCACGAATCTAACCTGACCAGCCTGAAATTCCTGCACCGCGGCAAGGTACGCGACCTGTATGAAGTCGATGCCGATCACCTGCTGATCGTGCAGACCGACCGCCTATCCGCGTTCGACGTCATTCTGCCGGATCCCATCCCCGGCAAGGGCGAGGTGCTTACGGCCGTGTCCAACTTCTGGTTCAAGAAACTGGCGCATGTCATCCCGAACCACCTGTCCGGTATCGACCCCGAATCGGTGGTGAAGACCGATGCGGAAAAGGCGCAGGTGCGCGGCCGCGCTTTCGTCACCAGGAAGCTGAAGCCTCTGCCGATAGAAGCCATAGTGCGCGGTTATCTGGTTGGCTCCGGCTGGAAAGACTACAAGAAGACCGGCGCGGTGTGCGGCATCCAGCTGCCGGCCGGTTTGCAGGAAGCGCAAAAGCTGCCGCAGCCGTTGTTCACACCGTCCACCAAGGCGGCTGTGGGTGAGCACGACGAGAACATCTCGTTCGAAGAGGCCGAGAAGCTGCTGGGCACCAAGATGGCCGAGCAGGTGAAGAATGCCACGCTGGCGCTATATACTCAGGCAGCGGATTACGCGCTGACCAAAGGGATCATCATCGCCGACACCAAGTTCGAGTTCGGCACAGACAGCACAGGCAAGCTGTACCTGATCGACGAGGCGCTGACGCCGGACTCCTCGCGCTTCTGGCCGGCCGACCTGTACCGTGTCGGAAGCAACCCGCCCAGCTTCGACAAACAGTTCGTCCGCGACTGGCTGGAGGCTTCGGGCTGGGATAAACAGGCGCCGGCGCCAAGGATCCCACAGGACGTGCTGCAAAAAACCGCCGACAAGTACCGGGAGGCGCAACTCAAGTTGATCGGCGCATGAGCACACCACAGGATCTGATCGAGGGTTTCAAGCGCTTCCGGGAGCGCGCGCTGACGGGCGACAATGCACAGTTTCAGAACCTCGTTGAGCTCGGCCAGACGCCATCCACGCTCGTTGTCGCCTGCTGTGATTCGCGCGTCGATCCCGCCTTGATACTGGACTGCGCACCGGGTGACCTGTTCGTCATCCGCAACGTCGCCAACCTGGTGCCGCCTGCCGAGAACCAGGGCCATTACCACGGCACAAGCGCCGCGCTGGAATTCGGGGTGCGCAACCTCAAGGTGCAACATATCGTCGTGCTGGGCCATGCGCAATGTGGCGGGATACACGCACTGCTGGAACGGGCGGTCTCCAAGGACGAATCATTCATCGCCGGATGGATGGATATCGCCGATGCGGCGCGGCAGCAAGTCGAGCGCGAGCACGCAGGCGTGGACGGCAAACTGCGCCACCGCATCTGCGAGCAGCGCGCGATCCTAGTCTCGCTGGATAACCTGATGACCTTCTCGTGGATACGGGAGCGCGTCGAGCAGGGCCTGCTGGAGTTGCACGGCTGGTACTTCGACATCGAGAGCGGCGAATTGCTCGGATACGATCCGACAACCCGCCAATTTGAAAAGCTGTAGACCGGTTATTTGCCGGTCAGCTGGTGGTAGCGCTCCTTGTCAGCATCGTAGCGCGCATTCAGCGCAGCTTTTTCGGCTGTAGGCTTCTCCAGATCCTTTTGCAGTTTTTCCAGCCGTACCTCTGTTTCCTTGATGTCTTCCTGCAGCGAGGCTGGCACCGGCCGCTTCTTCTGCTCGTAGCCATCGGCTTCCTTCTGCAGGCCGGCAAGATTGTCGCCGACGATCTTGATCTGTGAATTGATCCCGTTGATGCGCAGCTCGATTTGCTGGAGATTGCGTTTGCGCGCAAGGTCGATTTCGGCGCTGCTGCTGTAGGTGCTGACCAACATCTTGTCGCGGCGGTCGGCCTCAAGCTTGGCTTTGGCGCGCTCGCGTTTCTCGGCATCGGCCTGCGCCTGGGCTGCGCGTTGCGCGCTCAGTTCCTCGGGGGTGAGTACATCCTTGGTATTGACCACCCGGCCGGTCTGGTTCAATTCAGAGCGGTCCTTGCCGGCGTACTCGGGTGGAATGGTTTCGCCGTAATGGGTCACGCCCTGATCATCTACCCATTTGTATAATTTTGCCGCAGCGGGCAGGCTGAAAGTGAGGCTGGCGAAAGCTGCGAAAACAAGTGCGGATCTAAACATGTTTGACTCCATATCGGTTCCGGTAGGTTTGAACGGCATCCAGATTCTGGACCATCGCGGCATCCCCCTGCAAGTAGCCAAGCAAATCGTCCAGCGTTGCGATGGGCACGACAGGAATGCCGAAGTCTCGCTGCACTTCCTGGGTGGCAGACAACTCAGTATTGCCGCGCTCCATCCGGTCCAGCGCGATGATCACACCGCAGGGCTGCGCACCGGCAGAGCGTATCAACTCGACAGACTCTCGTACAGAAGTGCCAGCCGAAATGACGTCATCTATGATCAGCACACGCCCCTGAAGTTTTGCGCCCACCGTCGTGCCGCCCTCGCCGTGATCCTTGGCCTCCTTGCGGTTGTAGCAAAAAGGGGTGTTGCGCCCCTGTTCGGACAGTGCGATCGCGGTGCCAGCAGCAAGGGGGATGCCCTTGTAAGCGGGGCCGAACAGCATGTCGAAGGGAATGCCGGAGGCGAGGATTGCCTGGGCGTAGAACTGTGCGAGATTGCGCAGGGAGTCGCCGTCATCGAACAGGCCGGCATTGAAAAAATACGGGGACAGCCGCCCCGCCTTGGTCTGGAATTCGCCGAAGCGCAGCACCTTCTGCTGCACTGCAAAGCGGATGAAGTCTTGTCTGAAATTGTTCATGTCTGAAAGCCAACTAGTCGATGGCGCAATTATAATGGCCAGCCATTAAAACCCAAGACAGATATTTGCATGCGCATCATCACACTCAACCTGAACGGCATCAGATCGGCGGCCAGCAAGGGCCTCTATGAATGGCTCGCGAAACAGGAAGCTGATATCGTGTGTCTGCAGGAGCTCAAAGCGCAGGCCGTCGACATGACGGAGCAGATGCTCGCGCCCGATGGCTATCACGGCTATTTTCACTATGCCGAAAAGAAGGGCTACAGCGGAGTGGGCATCTATTCCAGACGGGAGCCGGATGCGGTGGTCGAGGGACTGGGCATCGCGGAATTCGACATTGAAGGGCGATATATCGAGGCGCGCTTCGGCGACCTGAGCATCGTGTCGCTGTACCTGCCCTCAGGTTCAAGCGGGGAGGAGCGGCAGGCAGTGAAGTTCAAGTTCATGGAGGCTTTTCTGCCCCACCTGCGCGAGATGCGTGCCGGAAGCCGGGAGGTGGTCATATGCGGCGACTGGAACATTGCCCACAGGGAAATCGACCTGAAAAACTGGCGGGGCAACAGGAAGAATTCGGGATTTCTTCCGGAGGAGCGGAGCTGGATGACGACGCTGTTCGATGAGGTGGGATTCGTTGATGTGTTCCGCAAAGTGCATCCCGAACTGGAAGCCTACACATGGTGGTCCAATCGCGGTCAGGCGTGGGCGAAGGACGTGGGGTGGCGCATCGATTATCAGGTGGCGACGCCGGGCTATGCGGAGCGCGCGCAGGCAGCCAGCATCTACAAGGCGGAAAGATTTTCCGACCATGCGCCCCTGACCATAGACTATCGCTAGGACGGCTCCGAGCTATATGAAAAACTCCATACAGACGAGTCAGGCGAAAACGAACGGCTATGAGCCGGCGTACCCGGAACGGTATGCGGCTGCGCAGAAGAGCACATGGGTCAGCATACTGGTCAATGTGGGTCTGACGATCGTCCAGGTGGTGGGCGGGTTTCTTGCTCATTCACAGGCGCTGATGGCCGACGGCCTGCACTCACTGTCCGACCTGCTCTCGGATGTGCTGGTGCTGTACGCGAACCGACGGGGCAACATGCACGCTGATGCCAACCATCCCTACGGTCACGCGCGGGTGGAGACGGCCGCGACCCTGATCCTGGGTACGCTGCTGGCGGTGCTCGGCGGTATCCTGCTGGTGACGGCTGCGACAAGGTTGCAACATCCCGAAGCGATGCAGGCCGTGAATCCATGGGCACTGGCAATCGCGTTGATAGCGTTGATAGCGAAGGAGGGCATGTTCCGCTACATGCTGGCAGTCGCCAAGCGGGTGCGCTCGCAGATGCTGGTTGCCAATGCGTGGCATGCGCGTTCGGACGCGGCCTCCTCGCTGGTGGTAATCGTCGGCGTGGCAGGCAACCTGTTGGGCTACACGTTCTTCGATCTGCTGGCCGCGGCGGTGGTGGGCGTGATGATCGCGCACATGGGCGGGAAGCTGGCAACGGAGGCACTGGCGGAACTGATCGACACCGGTCTGGACCCCAGGGAGGTGGAAGCGATCCGCCAGACGTTGCTCGGCACCCATGGCGTACTTGGCCTGCACGAGTTGCGCACGCGCAAGATGGCGGACAATGCATTGGTAGACGCGCACATCCTGGTCGATCCCAGGATCAGCGTGTCCGAGGGACATTACATCGCGGAATCGGCAAGACATGCGGTGCTGAAAAACCATCACGTGCTGGATGTGATGGTACACATCGATCCCGAGGACGACATGCTCGCAAAGCCGAACGCGCATTTGCCGAGCCGGCCGGTTTTGTTCGAGCGTCTGGCCGGGCTGCTGAACGGATATGAGCTGTCAGGTTACCGGGTGGTGTTCCATTATCTGGAGGGGAAGGTGGAGGCCGAGATATGCGTGCCGGCGGAAGCGTTCGGAAGCGAGGCTGCAGAGCGGCTGCAGGCGAGCTGCGATCGGGCCGTCCGGAACGATCCGGTTTTCCGAGCTATACGCGTCCATCGCGACTACGCACAAAAGTAGTGCATCGCGCAAAAGTGGCGCACGATTTTGGTGCAAAGTTTCACTGTGGCGCGGGTATAGCTTGTGGCACAATGCGCGCTTGCGATGCAGATGAAATTGGCATGTTTTCTGCATTAACGTATTCCGGTTTCCAGTTCTCAGGCTTCCAGGCTCTTACAGGTTTCCAGGTTCGCAATTCAATTTTTTCGGGAGATAGTCATGTCGATGTCGGCAAATGATGTGTTGAAGATGATCAAGGACCACGACGTCAAGTTCGTGGATTTCCGTTTTACGGACACGCGCGGCAAAGAGCAGCACGTGGGCGTGCCGGCCAAATACGTCGGTCTGGACAAGTTCGAGGAAGGCCACGCTTTTGACGGTTCCTCTATTGCTGGCTGGAAGGGTATCCAGGCTTCCGACATGCTGCTGATGCCGGACCCTTCTACCGCTTATCTCGACCCGTTCATGGACGAGAACACGCTGGTAATCACCTGCGACGTCATCGAGCCGACCGATGGCAAGGGCTATGACCGCGACCCGCGTTCCATCGCGAAGCGCGCTGAAGCCTACCTGAAGTCCACCGGTCTGGGCGACACCGCCTTCTTCGGTCCCGAGCCCGAATTCTTCATTTTCGACTCCGTGACTTGGACCGTGGACATGTCCGGCTGCTCGCTGAAGATCAACTCCGAAGAGGCCGCATGGGCCACTGGCGAGAAGTTCGACGGCGGCAATACCGGCCACCGTCCGATGGTCAAGGGCGGCTACTTCCCGGTTCCGCCGGTCGATAGCCTGAACGACATCCGCGCCGCGATGTGCCTGGCGCTGGAAGACATCGGCATCGAAGTCGAAGTGCACCACCACGAAGTGGCGACCGCCGGCCAGTGCGAGATCGGCACCAAGTTCAGCACGCTGGTGCGCCGCGCCGACCAGACCCAGGCGCTGAAGTATGTCGTGCACAACGTCGCGCACCAGTACGGCAAGACAGCGACCTTCATGCCCAAGCCCATCGTCGGAGACAACGGCTCCGGCATGCACGTGCATCAGTCGATCTGGAAAGACGGCAAGAACACCTTCGCGGGCAACGGCTACGCCGGCCTGTCCGAGACCGCGCTGTATTACATCGGCGGCATCATCAAGCATGCCAAGTCGCTGAACGCGATCTGCAACCCGGGCACCAACTCCTACAAGCGTCTGGTTCCGCACTACGAGGCGCCGGTGAAGATGGCCTATTCGGCAAAGAACCGTTCCGCTTCGATCCGCATCCCGCACGTCGCCAGCGACAAGGCACGCCGCATCGAGGCGCGCTTCCCGGATCCAACCGCGAACCCGTACCTGTGCTTCGCCGCGCTGCTGATGGCCGGCCTGGATGGCATCCAGAACAAGATCCACCCCGGCGATCCGGCTGACAAGAACCTGTATGACCTGCCGCCGGAAGAGGACGCAAAGGTCCCGACCGTGTGTGCATCGCTGGACGAGGCGCTGGACGCACTAGCCAAGGATCACGAGTACCTGACCCGCGGCGGCGTGTTCTCCAAGGACTTCCTCGAAGCCTTCATCACGTTGAAGATGGACGAAGTGAACAAGATCCGCATGACGACCCACCCGGTCGAGTTCGACATGTACTACAGCATCTAGCCGACAAGCCGGATCAGGTTCAGCAAGATAAAAACGGGGCGTTATGCCCCGTTTTTGTTTGCGCAGGAATAATGGATGGGTTTGTCTGCTACGTTGCGTTGACCTATACTAAGTTCGTCTGTCTAGAAGGAAAAAACATGAAGCACCAATATGCGTATGCGCTGATTGCGCTGCTTGCCTGCCCTGTTTGGGTGCATGCGGAAATCTACAAGTCAGTCGATGCGGATGGACATGTCACCTATTCGAGCACGCCGGCCAAGGGCGCAACCCGGCTGGACCTGCCGCCGCTTCCGACGATGGCGCCGCCAGCAAGGACGGCAACGCCGGCAGACTTCCCCAAGGTGGATAACGAGAAACAGAAGGAACGCGACGAGTTGCGCCGCAAGATCCTGCAGGATGAGCTGGCTGCGGAGGAAAAGCAGCTGGCGGAAGCCAGGAAGAACCTCGAGGAAGCCAGCCCAGAAGTGTACAGGGGGGCGGACGGCAAGACCTACCGCAATGTCGCCAAGTACGAAGAGAATACCAAGGTGCTGGCCGCACAAGTCGACCTGCACGAAAAGAACGTTTCAGCATTGAAAGCAGAGTTGTCAAAATTGAAGTGATGGAGACGAGTTCTGGCATGTTTTCTGCTGAGTGATCTGCATGCCAGATATTCCATTCCTGACCCCGGAACACCTCACCACGGCCGTTGTCATGCTCGACGAACAGTCGCGCGTCGCCTACCTCAATCCGGCTGCCGAACACCTTTTCGACCTGAGCGGGAAGAACCTGCTCGGTCATCCGCTGCAGCAGGTGTTCACGCATACCGACCAGCTGGCAAGCGCGATGCAGCAGGCACTGCAGAACAATGCAAGCTATATCGAGCATGACCTGATGCTCGGCACCCATGCCCACGGCAAACTCCATCTGCGTTGCGCGGCCACGCCGTTGCAACTGAGAGAAAGATACCTGCTGCTCGAATTCCATCCGATGGACCGTCCGCTGAAGCTGGCGCGCGAAGAGCAGATGCTGGACCAGACCCAGGCGAATCGGCTGCTGCTGCGCAATCTGGCGCACGAGATCAAGAATCCGCTGGGCGGCATACGCGGCGCCGCCCAACTGCTCGAACAGGAACTGGAAAAACCCGCCCTGCTCGAATACACCCAGGTCATCGTGCAGGAGGCGGACCGGCTGCGCTCGCTGATGGAGCGGCTGCTGACGCCGCAGAACGCCTCGCACTACAGCGCGGTGAACATCCATGAAGTGTTGGAGCGGGTGCGAAGCGTGGTGCTCGCGGAGATGCCGGAAGGGCTGAAGGTCAAGCGCGATTACGACATCAGCCTGCCCGCGCTGGTCGGCGACAAGGAGCAGCTGATCCAGGCGATGCTCAACATCGTGCGTAATGCTGCACAGGCGATGCAGGGCCAAGGGCAGATCACGCTGCGCACCCGCATCGCGCGTCAGGTCACGCTGATCAAGCGGCGCCACAGGCTGGCAGTGATGGTGCAGATCATGGACGACGGCCCGGGCATTCCTCCCGAGTTGCAGGACAAAATTTTCTATCCGCTGGTGTCGGGGCGCGCCGACGGACACGGTCTCGGACTGACGCTGGCGCAAGACTACGTCAGCCAGCATCAGGGCACCATAGAATTCGATAGCGAACCCGGACGCACCTGCTTCACCGTGCTGCTGCCACTGCCATAGAGGTGATGAAATGAAATCTGTCTGGATCATAGATGACGACCGCTCGATACGCTGGGTGCTGGAAAAATCCTTGGCCCGCGAGCACATCGAGTTCAAGAGTTTTGCCAGCGCAGACGATGCGGTTCGCACTCTGAGTCACGAGACCCCGCAGGTGGTCGTAAGCGATATCCGCATGCCGGGAAGTACCGGGCTCGATTTTCTGCAGAAACTGCACCAGCGCCATCCGCACATCCCGGTCATCATCATGACCGCCTACTCCGACCTGGAAAGCGCCGTGTCGGCGTTCCAGGGCGGCGCGTTCGAGTATCTGCCCAAACCGTTTGACATCAACCATGCGATCGAGCTGATCCAGCGCGCGATCGAGCAGAGCAAGCGCAAATCCGGCGGGGAGGAAGAGGTGGAGGTCGGTGCGGACATACTCGGGCAGGCGCCCGCGATGCAGGAAGTGTTCCGCGCGATCGGCCGTTTGTCGCAATCGCACGCCACCGTGCTGATCAACGGCGAGTCGGGCACCGGCAAGGAACTGGTCGCGCGGGCTTTGCACCGCCACAGCCCGCGCGCGGACAAGCCGTTCATCGCGATCAACACGGCGGCGATCCCCAAGGACCTGCTCGAATCTGAACTATTCGGCCACGAGCGCGGCGCTTTCACCGGCGCGGCAACGACGCGACATGGGCGCTTCGAGCAGGCAGAGGGAGGCACGCTGTTCCTGGATGAGATCGGCGACATGCCCGCCGACCTGCAGACCCGGCTGCTGCGCGTGCTGTCGGACGGCAACTTCTACCGGGTCGGCGGCCACCAGCCAATCAAGGCCAACGTGCGCATCATCACCGCGACGCACCAGGACCTGGAAGAGCGCGTCAGGAAAGGACTGTTCCGCGAAGACCTGTTCCACCGGCTGAACGTGATCAGGCTGCGCCTGCCGCCGCTGCGCGAGCGGCGCGAAGACATTCCGCTGCTGGCCAGGTATTTCCTGCTGAAGAGCGCCAGGGAGCTGGATGTCGAGCCCAAGCGATTTGGCGATGCGACGCTGACGCACCTGAGTATGCAGGAATTTCCCGGCAACGTGCGACAGCTGGAGAACCTGTGCCACTGGCTGACGGTGATGACGCCGACGCAGACAGTCGAGATCGCCGACCTGCCGCCGGAGTGGCGCGATACGCCAACCGCAAGTGGAACGCCGGAAGAGAACTGGAGCACCGCGCTCGCGCTGCATGCGGCCAAGGTGCTGCAACGCGGCGATGAGCGGATAATGGACACGCTGACCGCCCGGTTCGAGCGCACGCTGATCCTGCAAGCCCTGCATCACACCAACGGGCGCCGCATCGAGGCCGCAACTCTGCTGGGTATCGGGCGCAACACCCTGACACGCAAGATACAGGAGCTGGGGCTGGACAGTCAGGAAGAGTGACCGGGTCGATCGCCCGCAGGCGCGATAGAGCCAGCAGTGACCGTAATTCGGGCGCGCAGCAGCTTATGCCAGCCGCTTCAGCAGCTTCTCGTGTATTCCGCCAAATCCGCCGTTGCTCATCACCAGCACGTGATCGCCCGGCTTGGCCGCGGCAGCGATGGATTCGATCAGTTCATTCAGCTCGTCATTCACCACGGCCTTGTCACCCATTGGGGCCAGCGCGCCGCGCGCATCCCAGCCCAGGTTGCCTGCATAGCAGAAGGTCAGGTCCGCTTCCTTGAGGCTGCCGGGCAGCGCGTCCTTCATCACGCCCAGCTTCATCGTGTTGGAGCGCGGTTCCAGTACCGCGAGGATGCGGGCCCTGCCCACCTTGCGGCGCAAGCCGGCCACGGTGGTGTCGATCGCGGTGGGGTGGTGTGCGAAATCGTCGTACACCGTGATGCCGTTGACCGTGCCGCGCACTTCCATGCGGCGCTTCACGTTCTTGAATTCGGTCAGTGCGGCCAAGCCTTGCGAGACCGGCACACCGGCATGGCGCGCGGCGGCCAGCGCAGCCAGCGCGTTCATACGGTTGTGCTCGCCAAGCAGGTCCCATTGCAGCTGGCCCTGCACTTTGCCGTTGAATAACACCTGCTCGTCGGCATCGATGTTCCAGCCGGCGTCAGCACCGAACTTTTCCACCGGCGTCCAGCAGCCGCGCTTGATCACGCGTTGCAAGGAATCCTCGCGCCCGTTGCACACCACCAAGCCGTTGCCCGGCACGGTGCGCACCAGATGGTGGAACTGTGTCTCGATGGCATTCAGGTCGGGGAAGATGTCGGCATGGTCGAACTCCAGATTGTTCAGGATTGCCGTGCGCGGACGGTAGTGCACGAACTTGGATCGTTTGTCGAAGAACGCGGTGTCGTATTCGTCCGCCTCGATCACGAAAAACGGCGATTCGGTGATGCGCGCCGAGATGCCGAAGTTCTGCGGCACGCCGCCGATCAGGAAACCGGGGTTAAGCCCAGCGTGTTCAAGTATCCACGCCAGCATCGAAGTCGTGGTGGTCTTGCCGTGCGTGCCCGCTACGCCCAGCACCCACTTGTCGCGCAACAGCGTGTCCGCCAGCCACTGTGGGCCGGAAGCATAGGGCAGGTTGCGATTGAGGATCTCCTCCATCAGTGGATTGCCGCGCGACACCACGTTGCCGATCACGAACACGTCGGGCTTCAGGTCGAGCTGCTCCACACCCCAGCCCTCGATCAGCTCGATGCCTTGCTCAATTAACTGCGGACTCATTGGCGGATAGACGTTAGCGTCGCAGCCGGTGACGCGGTAGCCCGACTGCTTGGCGATGGCGGCGATGCCGCCCATGAAGGTGCCGCAGATGCCGAGGATGTGGATGTGTTTTGGATTATTCATGTTTTACGTTCTGAAAATGAAATACACCGCGCCCATCAGGCACAGCCCCGCCCACAGGTAGTCCAGTTTAAGCGGCTGGTTCATGTACAGCACCGCGAACGGCACAAAGATAGACAGCGTGATGACCTCCTGCAATATCTTCAACTGGCCGAGGCTGAGTTCGGTGTAGCCGATGCGGTTCGCCGGCACCTGTATCAGATACTCAAACAACGCGATGCCCCAGCTCACCAGCGCAGCAATGTACCAGGGCGAAGCCGATAAATTCTTCAGGTGGCCGTACCACGCGAAGGTCATGAACAGGTTGGACACGGCCAGCATCAGCGCCGTGATCAGCAAAGGATGCGAGATCAGGTTCATTCGTGGAAAAGCAGGGGCTGCGCTATTGCACGCCCAGCAGCTCGACGTCGAAAATCAGTGTCGCATTCGGCGGGATAACGCCGCCCGCACCCCGTGTGCCATAGCCCATGCTCGCGGGAATGATCAGCGTGCGGTAACCACCGACCTTCATGCCCTCGACGCCGGCATCCCACCCCTTGATCACGCGGCCGGCGCCCAGCGGGAAGATGAAGGGCTCGTTGCGGTCGCGCGAACTGTCGAACTTCCTGCCCTTGTACTGTGGGGCCGCTGCATCGAACAGCCAGCCGGTGTAATGCACGGTAACCTGCCTGCCCGCCGTGGCCTGCTCACCCGAGCCTACCTTGATGTCGGTGGTGATCAATTTTCCCATAGTGCTGTCCTCCATCGTGACCGCGGCCTGTTCCGAACAGGCCGTGGTGGAAAATATGCCGGCCGTGAGCAACAGCGCCAGCGGCAGAAAAGTCATGCGATCCATCAGATACACTCCGTCAGTGAGGATGCGGGCGGGAACGCCCAGCCAATCGGGGGAGTTTAACAGGGCGGCCTAGTTGATACCAAGCAGCTCCACCTCGAAAAGCAGTGTCGCATTCGGCGGGATGACCCCGCCCGCGCCGCGGCGTCCGTAGCCCATCTCCGGCGGGATCACCAGGGTGCGCTGCCCGCCCACCTTCATGCCCTGCACGCCGATATCCCAGCCGCTGATGACATGACCCATGCCCAGCGGGAAGTCGAACGTCTCGTCGCGGTCGCGCGAGCTGTCGAACTTCACACCCTTGTTGCCTTCGGCGTTCTTGTCGTACAGCCAGCCGGTGTAATGCACCGTCACATGTTGCCCTTCGTGTGCCTCCTCGCCGTCACCGAGCTTGGTGTCGGTGATGTCGGTCCTGATCACCTTGAGCAGCTTCACGTCGAACACCAGCGTCGCATTCGGCGGAATCACGCCACCCGCACCGCGCGGGCCGTAACCCATTTCCGGCGGGATGACTAGCGTGCGCTGCCCGCCTTCCTTCATGCCTGCAACGCCCTCGTCCCAGCCCTTGATGACGCGCCCGCCGCCGAGCGGGAAATCGAACGGTTCGTTGCGGTCAAGCGAGCTGTCGAACTTCTTGCCCTTGTTGTCGGGTGCGCTTTCGTCGAAGAGCCAGCCGGTGTAATGCACGATGACAGTCTGGCCGGCTTGTGCTTCGGCGCCTTCGCCAAGTTTGTTGTCGGTTTTGATGAGTTCGGTCATGAATTTTCCTTAGTTAACCTTAAAATTTTGGCCATTGGTTATAG
>DASWTZ010000128.1:0-8452 GCA_036401875.1 Gallionella sp.
CCGGTTTGTACTTGGCCTTCAGATCCTGCAGTTCATTGAGCAGGAATTCGCGATCGGACAACTGCGCATCGGTGAACTGAGGATGATATTTCTGTATCGCCTGAACCATCGTCAGACGGTTGAACGGCTTGCCCAGATCCAGTTCCTTGCCTTGGTAGGTGATCAGCGTCCTGCCCAGCACCTTGGTCGCGACCTCGCGGAACAGGCTTTCGGTGAAGTCCATCAGGTATTTGTAATCGCGATACGCCTCATAGAACTCCAGCATCGTGAATTCCGGATTGTGGCGCGTGGATAATCCCTCGTTGCGGAAATTCCGGTTGATCTCGAATACCTTCTCGAAACCGCCCACTACCAGCCGCTTCAGGTACAGTTCGGGCGCGATGCGCAGGTACATTTTCATGTCAAGCGCGTTGTGGTGCGTCTCGAACGGCTTGGCCGATGCGCCGCCTGGGATCGGGTGCATCATCGGTGTTTCGACTTCCATGTAGCCGTGGCGCACGAAGACATCGCGTATCGCCTGGATGATCCGGGTGCGCGTCACGAACACATCGCGGGCGCCCTCGTTGGTGATCAGGTCCAGGTAACGCTGGCGGTATTTCTGTTCCTGGTCGGTCAGCCCGTGAAATTTCTCGGGCAGCGGGCGCAGCGCCTTGGTCAACAGGCGCACCTGGGTGACGCGTATCGAGAGCTCGCCGGTCTTGGTCTTGAACAGCACACCCTCAGCGCCGAGGATGTCGCCCAGGTCGTAATGCTTGAAGGCGTTGTGCGCCTCCTCGCCGGTATCGCCGTTGCTGATGTAGAGCTGAACCCTGCCGCTCATGTCCTGCACCGTGGCGAAACTGGCTTTGCCCATGACACGCTTGAGCATCATGCGTCCCGCCACCGCGACACGGACCTGCGCGGATTCGAGTTCTTCATGCGACTTTTCGCCGAATTCGCGCTGCAGGTCCCCCGCCAGATGCTTGCGCTCGAAATCGTTGGGGAATGCCACACCGGTCTTGCGTATCTCGGCCAGTTTGCTGCGGCGCTCCGCGATGATCTGGTTTTGGCTCTCGCCGTCACTATGTGACTTAACATCGGCTTCGCCGATATTAGCGGCCGCCGCAATTGCATGGTCTTTTGGCAGGTAGGCTGAATTTTCAGTGGTCATGATGGTTCTCTAAATCTTAGGTTAAACGCCTTGCTTCAGGCTAGCTTCGATGAAGGGGTCGAGGTCGCCGTCCAGCACCTTCTGCGTGTTGGAGATCTCGACGTTGGTGCGCAGATCCTTGATGCGCGACTGGTCGAGCACATAGGAGCGGATCTGGTGGCCCCAACCCACGTCGGATTTTGTGTCTTCCAGCTTCTGCTGTTCGGCCTGGCGCTTGCGCAGTTCGGCCTCGTACAGGCGCGACTTCAGCATGGACATGGCCTCGGCACGGTTCTTGTGCTGCGATCGGTCGTTCTGGCACTGCACCACTATGCCGGTCGGGAGGTGGGTAATGCGGATCGCCGAGTCGGTCTTGTTGATGTGTTGGCCGCCCGCGCCGGAGGCGCGGAAGGTGTCGATGCGCAGGTCGGCCGGGTTGATCTCGACCTCGATGGAGTCGTCCACTTCCGGATACACGAACAGGCTGGCGAAGGAGGTATGGCGGCCGCCCGAAGAATCGAACGGCGACTTGCGCACCAGACGGTGCACGCCGGTCTCGGTGCGCAGGTGGCCGTATGCGTACTCGCCCTCGACCTTCAAGGACGCGCTGCGGATGCCGGCCACGTCGCCGTCAGTCTCTTCCAGCACCTCGACCTTGAAGCCCTTGCGTTCGCAGTATTTCAGGTACTGGCGCAGGAGCATCGAAGCCCAGTCGCAGGCCTCGGTACCGCCGGCGCCAGCCTGAATGTCGATGAAGCAGTTGTTGGGGTCGGCCGGGTTGGAGAACATGCGGCGGAATTCCAGCGCGGCGACGCGGCTTTCGATGTCCTGCACGTCGGCAGCGACGCTGTTCAGGCTGTCCTCATCGTTTTCGGCCTTGGCCATCTCGAAAAACTCAGCTGCATCGTTGAGGTCCTGGGCGATCTTGCTGAGGCCGAGCACCACGCCTTCCAGCATTTTGCGCTCGCGGCCCAGTTCCTGCGCGCGTTTGGCATCCTGCCAGATGGCCGGGTCTTCGGAGAGTGCGCTGACCTCGGTCAGCCGTTCCTGCTTGGCATCGTAGTCAAAGAAACCTCCGCAATTCGGCGCTGCGCGATGCCAGATCGTGCAACTGGTTGGAGAGGGCGTTGAGTTGTTCGGCTTCCATCGTTATGTCGTTTGCTGCGTTCAGTAAAGGGGGCAATTATAACGCAAACAGGCCCGCAATCACCCCGCAGGCGATCGCGCCGAAGCCGACCGCGACATGTTTAGCGAGTTGCCAGCCGCCGATGAATATCACCATGCCGAACTTGAAGGCAAGGTTGGACAGAAAGGCAATCGCGATGGCGATGACGGTCTGGTGTTCGTTCAGTTGTCCGAGGTTGAACAGACGCAGGCTGGACAGGGTGATCGCGTCCACGTCGGTCAGTCCGGAAACCAGCGCTACCACATACAAGCCCTGGCTGCCCGCCAGATCGGCCATCCATGCTGAACCGAGCAACACGGCGACATACAGCAAACCAAAGCCGATGGCCGTGTGCAATTCTGCGGGGTTAGAAGTCTCGGGCATGTAGAGTTCGGTCGCACGGTCCAGCTTGCGCCAGTTATACAGTGCGACGATCAGGCCGAACAGCAAGCCGCCTGCCAGGACTGGCAATAGGTCGGGCAGCGCGCCGTAGGCGACCACTGCGCTGACGAATATCAGGCGCAGCACCACAACGATGCTGGCAATCACGATTACCGATGCTGCAATGTTCAGCATCGACTGGTTGGCCTTGCCGTGTTTCGCGTAGATCATCGTAGTCGCGGTGCTCGATACGATGCCGCCAAGGAATCCCAGCAGCGGCGCGCCATAGCGTGTCCCAACCACTTGCAGCGCCGCATAACCTGCAAGGCTGATGCCGGAGATCAGCACCACCATCAGCCAGGCCTGGTGCGGGTTGAAGGCATCGTACGGGCCGAAGCTCTTATCGGGCAGGATGGGCAGCACGATGAAGGTCAGCACGGAGAACTGCAACACGGCGACCAGGTCGCGGCGTGTCAGCTTCTGCGATATACCGCGCAGTTCCGGTTTGAAGTAGAGCAGGGCGGTGACCGCTATCGCCAGCATCACGGCGAGCGTGGCGAGGTCGTACCAGACCATCGCACCGAGGCCGTAACACATCAGCAGCGCGATGATGGTGGTGGTGCCCGGATCGTTTTCTTCGTTCGGGCCATTGAGGTAGGCGCCGATGATCATGCCGCCTACGGCAAGCAGGCCGGCAATCAGCAGCCATGGCGAGTCCAGCTGGGTGGAGAGCAGCGCGGACAGCGTGCCGAACAGTGCGACCAGCGTGAAGGTGCGCAGCCCGGCCTTCGCCGAGGGGTTGCGTTCCCGCTCCAGCCCGATCAACAGCCCGATGGCCAGACTGGTAAGGAACTGCGGCAAAGCTTCGATCCCGCCGCCCGGGAATAGAGTGGTTTCCATGTGTCCTATGCCTGTTGCCATTGACGGATGATGAGTTGCAGACCCTGATTGCCATTGTATTCATTGACGCTGACGCTGTACACGGCATGGACCCTGTCGGGCAGCGACTCGCTGTGTCCGAACAGGATCGCATCGACATCCTCTCCATCCCTGTTCAAGCGCAGCTTCAGGTGCTTCTCACCGACTACGCGCTGGTGCTGCACGACGAAGTCGTCATTGAACTGCGGAGCGGGGAAACCCTGGCCCCACACCTGCTGCTCCAGCGTCTGGGCCAATTCGAGATTCATCGCGCCTCCCTCCAGCGAGCCGTCGGTTTCGATGCGATGCGTCAGGTCGCCGGAGTCCAGTAGTTCGCTTGCCACCTGCTCGAAGGCCGCGACGAAGCAGGCCAGGTCGGCTTCGGCGATGCTCAGCCCCGCTGCAGCTGCGTGGCCGCCGAACTTCCTGATCAGCGCCGGATGACGCTTGCTTACCAGGTCCAGCGCATCGCGCAGGTGCAGGCCAGCAATCGAACGACCGGAGCCTTTTATTTCGCCATTGCCGGCGCGGGCGAAGGCGATGGTCGGGCGATGAAACCTGTCCTTGAGGCGCGAGGCGAGTATGCCGATCACGCCCTGATGCCAGGTCTCGTCGAACAGCGTGAGACTGAAACTGCCCCTGGGGTCAACCTGCTCCAGTGCCGCAAGCGCATCGTCCTGCATGCCGGTTTCGATGCTGCGCCGCTCGCGGTTGAGTGCGTCCAGCCTGGCAGCAATCGTTCCGGCGGTTGCCGGATCGTCGGCAAGCAGGCAGTCGATGCCCAAGCTCATGTCATCCAGCCTGCCCGCCGCATTCAGGCGCGGCCCGACGGCAAATCCGAGGTCCAGGCTGGATACTTTTGCCGGATGCTTCTTCGCCGCATCCAACAACGCATTGATCCCGGCACAGGCACGCCCAGCCCGGATACGCAGCAGCCCCTGCTGAACCAGAATGCGGTTGTTCTGGTCCAGCTTCACGACGTCGGCGACGGTTCCCAGCGCAACCAGATCGAGCAATTCAGGCAGCTTCTTGGCCATGGCATCCGGCATCCGGTCCCGGTTGCGCAATTCGGCGCGCAACGCCAGCAACACATAAAACATCACGCCCACCCCGGCCAGGTTCTTGCTGGGAAATTCGCAGCCGGGCTGGTTGGGGTTGACGATGCAGGCGGCATCCGGCAGCGCATCTCCGGGCAGGTGGTGATCGGTAACCAGCACCCGCATCCCGAGGCGGTTGGCTTCGGCGACCCCTTCGACGCTGGCGATCCCGTTGTCCACCGTCAGCAGGATATCCGGCCGAGACTCCACGGCCAGATGGACGATCTCGGGTGTCAGGCCATATCCGTATTCGAAGCGGTTGGGCACGATGAAATCGATCTGTGCGCCGAAGGCACGCAGGCCGCGCACGGCAACGGCACAGGCGGTCGCGCCATCGGCATCGTAATCCGCAACGACCAGGATACGCTTTTGATCCGCAATCGCATCGGCCATCATGCGGGCCATTTCATGCGCGTTCTTCATACTGTCGAACGGGAGCAGAACAGCAAGAGAGGTATCCATCTGCCTGATGTCGGATATGCCGCGGGCCGCGAGGATTCCTGCCAATGCCGGCAAGCACCCGTTATTCAGCAGGTTCTGCAGGGCCGCTGTCGGTATTTCGCGGGGGGTAATTTCAGTCATGCGTGTGCAGTATAAAAGTTTGATAACACCGAGGTCGGCAGGTCGAATCAGTTGAAAGCACGCCGAGTTTAACACTCATCAACCTTGCGAACCTCAACCGGTACCAACACGGGCGCCACCTCGTTTTTTTCATTCATTTGCGCTAGAATCGCGCCCACTTTTCATTGTTGGGTGTAGAAAAATCGTGGCATTGATAGTTCAGAAGTACGGCGGCACCTCGGTTGGCAATCCCGACCGCATCAAGAACGTGGCGCGTCGCGTCGCGAAATTCAAAGCCAAGGGACATCAGGTCGTGGTGGTGGTTTCCGCGATGAGCGGCGAAACCAACCGGCTGATCGGCCTTGCCCACGAAATCCAGAAGCATCCCGATCCGCGCGAGCTGGACGTGATCATCTCGACCGGCGAGCAGGTCACGATCGGCCTGCTGGCGATGGCGCTCAAGGAGCAGGGACTGAAGGCCAAGAGCTATACCGGCGGACAGGTGAAGATCCTCACCGACAGTGCCTTCACCAAGGCACGCATCGTCAGCATCGACGAGCAGAGCATCCGCACCGACCTGGCCAACGACCACGTGGTTGTCGTCGCGGGCTTTCAGGGGGTGGACGAACACGGCAATATCACCACGCTGGGGCGCGGCGGATCGGATACCACCGGTGTTGCAATCGCCGCCGCGCTGCGCGCCGACGAATGCCAAATCTACACCGACGTGGACGGCGTTTATACCACCGACCCGCGCATGGTTCCCGAAGCGCGCCGCCTGAAAACTATTACCTTCGAGGAAATGCTGGAGATGGCCAGCCTGGGCTCCAAGGTGCTGCAAATCCGTTCAGTGGAGTTTGCCGGCAAATACAAGGTCAAGTTGCGCGTGCTCTCCAGCTTTGAAGATGAGGGCGACGGCACGCTGATTACTTTTGAGGACAACGATAAAATGGAACAAGCAATCATTTCCGGAATCGCGTTCAACCGCGATGAAGCCAAAATCACCGTGATGGGCGTACCCGACAAACCCGGCATCGCCTACCAGATCCTCGGGCCGGTCAGCGACGCAAATATCGATGTGGACATCATCATCCAGAACGTTGGCGTCGATGGCACCACCGACTTCTCCTTTACCGTGCATCGCAACGAATTCGCCAAGGCGATGGACATCCTGAAAAACACCGTCCAGCCGCACATCGGCGCGCGTGAAGTTATCGGTGACAACAAGGCTGCCAAGGTTTCGGTGGTCGGCGTGGGCATGCGTTCGCACGTCGGCATTGCCAGCAAGATGTTCCGCACACTGGCCGAAGAAGGTATCAACATCCAGATGATCTCCACCTCGGAAATCAAGATATCGGTCGTCATCGACGAGAAATATCTCGAACTCGCCGTGCGTGTGCTGCACAAAGCCTTCGGTCTCGACCAGGAAGACGCATAAAATCGCATAATCAGTTTGACCTTTGATGCCGGTTACATTACTATGCGCGGCCTTCGGAGAAGTGGCCGAGTGGTCGAAGGCACACCCCTGCTAAGGGTGCATCCGGGCAAAACCTGGATCGAGGGTTCGAATCCCTCCTTCTCCGCCAAGGTAGTTTGTAGTAGAATTGCAAAGTGCGCGCCCGTAGCTCAGCTGGATAGAGTACTTGGCTACGAACCAAGGGGTCGGGCGTTCGAATCGCTCCGGGCGCACCATAGATTCAAAGGGTTAGGCAGAAATGCTTAGCCCTTTTTTCTTTTCTGTAGTCAAAAACGTACCAATTTCCGGTACACCTTCAGCCACAGTCGATCTACGATCCACCCATTGCGCAAGATGCTCACTGGAAAGGTGCGCATACTTCTGCACCATCTCCGGCGATGACCATCCGCCCAATTCCTGCAATACATGCTGCGGGGTGCCTTCTTGAATGTGCCAGCTTGCCCACGTGTGTCTGAGGTCATGCCAGCGGAAATTCTCGATTCCTACCCGCTTTAGTGCGTTGTGCCATGCCTTGGTGTTCACCTGATGCACAGGCTTACCCCTGAAGCTGAACACGTTGGCCTGATGCTTGCCGATCTGTTTGCGCAGCACTGCAACCGCTACGCTCGACAGTGGAACGGGAATCGCTTTTCTGGCCTTGGCTTGATCGGGGTGTATCCATGCCGTCCTGCGCACTAAATCCACCTGCGTCCATTGCAGGCCAGTGACGTTGGCACGCCGTAAACCTGTTTCCAGACTGAAGCGCGCCATATCGGCCAAGTGCGGCGGCAATTCGGCAATCAACCTGTCGGCTTCATTCCGAGTGATCCAGCGCACCCGCTTGGTCGGTTCCGGCAGCATACGCACCATCGGAACACGATCAATCCATTCCCATTCGTTGCAGGCTTTCCTTAGAATTGCCCTGATGACTTCCTGCATGCGGTTGACGGTGGAGTTTTCGACTCCCTCGGCTTGTTTCGCGGCAGAGATTTCATCCAGCATATCCCGCTTGATCGTCTGCAACTCGACGCCGTTCAGGTACTGATCTAGCCAGCGCAGATGATAAATATCGCTGACTTGCGAGGCTTTGTGTTTCGTCTCACGCAGATACCTGACAACGGCATCATTCCACTGATAGGTCGGCTTAACCCCCAGCCTTTCCTGCTCCCACAAGGATGATCTCAGCTTGGCTTCGTACTCTTCCGCCTTGATGCGTTCGGAAGTGCCAGAACTTTGCTGTATTCGTTGTCCCTTGTGGGTGAAACGAACCCACCAGATTGATGAGTCCTTACGCTTGCAGAGTGACATAGTGATTTCTCCTGTGTGTCACCTTCCAGCGCTCGCCATTTGGGAGAATAGAGCGAACGTAGGTAGGACACAAGGTCATCTTTAATGAATGCCCAGCACTTGCCCGGCTTTGCGGCTGGAATCTCGCCAGAACGCGCCTTGGCTTGAACCGTGACGGGGTGCATTTTGAGGAAAGCGGCAGCCTGCTCAAGATTAAGCGTCTCCATCATCGCCATCCTTGGTGCAATGGCGGCACAAGGGCAGGAGAGGGCGCGGATTGCTGTGGATGGTGTGCGGAAAGGTGCGCAGCGTAACGCTGCCATACGTTGGCTGTTTCATTTGGGTTTTCCCTTCTTATTATTTTGGTTAAGTTTCGGCGTTGCTTGTTTTCAAGCCGCCGAGTGCCATTTAATTAGATTTAAAAAATGGCGTCTACCCCTGTACGTATACGTACGTTA
>DASWTZ010000129.1:0-15973 GCA_036401875.1 Gallionella sp.
CGGTCCGCGCGCAGAACACACAGCTCGCCACTGGGGAGGTCGGACAGCTGCCCGCAGCCCGCGGCCAACAGATGAATACCGTGATCGTCACCCGCAGCCGACTGTCCACGCCGGAAGAATTCGGCGACATTATCGTGCGCGCCAATGCAGACGGCTCCACCGTGCGGGTGCGGGACGTGGCGCGGGTGGAACTGGGGGCGCAGGACTATTCGATCGCCGCGCGCATCGACGGCCAGCCGGCATCGGGCATCGCGATCCGCCTGACGCCCACGGCCAACGCGCTTGCGACCGCCGGGGCAGTCAAGCAGAAGATGGCCGAACTGGCGAAGTTCTTCCCCAAGGGCGTGGACTGGCTGGTGCCCTATGACGCTTCCCGCTTCGTCGAGATCTCGGTCAGAGAGGTGGTGAAGACGCTGGCGGAAGCCATGGTGCTGGTGTTTCTGGTGATCTTCCTGTTCCTCGGCAATCTGCGCGCCACCTTCATCCCAGCGATCGTCGTGCCGGTCGCGCTGATCGGCGGCATGGTCGGGCTGTACGCCGTCGGCTACTCGATCAACACGCTGACGCTGTTCGCAATGGTGCTGGCCGTCGGCATCGTCGTGGACGATGCCATTGTTGTCGTGGAGAACGTCGAGCGCATCATGGCCGAGGAGGGGCTCGCGCCGCGCGAGGCCACCCAGAAAGCGATGTCGCAGATCTTCGGCGCGATCATCGCCATCACGCTGGTGCTGTGCGCCGTGCTGGTCCCGATGATCTTCTTCGGCGGCACCGTGGGCGCGATCTACCGCCAGTTCGCGGTCACGCTGATCCTCACGATCCTGTTCTCGGTGCTGATGGCGCTGACGCTGACCCCTGCGCTGTGCGCCGCGCTGCTCAGGCATGCTCCCGGCAATGCAACGGCGTACGACAAGGGATGGCTGGGCGGATTCCACCGCTACTTCGGCAGGACCACGCGTGCGTACCGGGCCGGTGTCGCCGGTGTGCTGCAGAGCACCGGCCGCTACCTGCTGCTGTACGCGGCGCTGCTGGGCGTCGCCGGCTGGCTGTTCGTGCAACTGCCGACCAGCTTCCTGCCGGAAGAGGACCAGGGCTATTTCGTCACGATGATCCAGTTGCCGCCGGGCGCGACGCGCGAGCGCACCCAGGAGGTGCTGGCCGAGGCGGAGAAGTTCTATCTGGGGCAGCCCGAGGTGAGCCGCGTCATCGGCGTGCTCGGCTTCTCCTTCTTCGGCCGCGGGCAGAATGCCGCGATCATTTTTGTGCGCCTCAAGGAATGGGACGAGCGCACGCGGCCTGAAAGTGCCGTCCCGGCGGTGGTGATGCGCGCCAACATGGCACTGTTCGGCATCAAGCAAGCGATGATCTTCTCGATCAACGTGCCGCCGATACCGGAACTGGCGGCGGTGGGCGGTTTCGATTTCCGCCTGCAGGACCGTTCCGGCCAGGGGCGGGGCAAGCTGCTGGAGGCGCGCAACATGGCGCTGGGCATGGCCAGCCAGAACCCCGCGCTGATCGGCGTGCGTCCCGAAGGTCAGGAGCCGGGCCCGCAGCTGCTGATTGACATCGACCGGCTGAAGGCGCGTGCGCTGGGCGTGGACATCGCCGACCTGAACGAGACCCTGCAATCGGCGCTTGGCGTCGCCTACATCAACGACTTCGTGCGCGAGGGTCGCATCCTGCGCGTGCAGATGCAGGCGGAGGCGGAGAACCGCACGACCCCGGAGCAGATCATCCAGCTGCCGTTGCGCAACGCGCAGGGCGGCATGGTGCCGTTGTCCGAGGTCGCGACCGCTAGCTGGATACTGGAACTTCCCAAGCTGGACCGCTACAACGGCGTGCCGTCGATGAAGATCGCCGGCAGTCCCGCCCCCGGACGAAGCAGCGGTGAGGCGCTCGCAGCGATGGAGGAGGTCGCCGCCAAATTGCCGCCCGGTTTCGGTTTCGAATGGTCCGGCACCTCCAGCGAAGAACGGCTCTCCGGCCTCCAGGCGCCGCTGCTCTTTGGTCTGGCGGTGGTGGCCGTGTTCCTGTGCCTGGCCGCGCTGTACGAGAGCTGGTCCATCCCGGTCGCCGTGATCCTGGTGGTGCCCCTCGGCATCCTCGGCGCGCTGCTGGCCGTGCACCTGCGCGACCTGCCCAACGACGTGTACTTCAAGGTCGGGCTGATCGTCATCATCGGCCTGGCGGCGAAGAACGCGATCCTGATCATCCAGTTCGCGCGCAGTCTGCAGGACAAGGGCACCGGACTGGTTGAGGCCACCGTCGAAGCCTGCCGTTTAAGATTCCGCCCGATCCTAATGACCTCCATCGCTTTCGTGCTCGGCGTGCTGCCGCTGGCCGTCTCCACCGGCGCTGGCGCGAACGGACGCCATGCCATCGGCACCGGCGTGATGGGTGGCATGATCGCGGCGACGGTGCTGGCGATATTCTTCGTGCCGGTGTTCTATGTGGTCATCCGCAGGATGTTTCCGGGGCGGGCGCGGGTGGATGAGGTGAAGTGACTACGAATCCTGACTGGATTTCGTCGGAGAGCGGGTTCATCAGTGAACGGTGAGCGTTTGATGATTTCCATGTGTGGAGCCTTCCGCCTGCGGCAACTCGAAGTAAAAGGTCGCGCCCTGCCCGACCACCGAGTCGAATCCAATCGTCCCGCCCATCCTGTCGATGATTGCCTTGCTGATGGCCAGGCCGAGGCCGGTACCGTTTGCCTTGTCGGTGGATGAGCTCTTCGCCTGGGCGAATTTCTCGAAGATGTTCGCGCGGAAGCTTTCCGGTACGCCGGCGCCGCGGTCGCTGACTGCAACGCGCACCCTGCCTTCGCCGGCCCGCACGGAGATCACGACCTGCTCGCCTTTCGGGGAGTGCTTGGCGGCGTTGGAGAGCAGGTTGGTCATCACCTGCATCAGGCGGTGCTCGTCGGCGAGGAAAGTGAATTCGGGCGATGGTTCGAGCGTGAAGGAGACGCTGTAATTTTCTGCATAGGAATGGTTGAGCTCGATCGCGCGCGTCAGGAAAGGCGTCAGCGCCACCGGCTGGATATGGAACTCCATGCGGTTGGCGTTGAGCTTCTCGAAGTCGAGGATATCGTTGATCAGCACCGA
The DNA here is from genome assembly GCA_036401875.1 of Gallionella sp. Classification (GTDB taxonomy): domain Bacteria; phylum Pseudomonadota; class Gammaproteobacteria; order Burkholderiales; family Gallionellaceae; genus Gallionella. Next base: position 3,102 of record DASWTZ010000129.1, read on the forward strand.
CAGGCGTTTGCCGTTCTGGTAGGCCATGTCGATCAGGGTCATCGTCTGCGCGGGCATGCCGCCGGGCGGGTAGCTCTCGATCATGCCCAGCGCGCCGATGATCGCGGTCAGCGGGGTGCGCAATTCGTGGCTGACGTTGGCGATGAATTGCCCCTTGGCGAGATTCGCCGCCTCTGCGGCTTCCTTGGCCAGCACCAATTCGCCCCGTCCGGCGAGCGCGTGCCAGTATTCGTTGTAGAGCCGCCGCCACATCATGAACATGAAGACGAAGAACGTCAGGAACAGCAGGGCGACGCCTTTTTCCGCTATCTGGCCGCTGAACAGCGCGAACGGGACGATGGGGAACAACAGCAGCACCACGAAGACCCCGCCCAGCCAGGCGGCGGGGGCGAGCGAGACGATCCCGCCGGCGGCGATGCCCGCGGTGGACAGCAGGACCATCACCGAGGTCGTGCCCAGCCCGTCGTAACTGAGTGCGAGCACACTCACGCCGCCCCAGATCGCAGCAGAAATGATCGTGCCGGCCGCAAACAGTCTGCGCCAGGTCCGCGGATGGATTGCATACAGCTGGTGGAAATTCAGCGCCAGGTAGAGGCGGCCGACGCTCGCCGCTGCCAGAATGAAGCCCAGGAATTCGAGCAACGCGTTGCTGGCCTGTTCGAGTCCGCTCGCGAAGTAGATGATCACCCAGACCAGGAAATAGGAAAACACGCCGGTGACGGAGCGTCGCGCCAGATCCCGGTCCGCCTCCGCGCGCAGGTCGTCGCGCGCGAGGAAAGCGGCATACTCGGGGTCTTTCCGGTTGGGCAGTCTGAGGTTGAGCATGGTGGACAGGTTCATGATTTGGGTTGGTGCCAACTGGCGGAGCGGGGCATGGACCCCCATTTTGCCTTGGTGCCGAACAGCCAATGCAGCAGGCCGCTGAGCCGCCAGAGCAGGGTGATCTGGCGATAGCCGAAATTCTCCACGATGGACATCAGAAACAGCAGCGCGAGTTGCCGGGGCTTTGGATAGAGGTGGAAGGACATCTCCTCCAGCATCAGCGCGCTGACGGAAACCAGTATGCCCAGCACGATGGCCAGCAGGGTGAAGGCTAGGAAGGCCGGCAGCGAGACCACGCCCAGCCAGAAGCCGACGATCATGAAGGCATAGCCGAAGACCTCGATCACCGGCCCGATCCATTCGAACACCAGCGTGAACGGGAAGGCAAACCAGCTAACCCAGCCGCCGCGCGGGTTGAACAGTAGCCCGAGGTTGGTGGTGAGGCTTTCCGACAGCCCGCGCTGCCAACGCACCCGCTGACTTTTCAGGATGCGCAGGGTTTCCGGCACCTCGGTCCAGCAGACCGGATTGGGTACGAAGACGATGCGGTAGGGGATGCCGCGTTTGCGATGCAGGCGGTGCAGACGCACCACCAGCTCCATGTCCTCGCCCACGGTGTCGGTGCGGTAGCCGCCGGCCTCGATGACGCTGGCCTTGCGGAACAGGCCGAACGCGCCGGAGATGATCAGCATCGCATTGAGTGGCGTCCAGCCGAGGCGGCCGAACAGGAAGGCGCGCAGGTATTCGACGATCTGCAGCATCGGCAGCAGTTTGTGCGGCAGCCCGACCGCGGTGAGGAATCCCCCGCTGACCTGGCAGCCGTTCACGACGCGCACCGTGCCGCCGGCGGCGATCGTGCGCGCATCCTCGATGAAAGGCTGGACGATCAGCTGCAGGCTGTTGCGTTGCAGGACCGAATCGGCATCCACCGCGCAAAACAGCGGGTAGCGCGACGCATTGATTCCGGCGTTCAACGCGTCGGCCTTGCCGCCGTTCTCCTTGTCGATCACGCGCAGGTTGGGATAGCGCGTCGAGCGCCAGATGCCGTGTACCGGCTGGGTGGGCAGTTTTCGCCAATAGGCCTCGGGGAACGGGATCAGGTCGAACTCGCTGCGCAATTCGGCCATGGTCTCGTCACGGGAGCCGTCGTTGATCACGATGATCTCGAACTCGTGATAAGTCAGTTGCAGCATCGAACGCACCGAGGCCGCGATCGTCGGCGCCTCGTTGTAGGCGGGGACCAGCAGGCTGATCGGCGGCTTGAAATTATTGTAGGCCTGCGGCAGGTCGTCGAAAACCTGGGTGTCGATGTGGCGCCGCATGTTAAGGAAGGCCAGCACATTGAGCGTCAGGTAACCGCCGTTGACGGCGGCAAAGTAGATCAGGAATAGCCATTGAAGCGACAGCATCGCATCGATGTAGTGGCTCATCGCCCCCCCCTTTCGGTCAGCACCATCTCCAGCGCGTCCTGTGCATACCGGTCGGTCAGGCGGGTGCGCAACTCCGCAAGCGCCGGAGAATTTCCGCGCATCAGCGACACCATCGCCTGGGCGGCGCGGTAACGCACCCACCAGACTGGGTCGCTCAGCAGCTTTGCCAGTTGCGTCGTGTCACGGGCGGTACCGATGCGCCCGAGCGCCTGCGCCACCTGCAGCCGAACGACCCAGTCGGGATGGTCGAGATGGCGCATCACCGTGGGCAGGTCATTCGGCTCGCGCAGGAATTTCAGGCACTGCGCGATGATCTCGGCGTCTGCGGTGACCGCGAAGATGGCGCGTATCGCCGCGATCACCAGCTGGTAGGGCGCGACCTCAAGCAGACGCAGCAGGCGGTTTAGCCGGGCCAGTCCGGCGGGGTCTGTCGAGCCGGCCAGTTGGCTGGCGGTTTTTGCCAGCATCGCGAAGATGTTTTCCTGTCCGGCTTCCTGGAGTAGCAATGCCAGCTGCGCGGTCGGCCAGTCCTCGCGTTCAAGCAGCGGCTGCATTAGGTCGGTCAGCGCGCTTTCGGGGTGGATCTGGAATAGGGTGCGGGCAGCGACCAGCGAGAGCAGCGGGTCGCGATGTCGGGTCAATTTCAGGATGTTGTTCCAGGACGAGCGGTCTCCCAGATGGCCCAGCGTGATCAGTGCCAGCAGCCGCGAGCGCAAGTCCTTCCTGCCCAGCAGCGCATACACGTCCTGCAGGATGCCGCAGCGCAGCGCGATGACATTGAGCTGCCGCCGCGCCTTGCCGCGCAGCGACTCGTGCAGATGGTTCCACAGCTTCATGAAAAATATTTTCTCGTCATCCGCCAGCGGCGGAAGGTCCCCCGGTTCACCGGCAACGGCCGCTGCGAGGATGGGCTGCCAGACTTTCAGGAACCGCTGTTCGCGTGCCGTGCGCCGGACCAGGCCGATGCGCAGCAGCGCGATCTGCACCAGCAACAGCAGGATCAGCACGGACAGCGCGATGCTGAGCCATACGACCAGCTGGGCCAGGTGTTCAGAAAGCATGTCGGAGGCCGAGCCGGATACCCTTGCGCAGATACAGATTGCCCTGTTGCTCCGCCGACACTTCGTAGCTCAGCCCCCAGCCGGGATTGAACCAGTGGAGTCCGCTCAGGCTGGAGCCGGTCACGTCGGTGATCAGCACGCCGAGGCCAGCGCCCAGATTCTCGATTTGATGTCCCTTGGCAAAGCCCAGCGTCAGCTGGCTGCGCACGGCATAGTAGTAGCCGAGCTGCGCCCTGTGGCTGGGGGCGGAGCCGCCGTCCGTCCTGCCCAGATAATAGGTGTAGGCGGCCCGGAAATCGCCCCAGTAGCGCTCGCCGGTCAGCACCGCCAGATCGGTCGAGCCGGTGTCATACTGACTGCGGCGCAGACCGGCCTGGATGTCCCAGCCTCCCTCGAAGGCCTTCTGCAACTGGCCATACAGGGAGTTTTGCGGCAGCACCCAGTGATCGGGGCTCGTGCTGGCCTCGATCAGGGCGGTCCACGTCCCGGTCAGCGGGTGGTAATAGCCCCCGGATATTTCGCGGTCCTGCAGGTCGAAACGCTGCGTCTTGCGCAGCCTGCCGTAAACCGAATGCCTTTCGCCGAAGCGGTGCGCGGCATCGAGGTAGAGACTGTTCCAGTTGTCATATCCTTGGTCGAGTACGTCGCGGCTTATGCCCAGCTCGATCTCGTCCGACGGCGCGGATGTCGGACCGGCGGCATGCGCCGCCAGCGGCAGCAGCGCGATCAGCAACAGCAGGGGTGGACGGTTCATGTCATCGGCACCAAACGGCGGATCCGGGCCTTCAACTCCTCCGGCAGGAACGGCTTGACCACATAGTCCGACGCGCCTGCATCGAGTGCGCGCACGATGTCCTTTTCCTGCGACCGCGCCGTCAGCATGATCACCGGGGTGGCGCCCCAGTCCGGCCGGGCGCGCAGGCTCGCCAGCACCTCGAAGCCGTCGGCATAGGGCATCATGATATCGAGCATGGCCAGTCTGGGGGGCGGTATCTCCGCGATGAGCCGCTGCGCCTCGTGCCCGTCGCGGGCCAGCAGAACGCGGAACCCTTCGCGTTCGAGCAGGAATCGCAGCAGGAAGGCGATCTGCTCGTCGTCTTCTGCCACCAGCACGACAGGCTGGTCTGCTGAGGGTTGTGGTGCGGTATTTCCGGTGAGCGTCGTCATGATCCTGGTTGGGCTGGTTGTGTATTCGGGGTGCAACGCTCCAATCTCGCTCAGGCAAGATGCCGGTTGGATGCGGCACGGGCTGTGTTTATTCTGATTGAAAAAGTTGCCTTGGGCAACACCAAACATGGGATCCGATGCGCGCGGGATATGGCATACAATGATGCGACTTCTGACCGTCGCGGGCATGAACTTTCCATCGCGGGCACGGTCTTTCCCCAGTGCTTTCTTTCCCGATCCGCCGCGCGCGGGCGTACATCGGAACAATTTTTTACAGGAGATGAAAAATGAAATCGAATCAATCGAAAATAATCTGGGTGCTGGCGATCATGTTTGGCGTGTTGTTTGCCTCGCAGCAGTTGCAGGCATCGGAGGGCGTGGATGCAAGGCAGGCGCAGAGCATGGGCAGGCAGGGGGCGATGCTGCTGGACGTGCGCGAGCCGGCGGAGTATGCGGAGGTTCATGCCGCGAACGTGAAGCTGATTCCGCTGGGTCAGCTGGGTTCGCGCCTGCAGGAGATCGCGGCGCAGAAGGACCAGCCTATCGTGGTGATGTGCCGTTCCGGGCGGCGTTCGGCCAAGGCGGTGAGCCTGCTGCAGGAAGCGGGCTTTACCAAGGTCAGCAACATGTCGGGCGGCATGATGGCGTGGGAGGATGCCGGGCTGGAAGTGATCCGCGGCCGGTAACTGATGAGCTTCGGCGCTGACCTTGCCGGGCCCAGCGCCGCCCGCCTATCCCGATAAAGGCAATCGGGTATTGTTTGCGGGGCGCTAATTGGCTAGAATCCGCCCACCGATACACACCCCAACAAGGAGAATAATAATGGAACATACCCTACCCGCACTGCCCTATGCGATGGACGCGCTGCAGCCGCACATGTCCAAGGAGACTTTCGAGTACCACTACGGCAAGCACCACCAGGCCTATGTGACCAACCTGAACAACCTGATCAAGGGGACCGAGTTCGAGAAGCTGGACTTGGAGTCGATCATCAAGAAGGCCACCCCCGGCGGCATCTACAACAACTCCGCGCAGGTGTGGAACCACACGTTTTTTTGGAACTGCATGAAGCCGAACGGCGGCGGCGCACCTTCCGGCGCGCTGGCAGCGGCGATCGACAAGAAGTGGGGCTCGCTCGACGAGTTCAAGAAGGCGTTCCAGACTTCCGCAGTGGGTAACTTCGGTTCAGGCTGGACCTGGCTGGTGAAGAAGGCCGACGGCAGCCTTGACATCGTCAACATGGGCGCGGCGGGCACCCCGCTGACCACCGGCGAGAAGGCGCTGCTGTGCGTGGACGTGTGGGAACACGCTTACTACATCGACTATCGCAACCTGCGTCCGAAATTCGTCGAGACCTTCCTCAACAACCTGGTTAACTGGGATTTTGTGGCGAAGAACTTCGCCTGATCACGGTCTGGCAACAGGGCGGCAATATAAACCCGGGCATGTCCCGGGTTTTTTTATGAACTCGTTGACCGGCGATGCAGGATGGGTAAACTGTACCCCAGTGCATTTCGAGAATGTATCCTCATGAGCATGTTCGAGCATCACGATGTATTGGCCGCGATCAACGGCAAATTGCCGTTGCCGGAAAAAGTCGAGTATGTGCATGGTCTGCTGAAAACGCGCTTCGATTTCATCGACCGCATCGCGGTGGCCGTCTACGACGAGCAGACGGACCTGCTCAAGACCTTTGTTCATAGCAGCGGTGACGGCAGCCCGCTGTCGCTTTACGACGCGAAGCTCTCCGACTCGGTCTCGCTGCAGGAGATCCTGAAAGTGGGGCGTCCGCGGCTGGTCAACGATCTCGAGATTTTCAGGACGCGTGCCGAACACACCCAGCGCATTGCCGCCAGGCACTACCAGTCCAGCTACACGATGCCGATGTCGCTCAACGGCGAATTCTTCGGCTTCCTGTTTTTCAATTCCCGGCAAAAGAACGTGTTCGAGGAGGCGGTGCTTTACCACCTCGACCTGATCGGCCATTTGCTATCGCTGCTGGTGATGCACGAGATGTCCACGGTGCGCACGCTGGTGGCGATGGTCAAGACGGTCACCGATATGTCGCTGCGGCGTGACCCGGAAACGGGCGCCCACCTGCAGCGCATGTCCAACTACAGCCGCCTGATTGCCAAGGGGGTGGCGGACAGGTTCCAGTTCAGCGACGAGATGGTGGAACACGTCTTCCGGTTCTCGATCCTGCACGACATCGGCAAGATCTGCATCCCGGACAAGATCCTGCTCAAACCAGCCAAGCTGAGCGAGGAGGAATTCGACCTGATGCGCACCCATACCTGCAAGGGCATGGAGATCGTCAACAGGATGCTGGACAACATCGGCCTGACGGACTTCCCCCATGCCGCGACCCTGCGCAACATCACGCAGTACCACCACGAGGCGATCGACGGCAGCGGTTATCACGGGTTAAAGGGGGAGGCGATCCCCCGCGAGGCCAGGATCGTCGCGGTGGCGGACGTGTTCGATGCGCTGACCAGCACGCGACCCTACAAGGAAGCCTGGAGCAACGACGAGGCCTTCGCGTACCTGCAATCCCTGTCCGGCATCAAGTTCGACGCCGATTGCGTGGCTGCGCTGGCCGGTTGCCGCGACCAGGTGGAAGCCATCCAGAGAAAATTCCGCGAGGACGAACTCGGCTAGCCGGGTTCATTCAGCCCGGAGCCGGTTGTGGATAACGCGTATTCCAGGAGCGGTGCGGCCGGGGGGCAGGAGCGCCGTTCCCAGCATAACCTGCGCGCGATCTTCGACGATGCCTGCAAATTGACCGCCCCGTTCTTCGATACCAAGCAGAGCTGGGGCGGTTCTTCGCTGACGATGTACGCCCGCCAGGCGCTGCGCGAGGCCTATCCCGAACTGAGCCAGCAGGAGGTCGCGATCCTGTATTCCGGCGTGGCCCGGTTCCACAGCGAGGCGGCGAAGAAGTAGTCCGCATTTCCCGCCGTTTCACCGGCATGGCAGCATCTTGCACGAGCAGGGACGGCCCCGTTTATGTAACAATTCGCATCTGATTTTTATCCCGGCCTGTTCCAAACATGAATCCAACCCTGGTTTTTGACATCGAAACCGTCCCCGACATCGCCGGGCTGCGCGTGCTGCACGAACTGGACGCGCGCGTCAGCGATGCGGAGGTGGCTGAGATGGCCTTCCAGCTGCGCCGCCAGAAGACCGGCAGCGACTTCCTGCCGCACCACCTGCAGCGCGTTGTGGCGATCTCCTGTGCGTTGCGCGAGGGAGACAACTTCAGGGTGTGGTCACTGGGCGGGCTGGACGAGGACGAGGGCTCCATCATCCAGCGATTCTTCGACGGCATCGATAAGTACACGCCGCAAATCGTCTCGTGGAACGGCGGCGGCTTCGACCTGCCGGTGCTGCACTATCGCGGCATGATCCACGGTGTGCAGTGCCCGCGCTATTGGGACCAGGGCGAGGACGACAAGGACTTCAAGTGGAACAACTATATCAGCCGCTACCACTCGCGCCACCTTGACCTGATGGACCTGCTGGCGTTGTACACCGGGCGCGCCAATGCGCCGCTGGACGAACTGGCCAAACTGATCGGCTTCCCCGGCAAGCTGGGCATGGACGGCAGCAGGGTGTGGGAGGCGTACCAGCAGGGCAGGCTGGAGGAGATACGCAACTATTGCGAAACCGACGTGACTAACACCTGGCTGGTATTCCTGCGCTTCCAGATGATGCGCGGCATGTTGACCCGCGCAGGTTTCCAGCAGGAATGCGAGCTGGTGCGCAGCGAACTGGGCAAGCTGGACCAGCCGCACTGGCGGGAATTCCTCGCCGCCTGGCCCGCGCAGAAGGGCTGACCGTGTTGCTGCATCGCGGTCTGTGGCTGGCCGGGGGCTGGCTGCTGGTGGGGCTGGTCCTGTATCTGTCGCTGATGCCGAGTCCGCCCGAGCCGCTGCCATTCCCCCATGCAGACAAGCTGGAGCACGGCATCGCCTATGCGGCACTGGCGCTGTGGTTCTGCCAGCTCCATCCGCGATTGCAGGCGCGCATGACGGTGTTGGCCCTGCTGGTCGCGATGGGCGTCGCCGTGGAGTTTATGCAGGAATGGTCGGGCTACCGGTACTTCGATATCCGGGACATGCTGGCCAACAGTCTCGGTGTCGCGATCGGCTATGGCCTGGTGCATACGGCGGCGGGACGTTTGTTTGTTTGGATCGAGTCCGCCTTGCGGAAGAATTGATGAGTAAGAAATATGAGCGTGGAAAACAAGGTAACAATCGAATCACTGGACCAGGAAGGGCGCGGCATTGCGCGCAGCGAGGGCAAGGTGATCTTCATTGAGGGGGCACTGACCGGCGAGGTGGTCGGCTACAGTTCCTACCGCAAGAAGCCGGCCTTCGAGCAGGCACAGGTCACGCAGGTGTACCGGTCATCGCCGCTGCGCGTCCAGCCCAAATGCACGCATTTCGGTGTGTGCGGTGGATGTTCGATGCAGCATCTCGATGCGAGGGCGCAGGTCGCCGTCAAGCAGCGCATCCTCGAAGACGCGCTGTGGCATATCGGCAAGGTCAGGGCCGGGACGATATTGCGCCCGATCTACGGCCTGCCGTGGGGCTACCGCGAACGCGCGCGGCTCTCGGTCAGGCACGTCATCAAGAAGGGCAAGACGCTGGTGGGCTTCCACGAGAAGCGCAGCAGCTTCGTCGCCGACATGCAGCACTGCGAGATACTCGCGCCCAAGATCGCCGCGCTGATCGCGCCGCTGGCGGAACTGGTCGGCGGCCTGTCGATACGCGACAGGATGCCGCAGATCGAGGTGGCGGTGGGCGACCGGGTGGACGCGCTGGTGCTGCGCGTGCTAGAGCCGCCGACGCGCGCCGACGAGGCGGCGCTGCGCACCTTTGCCGATGCGCACCAGATCCAGTTCTGGCTGCAACCCAAGGGGCCGGAGAGCATTACCCCATTCCACCCGCTGGACGCGCCGGCGCTGTCGTACAGCCTGCCCGAATTCGGTATCACCATGCCGTTCGCGCCCAGCGAATTCACCCAGGTCAACAGCGCGCTCAATCGCGTGATGATCAGCCGCGCGATGCGCCTGCTCGCCCCGCAGCCGGGCGAGCGCATCGCCGATTTCTTCTGCGGCTTGGGCAACTTCACGCTGCCGATCGCGCGGAGCGGGGCGCAGGTGCTGGGCATCGAAGGCAGCGCCGCGCTGGTCAAGCGCGCCGGGCAGAATGCCGCGTCCAACCGCCTGTCTGGGAACACCGAATTCATGGCGATGAACCTGTTCGAGATGACCGACGCGATGCTGGCCAGGCTCGGTAAATTCGACAAGTGGTTGATCGACCCGCCGCGCGACGGCGCGGTTGAACTGGTCAAAGCCATCACCCCGGAGACAGCACCGCACCGCATCGTGTATGTATCCTGCAACCCCGCCACCCTCGCGCGCGATGCCAACGTGCTAACACAGGTTCACGGCTACACGCTGCAAGCCGCCGGCGTGATGAACATGTTCCCGCACACCTCGCATGTGGAATCGATTGCGGTGTTCGACCGCGGAGAATAGTACATGCCGCTTGCCAGAATTGAAGTTCGCAAGACTTGGTTGCCGGAGCAAGTGCAGGCGATCATGGAGGCGGTTTATCGCGCGCAACTGGAGGCGCTGCAATTGCCGGAGCATGATCGGCAGATTCGTTTCATTCAACACCGGCCGGAGCATTTTCATGTACCTCCCGGCAAAACCGATAACTACACTCTGATAGAGATTTCACTTTTTGCTGGCCGTTCGATTGAAGCGAAGCGAGCGCTATACCAGGTCATCGTGAAGAAACTGGGAGCGGTCGGGATTGCGCCGGATGATATTTTCATCGTGTTGCATGAAGTGCCGCTCGAAAATTGGGGAGTGCGCGGAGGAGTTCCCGCGTCCGAAGTTGATCTTGGATTTAGGATAGATATATGAAACGCTACGATGAACTGGTAAACGAGGCGCTCGCCCGCGTGAAGGAGATTATGCCCTGGGACCTGAGCAGGCTGCTGGCAGGCGGCGGCAAGCCGTTGCTGCTCGATGTGCGCGAACCCGCCGAGTTCGCGATGCTGCACATCCCCGGCTCGATCAACGTGCCGCGCGGCGTGCTGGAGCAATCCTGCGAGTGGGATTACGACGAGACCGTGCCGCAGCTGGCCGCCGGACGTGACCGGGAGATCGTCGTGCTCTGCCGCTCCGGCAAGCGTTCGGTGCTGGCCGCCGACGTGCTGCAGCAGATGGGCTATACCAGCGTGGTCTCGCTGAAGACCGGCATACGCGGCTGGAACGATTTCGAGCAACCGATGGAAAACGGCACGGGCGAGCCGGTCGATGCGGATACCGGCGATGAGCTGCTTGCCTCCCGCCTGCGCCCGGAGCAGCGCAAACCCGCCTGAGTTATGGCTTCAGGCGCAAGGCGCTGCCGTCGAATTCGACGCCTTCCCAGCCGCTCTTGATGAAGTTGCGGATGTTCTGGTGGTCGGTCCCCGCAGGGTGCTTGAGTACATCGTCGCGGTAATAAGCGCCGAAGCAGTTCAGGGTCTGCTGCTGCGACAGGCCATGCAGCCCGGCGAACGCAAACAACTTGCACGAACCGTTGTTCTGGCCTGCCTCGTTGACCAGCGCGCCGTTCCTGAACCGGGTGGGGGTGTATTCGTACAGCGAGTCGATCAGCGCCATCGTGTCGTCGAATGTCACCAGCTCGGGTGACGTGTCAAGGTGCCGTAAAAAAGCGCTCAGTTTCATTTGCAGCTCCTGTTCTGGGTCGGGCAATAAAAAAGCGGCTTGCGCCGCCCCTCCTGTGTGGCTTTGAGTCTCAGTCGCGCTCGCCTGCGAACGCCATCAGCAGTTGCAGCAGGTTGATGAACAGGTTGTAGATGTTCAGAAACAGGCCCATCGTCGCCATCACGTAGTTGGTCTCGCCGCCGTTAACGATCCGGCTCACGTCGTACAGGATGTAGGCGGAGAACAGCAGCACCGCGATCGACGAGAGCGCCAGCGACAGCGCGGGAATCTGGAAGAACAGGTTCGCCAGCGACGCGACGATCAGCAGGATCAGGCCGATGAACAGGAACTTGCCCATGAATCTGAAATCCTTCTTCGTTACCGTGGCGATGGTCGCCAGGCTGAAGAAGATGATCCCAGTGCCGCCCGCGGCCAGCGCGATCAGTTCGGCGCCGTTTGAGAGGCGCAGCGCCACCTGCAGCAGGGGGCCGAGGAACACGCCGAACACGAAGGTGAAGCCCAGCAGCGCCACCACGCCCCAGGCGCTGTTGCGCAGCGCGTTGACGGCGAACATCATGCCCATCATCGCGGCAAACATCAGCAGCCCGCTGATGACCCGGTGTTCCGCCGCGAACGAGAAATCGAGCGACATACCGACCAGCGCGCCGATCACGGTTGGGATCATCGTCAGCGCTAGCATCATGTAGGTGTTGCGCAGCACCTTGTTCTGTTCGGCTGACAGCGTGCCTGCTTGCGTTGCGGTTGCGTATTGCATGGGTTTTCTCCTGGGTTGAACGGAATCAAACGACAACCGTGAGATTAACTGAAAATGGAAAAGTTTCAATAGGGGGTGGTGCGGCGTGCGTGCTCTGGGGGTGTCCTGGCGAGCGGTGGCAGTCGAAAAATAACTGGTACGCCGCACCATTGCTATGTTCTGATTAATTAGCTTTTCATTATACCAACAAATATACCAACGCCTGATTTACTCGCCATAAATTTTCATCCACTACTGCTTGGGTTAAGGGATTGTTGCCAGGCTATCACGTCGGATTGTCGCCAGCGCACCGAACCGGTACCGATGGACAAAGGACGCGGAAACTTCCCTGCTTTTATTAATCGGTAGATTGATGCCCTGCTCAGGCCGGACAGTTTTTCAACGGTTTTGCGCGGGAGGAGGTAGTCAACTGCTTGCTGCTGAAGTCCCGTTTCTACCGCGCGTGTATGTGTTGTCTCTTGGCAGTTCTCGCTGTGCTTATTCATTATCGCCATCCTTTGCGCCTTGATATGCCTCGGCTGCGGCAACGATTTGAGATTCGAGCGGTTGCCCGTTCTGCACGGTGTTATAGCGGCGATTCTTAATCTTCACCTTGCGCCCGACATAGCGTTCCATTCCGTCATGTTTGAAGCCGGATCGTTTGACGTGGTATTCCTTGGCTTGATGCAGATACTCGCCGATCCCTTCGCCGATATCTTCGATGCCACGGCTTGCCATGAATGAGGTGATACCACCCAGGCCATGCACGAACAGCCGTTCATCTTCTGGAAGCCGTGCAGGGTTGAAGCGTTGCAGCTTGGCTTGTTCGGTTTCGGTGTTGAATGCCGCTGCAATGACATCCCACAGCGGGTGATTGTTCCAGCGTGCGCGGTTGGTATCTGATTGAGATG
>DASWTZ010000130.1:0-7763 GCA_036401875.1 Gallionella sp.
TGCGACGGCTTCTTCTACCGCAACCAGGATGTTGCAGTAATCGGCGGCGGCAATACCGCTGTCGAAGAGGCACTGTATCTGGCCAATATCGCCAAACATGTCACGCTGGTACATCGCCGCGACTCCTTCCGCGCCGAACGCATCATGATCGACCACCTAATGGAAAAGGTGAAGGAAGGCAGGATCACGCTGCAACTGAACAGCGTACTGGACGAAGTGCTGGGCGATGCCAGCGGAGTGACCGGCATGCGCATCAGAAATGTGCAAACGGGTGACCAGCGTGAAATCGCGCTCAGCGGCGTATTCATCGCCATCGGCCACAAGCCCAATACCGATATATTCGCCGGGCAACTGGAGATGGACAACGGCTATATCAGGACACGCGGCGGTTCAAATGGAAACGCCACGGCAACCAGCATCCCGGGTGTATTCGCGGCGGGCGACGTACAGGATCAGATATACCGTCAGGCCTGCACCAGCGCTGCGACCGGGTGCATGGCCGCGCTGGATGCCGACAGATATCTCGCCGCACTGGGAAAATCCTGAACGGAACCGGTCAGCCCCCGAGGGCGGCAGCATGGTGAAAAAACCTCTTGTCTTGCAGGCTGACCCGATTGCATCCGAAGATATCGAACTTTTTCGCAGCGCTGTCGGAAAGGTGAGTCCGATCGCACAGCCCGACCGCATCACCCCGTTGCCCCCGCGCAAGCCGCCGTTTCGCCAGCAGCCCGGGTCGGCAACAATACCAGATACCCTGACAGACTTCGTTACCGGTGAGCCGCCCGATGAATATCTGAGCAACGGGCTGTCACGCATGACATTGCGCAAGCTGAGAAAAGGTTCGTGGCCTGTGCGGGACCATCTGGATTTACATGGAATGGATGGCGACGCCGCGCGGAAACTGCTGCAGGCGTTCCTGCATGAAGCAATCCAGCGCAATTACCGCTGTGTGCTGGTGATACACGGGAAGGGGCTGAACAGCCCGGGAGGTGAGGCTGTGTTGCGAAAACTCACACGCCACTGGCTTGCACAACACCCTCGTGTCTTGGCATTTTGCAATGCAGCATCCAATGAGGGCGGGAGCGGCGCAGCCGTTGTCCTGCTTAAATCTAGCTCTTAGTCTTCTTGCTCATCACGTACATCAGATACTCGAAGAACATCTCGCACCAATCCTGATCGTTGTCTTTGAGTGAGTGCAGCAGCTTTTGTACCTCTGTCACAGGCCAGTTCGGGTTGTAGGCTACCAGCATGTTCTCGGGATAGATTTCACGAGCCGTGCTCAGACGGGCCGCCATTTTGCTGATCCCGTCCAACATCACCTCGATATCCTTATCCGAGGCTATTTCGGCAGTCAGGTCACCGTACATTTTCGGATTCTGCTTGGTAAACTCGATGAATTTGGTCAGGATGAAGAAAAACTCGCCCTTGTTATCTTTGCTGACTGCATCACCCATCATGAATGGCATGACCGAAAGTTCCAGCCAGTAATAACCCAGTTTCGGGTTCCGATGCTTGGATACCCCGATAAAACCGTTGCGTGCCTTGGCGCGCTGAATGGTATCATCCAGCAACATCTGTTCCGAACCCCGTGATGCAGTCACCTTGCCTTCCACGGCCGATGGCTTGACCATGAAAAATCCGGGGAAATCATCATAAATCTTCCCGGAATGGTTGCGCTCACGATAGTAGGCATTGAAAAGTTTCAAGGCCATATCGCCGTTCTTGGATACATCCAACAGATCCTTGTTGGCAACCGTGCCCGATTTCCCGTCTGACATAACTTTACCCAGCTCCATTCAATTCTGCTTATTCAAGCCGGTTGCAATGATACCTTTACATGCTAGACTTGTCTGCACAACTTGATTGTGTGCTTGATTTTAAAAATATTCCATGTCAAATCGAATGAGCGCCATGAAGACATTTCTGCTGATTTTCTTGATCTTCCCCACCAACAATGTTCATGCTGCCTTGAATAAATGGATAGATTCAAACGGGCAAATCCACTATTCAGATGTCCCCCCTCCACCGGAGGTGCAAGGAACCAAGTTACGCGGAACAACCAGTGCTGAACCGTCCTCCCCGCAAAATGAATCGGATGCGGCGAGTGCCGAGCCCAAAAGCCTGGCCGAGCGCGAAGCGGAGCTGAAGAAGGCGCGACAGGACAAAAAGGCCGCCGAGGAAAAGGCTGCCAAGGACCAAGCATATGCAGATTCACTAAAGGCCAGCTGCGCCGGTGCTCGGCAAAACCTGATGGTACTGAAGGACGGCAGGCGCATAGCAGAGCTCGATGCCAGCGGCGAGACGGTCTATATGGAAGATGACCAACGGCAGGAAAGAATCAGGAAAACCGAGCAGGACATCGAAAAATATTGCAAGTGATCACTAGGGCAGTTCTTTTGTCCCCGCAAAACGTCTCTCCGCGTAGGACACGGCAAAGGGGGAAGGCACTTCCCCCACAAATGCTACTTCGCATCCAGCCTGATCGCCACGTACAGCGCGTTATCTCCGCGCCTGATCAGCAGTGCCACATTCCTGCCCTGCCCCACCCGCTTGATAATTCCCTTGAATTGCGCAAGTGAAAGTATCTGTGTATTGCCGATTTTGAGCAGGATATCTCCCTGCTGCAATCCCGCGGCCCGTGCGGCCGCCCCCTGGACTTCGTCGACGACCAACCCGCCAGCCAACTGAACCGCTTCCAGTTGCTCCTTGCTCATTTCGCTGACGACAATTCCCAACCGGGAAATCTCGCGTGCTTCATTGTCCAGAGGCGTCCTGCTCGGGGCGTGTGCAAACTGCCCACCCTCGGTCATCTCGGCAACCACTACGGATACCAGCTTGGTTTCACCCTTGCGCCATAACTCAACAACGACCTTGGTGCCCGGCTTGGTAGCAGCCACCATGCGCGGCAAATCGCTGGAGCTGTCTACCGGCTTGCCATCGAACTTGAGGATTACATCGCTGGCCTCGATTCCCGCCTTATCAGCCGGTGCATTCTTCTCCACGCTGCTGATCAGCGCGCCTTTGGTTTTGTTCAGACCGAATGAATCGGCCAATTCGCGCGTCAACTCCTGAATTGTTACGCCGATCCTGCCACGCGTTACCTTGCCAGTCCTGCGTAACTGCTCGGAAACTTGTGATGCGACATCGATCGGGATCGCGAAAGACAGTCCCATCGACCCTCCGGAACGGGTATATATCTGCGAATTGATGCCAACGACTTCACCTTTCAGGTTGAATAGCGGCCCGCCCGAGTTGCCGGGATTGATCGCCACATCGGTTTGAATGAAAGGTACAAAATTATCCTGCTGCAAAGAGCGACCCTTTGCACTGACGATACCCGCAGTCACACTGCTATCGAAACCGAATGGTGAACCTATCGCCACCACCCACTCACCCACCCTCAGTTTACCTGGGTCACCCAGTACCAGTACCGGCAATCCGCTCGCTTCGATTTTCAACAACGCGACATCGGTGCGTTTATCCGCTCCGACAACTGTAGCCTTGAACTCGCGCTTGTCCGTCAGGCGAACGGTTATTTTTTCAGCATGATCAACCACATGGGCGTTGGTCATTATGTAGCCATCCGCACTGATGATGAACCCGGAACCCAATGATTGAGACTCCTGCTCGCGCGGCATCTGAGGTGCAAAACGACGGAAAAATTCGTACAGCGGATCCCCCTCAGGGACATTGGGGAAACCTGGCGCATTCCGAATGATCTGCGTAGTGCTGATATTGACCACGGCGGGACCCTGTTTTTCCACCAGATCCGCAAAATCTGGCAACTCTCCCGATTGCGCCGAAGTATTGACCATGATCCCGAAAGTCAATATGAACAGCCATGTAAATCTTCCTGACATGCATATCTCCTTAACAAATACTACCGGCGTGCTTGTACTGCGACACGCCCGGGTTTTACGCAATTTACTGCTTCCATCCTTAAATTATTCCTGCCCTATCCTGGTGATATAGGGCTTGGCATGTTTCTGGCCCTGGCGCGACGAAATCAACCAAGCCAGAACAAATCCGACCGCCAAACCGACTGCCGAGCCCAAGGCGGCATAACGGTCCGCATGGCCTTGCGGCTCCCCGATAGTTGCGCCGATAGACGCAAAGACCATCAGCAGGAATAGCGGCAGCCCGTAGAGCAGGGTAATCCCCCGCAATACCGAGCCTTGAACGACCGAAACAATTACCTCATCACCTACTTGGGCATTGATTGGATTCTCGACCTGAAATTGGCGCGGCTCGCTGCAGAACAACTGAGATAGTTTGCCCGTCCCGCACCCCTTGCCGCTGCATTGTCCGCATCCGTTGCCCTGATCAGCCCGCACCAGGGTCGTTTTACCTTCAACTCGTACAACCACTGCACGTGTTTCAAGCATGGTCACTTACCGTTATAGCGTATTGAATTAAGTACCCGCATCACCGTATGGGGTGGGACTTCGCCGACTACCGTAAACAGATGGTCACCGACAACCTTGTGGTACAAACTTACAGCCCCCCTGCTGGAAAGCCCCTCAATATCGTCATCATCATTGTCATTGACCTCGAAAAAAAGGGACATTGCACCAAATCCGTCCGAGTATACGATCTGCGTTACAGGCGCGTGATTTCCGTGCATGGGGCGCTGTATCTCCATGATCTTCTGGAAGCCCGTCGGCAGGCCATCGGCTACCCAACCACTATTGACCGGCACGCCCACCCGGTCAGTATCATGAATTTTCGTGCCGTGGCGCGTATCCCGCTTCACCCATGAATGATCCCCCCGCCCACCGATCTGCACCTGGGTAAAAGCGTATTGTTCGATTAATTCCTGCTTGTTGCCCAGCACCGCCGCCTTCAACAGCACGCCAGAATCGTTATGCACCCAGATTTTGTGTCTGTAGCGAAAATTATCCTTGGGGGTAAACAAAATGGCTTGGGCGTTATATCCGGCAACCCGTTCAATGCCTTGCAATTCTGCATGGTAGTTCGCGCTCAGCGAATTTAGTTGCTCCGGGAGAAGCGAGGGAAACTTGCCAATCCCCGACTGCATGTCCAATTGCACCAACTCATGGCCGGCGTAACTCCAAACCTCCCCATGATGGCGAACAATTTCACGCTTCGGCCCGTCCAGGCTTTCTAGCCTCTCGTATTCGCCATCCTTGCCAACCACGTGGGTAATGCGGGAGGTCTCCACAAAGTTGCCATGCTGGTAAACAAATACCCCACTGAAATTTGTCTGATGCCCCGCAATGATCGCGACTTTCAGCCAGTCGAAACCCTCTCCGCTCCCCGCGGCACGGGCTGCACCCGTGAACAACAGTAACGCGCCAACTAGTACCCTGCCTGCCGCACCATACAGCTTCATCGCAATTATTTCCCGGGGTTGGTTCTCGTTGGATTCTCATCCGCACGATATGAAACGGTGCGGATATAATATGCGCCGCCACTCATATCCGTGCTGGGAGAAAATGCCTGGTGTGCCATCAGATAATCGTTTGACCTGGTTTGAGCTTCCGCCTTTGCCGCACGAATCATGGATTGCTGCTGCATAGCCATCTGCGGCATGTCTTCAGGGCCGACCTGCAACGACATCCATGTCACCACCCCGACCGCAGCCAAAGAGGCAACCGCTGATAAAGCAAACGCGCGGATTCTCTGTTTTTCGGCATGGCCGCGCGGGACGAACACCGTAGGCTCTTCCTTTACCCGCTCTCTCACCCTGGCGCTAAGGTCACAGTGAATGTGTTCCGGCTGGCGCAACGCATCCCTGATCAGATGATAAGCCGCCCAATTCTTGCGCGCCCGAGGATCTTGCTTAAGCTGATCAAGCAAATGATCCACTTCATCCTCGAAAAGTTCGCCATCCATCAATGCCGAAATTTCTTGTTTCATTATTACCACCTCTTACCTTTACTGGTCTCCAACAATGGACGCAGATTCTCTGCAACCGCTTCACGCGCCCTGAAAATTCTTGATCTCACTGTGCCAACTGGACAATTCATCACGCTGGCAATCTCTTCATAACTCAACCCCTCTATTTCCCGCAGCGTTAATGCACTACGTAAATCCTCGGGTAATTGCTGCAATGAAGCTTGCACCACACCGACAACCTGTTTGCTCATAAGTTCATTTTCCGGGGTATCGACTTCGCGCAGCAGCCCCCCCTCCTCAAACGATTCGGCATCATCCACATCAAAAGGTGTAGTGGTCGGGGGGCGGCGTTTATTTGAAAGCAGGTAGTTTTTGGCTGTGTTGATCCCGATACGGTACAGCCAGGTATAAAAAGCACTCTCGCCGCGAAAACCCGGCAGCGCGCGATAAGCCTTGACAAAGGCCTCCTGCGTCACATCCTCGGCGTCGGAAGCATCCCGGACAAAACGGGAAATCAGGCGCCCGAGCTTGCGCTGGTACTTGGCCACCAGCAAATCGAAGGCGTGCTTGTCACCGCGTTGAACGCGTTCCACCAACTGTTGATCGACTTCTTTGTCCGTCATCCCTCAACTGCCTCAAAAATCTAACTCGGCCCAACAACGCCGCTTCCAGAGCAGATGATTATAACCGCTCCCTCCTAAGAGGCTGAAGAAAAAACGGCCTTGAGCACTCCACGTCTCCGCTCCCTGCTATAGTTGCGCCTCTGCTCACACATTGGAATAACGAATTGCTGCAATTTGACACATTGATCATCGGGAGCGGCCTGGCCGGCCTGACGCTGGCACTCAAGCTGGCCGATCACCAAAAGGTTGGCTTGATCACGAAAAAATCGCTACAGGACGGCGCAAGCAACTGGGCACAGGGCGGCATCGCTGCGGTGCTGTCCGAAAATGACACGCTAGACGCGCATATTCAGGATACGCTCAAGGCCGGAGCCGGACTATGTGATTTGTCTGCGACACGCTATGTTGTCGAGCATGGCAAAGCCTCCATAGACTGGCTGATCGCGCAAGGGGTGCCTTTCACCAAAGATTCCTCCAATGACTTTGGCTACCACCTGACGCGGGAAGGCGGCCACAGCCAGCGCCGCATCATCCACGCAGCGGATGCGACCGGGCACGTGGTTCAGCAGACCCTCGTTTCACGAGTATTGGCCCACCCGAACATTACCGTTCTGGAAAAATACATGTCCGTTGACCTGATCACCGGCAAAAAATTAGGCTTGGCCGACAACCGCTGTTACGGTGCCTATGCGCTGAACTGTATCAATGACGAGGTAGTCACCATTGCGGCGCAGAATACAATACTCGCGACCGGGGGAAGCGGTAAGGTCTATCTCTACACCACGAATCCGGATACGGCAACCGGCGATGGGATCGCAATGGCTTGGCGGGCCGGTTGCCGTGTCGCGAACATGGAGTTCATCCAGTTCCATCCGACCTGCTTGTACCACCCACATGCGAAATCATTTCTCATCAGCGAGGCTGTGCGGGGCGAAGGCGGCATATTGAAACTACCCGATGGAACGCGCTTCATGCCCGCCCACGATGAACGCGCCGAGCTTGCGCCGCGTGACATAGTGGCAAGAGCAATCGACTTCGAGATGAAGAAAAGGGGGCTGGACTGCGTATACCTTGATATATCTCACCAGTCGGTCGAATTCCTGCAGGAGCATTTCCCGACCATTTTTGCGCGCTGCCTCAACCTGGGCATCAACATCAGCAAGGAGCCGATACCCGTCGTTCCGGCTGTGCATTTCACCTGCGGCGGCGTAATGGCCGACCTGCATGCCCGCACCGATGTGGAGAACCTGTATGCCGTCGGGGAAACCGCCTACAGCGGAC
>DASWTZ010000131.1:0-4402 GCA_036401875.1 Gallionella sp.
ATGCTAAGACTTTAACAGGCGCGCCACGATAACCCGTACGGGTTATGCGCCGATAGCTCGTTGCGGTTATGACCGATGCCTGTGTCGGCTGACGATGTGGAATCAGGGGCGTGTCGGGCACGTTCGCCAAGCATTGTCACTTCAAACGACATGGGGCAAGAGGTGACATGGGACGGTGTCCACTGCGAGATGAAACGAATAGGATTGAGCCATGCCACGCAGAAGAGATCTGTGCCCCGTCCCCATTTCATCATGCTTTATAAACTTGCCGCTGCCTTATGGAACGAGGCAGAGCATTCTGCTCTACGGTGTTGGTCAAATGTTGTAACTGTGGCAAACGACATCAGTGTTGCTGGAGGAGGGTGGTGAGTTGGCAGAAAATTTACTCCAAAACTCGGACAGTGATAATTTTACGGAAGTGCAACGCAACACAAATTGCGGCGGTATGGGAGCTAATTCAATCACAACGAAGCAGGTCAATTCTTGACAAAATTGATCGGTTGCCTAGAATGAAATCGGGATTTCTCCCGACAACATACGTCAGCAGGAGGTGTTTATCATGCTCGACATCAACAAGGCATTAAATAATCCGCTTCATTATGAATTCGACCCGGAGGGCAACCTCTCCGAGTTGCCGAAATGGTCGCCGCACTTTGTCAGCCAGATGGCTGCGAGCGAAGGGCTGCAACTGACCGAAGAACACTGGGAAGTGATTTACCATCTGCGAGAACGCTACCGGCTGCATGACAACGAGGATAGTGCACGGGAAGTGTTGCGCGATCTCGAAGAACATTTCTGCGGGGATCAGGGCCGCGCCCATCTATACGAATTGTTTCCGCAGGGGCCGGTGAGCCAGGCCAGCCGTCTGGCCGGTTTGCCGCAGCCCCCTCACGCTCAAGACCTATCGTTCGGCAGCGTGATGTAATTGCCGGATGGTGCACCAGCCCATTTCAACAGCTCGCAGTAGAACGGGAGCCGATATGCAAATCCTGATCACAGGCGGTACCGGGCTAATCGGCAGGCATTTGTGCCGTGCCTTGCTTGCGGAGGGGCACGAGTTGACGGTGCTCAGCCGCAATCCGGCGTCGGTTCCGTTTAAGTGTGGTCAGAGGGTACACGCGATGGCGGCGCTTGCCGACTACCATCCGGGCAGAGCATTCGATGCGGTCATCAACCTCGCGGGCGAGCCGATCGTGGACGCGCGCTGGTCCGCGCGGCGCAAGCAGATCCTGCGGGATAGCCGGGTCGCCCTGACACGTGAGCTGGTCGGGCATATCGTTGCGGCGGATCGCAAGCCAGCCGTACTGATCAGCGGATCGGCGGTGGGCTATTACGGCGATCGTGGCGCAGACGAGATGAGTGAGGACAGGCCGAGCGGTGAGGGGTTTGCTGCACAGCTATGCAGGGATTGGGAGGAAATGGCGAATGCCGCAGCGAGCGATGGGGTCCGGGTGTGCCTGTTGCGCACCGGCCTGATATTGAGTGACAGGGGCGGGTTGCTGGGACGCATGCTGCTGCCGTTCAGGCTGGGGCTCGGGGCGCGGCTGGGCAACGGCAAGCAGTGGATGAGCTGGGTGCATATCGACGACTATGTCGCGATGGTGCTCAGGATGCTGCACGACAGCCGCTTCAGCGGGCCATACAACATGACCGCGCCGCAACCGGTCACCAACGCGGAATTCACTGCTGCGCTGGCAAGGGCGTTGCATCGTCCCGCACTGTTCGCCGCGCCCGCTCTACTGCTGAAGCTGGCGATGGGCGAACGCGCCGCGATGCTGCTTGAGGGGCAAAGGGTGCTGCCCGCCAGGATGACGGCTGCCGGATACGGTTTCCGGTTCGCCAGTCTGGATGCCGCGCTGGCCGACCTGTTGGGCAGGCCGTGACTCGCTAGTGGGCGTGCTTCGCCTTATCCCAGCCGGGGTGGGCGAAATGGGCGCCATAGCTTTGCAGTGCCTGCGCGATGCGCCCGGCACCTTCGCGCGCCTTGCCAAGATCCTGCTTCATCGCTTCTGAACCGGCAACGATGTCGGCCAGCACCAGATGGAGCATCTCGTCCGCCTTCGGTTCCAGCTTGCAGTTGTTCATCATGAATTCGATTTGCACGTCGATCTTCTTTGCCAGTGCCTGGTACTGATCGGCAGTGGCCTTGCCCATATGGATCGCATGCAGATCGGCGTTCAGGGCGTCGCGGATGCGGCTCATGCCCTGACGCAAATTGCCGTCGCTTTCCCATTTTTTGCCGTCATTGAGCGTCAGCTGTGCCGACTCCAGACCGTAATGCGCATGCCCATGATTGTGTTGCTCCTGAGCCAGTGAGGCTCCTGCATTCAATAATAGTGCGGCGGAACACAGGATTACGGCAAGTTCTTTCGATGATGAAAACATTTATGACTCCTCGGATATAAACAAAAGGGATCAGGCGACTTCGGCCAGTATAACAACATAGTTTTTGCCGTATTTTTTCGCGCAGCTGGGGCAGGTCGTGTAGTAGAAATAAAACTTGTGTGCGTGCTTGCCCTGTGCGGTCACATAAGCCCGCATCTCGTCTATCCAGTTGCGCATGTTCCGGTAGGGGCCTTCGAACACCCTGGACAGGAAGGTGCCGGACAGGGTGGCCATTTTGGCGCCGGGCAGGTCCTTGCTCACCTCGAAATAAACGTCCGCCCCCCATAACGAATTCTCGTCCGTCAGGATCAGCCGCGTTTCGGTGCGTGCGCCGCCGGCGCGGATGGCATTGTCGTTGCGGGTCATCACCGCGCCATAGTTCAGCGGGATATGAAACAAACTAGTAACCCGGTCGCGCACGAATCGTTTGTCCTGCCAAGTGATTACTTTGCCGTCCCAGGGGGCTGGATCGAAGCGCGGGCAACATGTTTCGGTGTTGTCGGTCGTCATGGTTTCATCTCCTTCTGGCCCGGATTAAAGTTTTTCATTCACAATGTTCTTGAAGGCGTGCAAGTTACCCGTGGCGAGCGGGCTGCTCACCCGGCAGATGGAGCAGGTGAGCTTGCTGTCGGTTGCCTGGATTGATGCCCGGGAGCCGGTCAGGTGCACACCCGCCAGGTCGAGGCGGCTGGCTGTTGTCTGGATCGCGACCTCGCCGGAAATCCTGCCGTTGGTGTAGGTGATGTCCGAATTGTCGGCCTGCAGGCCGACCTCTTTCCCGAGTATGTCGGTGTCGGTCAGGTTCAGTTGCGAATTGAGTGCGCTTAGCCGGCCGATCCGCGCATCGCGGACGGTGACGTTGGTGCAATCGCGCAGTTCGATCGCAAGGTAATCGCCCTTGTACACCTTGCCTTTTTCCCCGGAACATTTTGCGACCCGGCTGCTGGCGAGGGCGGCGGGCAGAGGTTTGCTCATGAAACGCTCGGCCACCTGTTCATCGCTGTCCAGCAGGTGCTCCCTGAGCCGGGCGTTTACCTGTTCCGGCTGCTCGCGCATCGGCTCATGGCCAGACCCGGTGATGACTTCCAGCCGGGCGTGCGGCAGGTTGCCGGCTAGCACCCTGCCGGTGCGCAGCGGCGCGATCATGTCGTGGTCGCCCCACAGCACCAGCGTGGGCGCGGTTACCGATGAAACGGCGTAGGCGAAATTTTCCTCGGCCAGCCCCATCGCGGCGATATAGGACGGGCCGCCCTGCAGCACGAGATCGCGCCCCAGTGCGGTGTTGACGATATCGTTGGGCGAGATTGGCAGGCCGTCCACCTTTTCCAGTATCCTGCCGGACAGGCGTTCGGCGAAGCCGCGGGACTGCGCCACTCCGCTCTTGTTCTGCAGCATCGAGCCGGCCTGGAATTTTGTCATCACCAGCGGATGCAGGATGCCTGCGGCATCAATCAGCACCAGCCTCCGGAAGCGCATCGGCTGCTGGGAGGCAAAGCGCAGCGCGATCGCCCCGCCCATCGAGTGGCCGGCTATATGAAAGGGCTTCTCCTGGAAGTAATGGTTGGCCAGAAACTGCGCCAGACGGGCATAGCGGGTGGGGTTGTATTCCTGGCTGCCCTTGTCGGATTTGCCGAAGCCGGGCAGATCGAAGGCGACCACGTGAAAATCCTTGGCCAGCGCCGGTATGATGTGCTCCCAGTCCGCCACGGAGCCGTCCAGGCCGTGGATCAGGATCACGCCGATCCCGGCATCGCGGTTGGCCTGCAAGGTGCAGACCTTGCCTTCGAATACCGGCTCGTCTATGCACTCCTCGACGGTGCCCAAGGGGGTGTCATCGCACCAGGATGGCGTCAGCCAGCCGAGCGCGAGCAGAATGAGGAACAATTGCATCGAGGGTTTCATGTAATACCTTTCCTTGCTGCAAGATTACCGGATGGTGGCAAGTTTACACGAGGTGGGTGAGGGTGGCCGCATACTCCAAAAACTGTGGTTTATCAGATACCCCTTATGGGTTATG
>DASWTZ010000132.1:0-33790 GCA_036401875.1 Gallionella sp.
GAAACGCGTCACCGACATCATGTCCGAGATTTCTGCCGCCTCGCAGGAACAGGGTGCCGGCATCGAACAGGTCAACACCGCGATCACCCAGATGGACGAGGTGACCCAGCAGAACGCCGCGCTGGTCGAGGAGGCCGCCGCGGCCGCCGAAGCGATGCAGGAACAGGCCGAGGCGCTGATGCAGGCCGTGAGTGTCTTCAGGATAGTCGGCGGCCGTGAGACGATGGAACGCTATGCGGCGAAAAAAGCCGCGAAGCAGGCCGTGGTTCGTCATCCGGTTGCACAGTTCAGGAGTACGCGCAAGCTGGCGAGAAAGGTTAGCGAGAGCGAAGACGGCGAGTGGAAGGAGTTTTAACACGCAACTCCCGTCCGATCCGGATTCACCGGTTTGAAATCAAAGGCAGCCTGTGAGGGCTGCCTTTTGCATCTGCTTAAATCTTTAACCACTGCTGTGGGCCGCAGAGCTTACTTTTGCGCGGAGGGTGTGCGTCCTCCGGCTAGGGATTCATGTTAAGTATCCTGATGATGCGCCCCTTACCTGTCTCGACCACCACAGCCAGATGCAGGTGTTTTGCGCGTAACGGGGGGTAACCGATGGCCGTTTCCGGGAGTCCGCTGTCGCGCAGCACGCCGTCTAGCTCTGCATTACGATCGGGATTCAGTTCCCTTAATTGGGATAGCGGTTTGGCCGCATTTCCTGCCGCCGACATGCGCTCGTCGAATGGCTGGTAGTACTGCGGATACTGGGGGAGATCCTTGCCGAAGAATCCGCCCAGTATCACTTCATTCTTTTCGTTGATGTCGGTGGGCATCTCCGAGTAGACATAGACCGGGCCGGTGAACGGAAGCGAGCGGTATTGGGGATGCTTTGCCCTGGCGATATCCGTATCGGTCAGCATACGGGGTGACCAAATCGAAAGAATCCCTGCTGTACACCACATATACCGGGCGTGTCCGGAAGACGATGCTCATGCCGTCAATCAGCGGCAGCGCCTGCAACAGGGATCACCGACAGGTCAAGCGTCAGTTCCCCGGCGGCTCTTCATGGTTGAAGATCAGCAGGGTGATCAGCGGACCCAATACCACGTTCATCCCGAGCAGGATCATCAGGAACTGCTGCCCGCCAACCGCCGCGAAAAGCGGATAGGGGTACAGACCAGCAGCATCAGCGCAAGTACCGCCGAAGCGATGATTGCGCTGATGGTCAGGTGGATGGAGGAAGCTTTCCAGCGTGTTATATCAATGAAACCGGAGGAGGCCGGAGGCATGAATCAAGTGCCCGGAAGATCCCGGACATTATCCGAAAAAGTCCTTCACCTTGTCCATCCATGACTTGGCGCGAGGGTTGTGGCGGTCGCTGTCCTCGTTGTTGAGGGCCTCGAATTCGCGCAGTAACTCCTTTTGCCTGTCGGTAAGCTTGACCGGCGTTTCGACTACCACGTGGCAATGCAGGTCGCCGTAACTGGTGCTGCGCACGCCCTTAATGCCCTTGCCGCGCAGGCGGAAGACCTTGCCGCTCTGCGTTTCGGCGGGAATCTTGATGCTCGCCTTGCCGTCAAGCGTGGGGATCTCGATCTCGCCGCCGAGAGCGGCCGTGCTGAAGCTGATCGGCATCTCGCAGTGCAGGTCGTTGTGGTCGCGCTGGAACACCCCGTGCGGCTTGAGGTGGATCACCACATACAGATCACCTGCCGGCCCGCCGCCCACGCCGTGCTCGCCCTCGCCGGACAGGCGGATGCGGTCGTCGTTGTCCACGCCTGCCGGAATCTTGACCGACAGCGTCTTGTGCTGCTTGATGCGGCCGGTGCCGCTGCAATCCTTGCACGGCGAGGAGATCATCTTGCCGTTGCCGTGGCAGCGCGGGCAGGTTTGCTGGATTGAGAAGAAGCCCTGCTGCATGCGCACCTGGCCGTGACCGCCGCAGGTGGTGCAGGTGGTCGGCGTGGTTCCGGGTTTCGCGCCGGAGCCGTGGCAGGTGTCGCATTCGGCCATCGTCGGCACCCGGATCTGCGTCTCGGTGCCGCGCGCGGCCTGCTCCAGGGTGATCTCGAGGTTGTAGCGCAGGTCGGCGCCGCGCTGCACACTGCTGCGCCCGCCCCGCGCGCCGCCGAAGATGTCGCCGAAGATGTCGGAGAAGTCGAAGCCCTGTGCACCGCCCGCACCGAACGGATTGCCGCCGCCCATGCCACCTGCCTCGAACGCGGCATGACCATACTGGTCGTAGGCCGCGCGCTTCTGGCCGTCCGAGAGCGTCTCGTAGGCTTCCTTAGCTTCCTTGAAGTGCTCCTCCGCCTTCGGGTTGTCCGGATTGCGGTCGGGATGGTGCTTCATCGCCAGCTTGCGATAAGCCTTCTTGATTTCTTCGTCCGATGCGTCGCGGTTGACGCCCAGGACTTCGTAGTAGTCTTTTTTAGCCATGCTAACAAGATCGAGGATCGGAGATCGAGTAGCCTGCTGCTCGATCCCCAATCCTCGCTCCTCGCTCCTTTATTTTTTGTCTTTCACTTCGGTGAATTCCGCATCCACTACGTCGCCATCATCCTTGCTTGCTTCGGCCTGCGCGCCGGGCTGGCCGCCTGCCTGCGCCTTGGCCTGCTCGGCTGCATACATCTTCTCGCCCAATTTCTGGGCGGCAGTCGCCAGTGCCTCGGACTTGGCCGTGATCGCGTCCTTGTCGTCGCCTTTGACTACTTCTTCCGCGTCCTTCATTGCGGCTTCGATGGCGCTCTTCTCATCCGCAGTCAGGTGCTCGCCGTATTCGGTCATCGACTTCTTCGTGGAGTGGATCAGTGCGTCGAGCTGGTTGCGCGCGGTCACCAGTTCCAGTGCCTTCTTGTCGTCCTCGGCGTGTGCCTCGGCGTCCTGGACCATCTTCTGGATCTCTGCTTCGGAGAGGCCGGAGCTGGCCTGGATCTTGATCTTGTTCTCCTTGCCGGTCGCCTTGTCCTTCGCCGATACGTGCAGGATGCCGTTTGCGTCGATGTCGAAAGTCACCTCGATCTGCGGCATGCCGCGCGGTGCGGGCGGGATGTCGGACAGGTTGAACTGGCCCAGGCTCTTGTTGCCGGACACCACTTCGCGCTCACCCTGCAGTACGTGGATGGTCACGGCGCTCTGGTTGTCGTCGGCGGTCGAGAACACCTGCGATGCCTTGGTCGGGATCGTGGTGTTCTTCTTGATCAGTTTGGTCATCACGCCGCCCATGGTCTCGATGCCGAGCGACAGCGGGGTCACGTCAAGCAGCAATACGTCTTTGACTTCGCCCTGCAACACGCCGCCCTGGATCGCCGCGCCGACCGCCACGGCTTCGTCCGGGTTCACGTCCTTGCGGGCTTCCTTGCCGAAGAACTCACGCACCTTCTCCTGCACCTTGGGCATACGGGTCTGACCGCCGACCAGGATCACGTCGGAGATGTCGGAAGCGGAGACGCCCGCATCCTTCAGGGCAATCTTGCATGGCTCGATGGTGCGTGCGATCAGGTCTTCGACCAGGCTTTCCAGCTTGGCACGGGTGATCTTCACGGCCAGGTGTTTCGGGCCGGTCGCATCGGCGGTGACATAAGGCAGGTTCACCTCGGTCTGCTGCGCGGAAGATAGTTCGATCTTGGCCTTTTCCGCAGCATCCTTCAGGCGTTGTAGTGCCAGCATGTCCTTCTTCAGGTCGATGCCGTTTTCTTTCTTGAATTCTTCGACCAGGAACTCGATCACGCGCATGTCGAAGTCTTCGCCGCCGAGGAAGGTGTCGCCGTTGGTAGACATCACCTCGAACTGGTGCTCGCCGTCGATCTCGGCGATGTCGATGATGGAGATGTCGAACGTACCGCCGCCCAAGTCATACACCGCGATCTTACGGTCGCCTTCCTGTTTGTCCAGGCCGAAGGCCAGCGCGGCTGCGGTTGGCTCGTTGATGATGCGCTTCACGTCCAGACCGGCGATACGGCCGGCGTCCTTGGTGGCCTGGCGCTGCGAGTCGTTGAAGTAGGCCGGAACGGTGATGACGGCCTCGGTGACCGGCTCGCCCAGGTAGTCCTCGGCGGTCTTCTTCATCTTCATCAGCACCTGCGCGGAAACTTCCGGTGCAGAGATTTCCTTGTCGCGCACCTTCACCCATGCGTCGCCGTTCTTCGCCTTGACGATGGAGTAGGGCACCATGTCGATGTCCTTCTGCACCATCTTCTCGTCGAAGCGGCGGCCGATCAGGCGCTTCACGCCGTACAGGGTGTTCTTCGGGTTGGTCACCGCCTGGCG
Source organism: Gallionella sp. (assembly GCA_036401875.1). Classification (GTDB taxonomy): domain Bacteria; phylum Pseudomonadota; class Gammaproteobacteria; order Burkholderiales; family Gallionellaceae; genus Gallionella. The sequence continues at coordinate 4,249 of DASWTZ010000132.1, forward strand.
TTTGGCGGGTGCGCCCACCAGCACTTCACCGTCTTCCATGTAGGCGATGATGGACGGGGTGGTGCGAGCACCTTCCGCGTTCTCGATTACCTTGGTCTTGCCGTTTTCCATGACGGCCACGCAGGAGTTCGTCGTGCCCAGGTCGATACCGATGATTTTTCCCATGATGCTTTCCTTTCAGTTGGATACTTAAATGGTTGAATGCTGCCTTGCCGCACTAGATAAGGGCTGCGGCGGATATTTCAAGAGCTATTCCTTATTCTTTCGCTTTCGCCACCATCACCAGAGCCGGGCGCAGCACGCGGTCGTTCAGCGCATAGCCCTTTTGCATCACGCTGACCACGGTGTTGGCGGGCTGGTCGCTGTCCTGCATGCCGATGGCCTGGTGCTTGTGCGGGTCGAGCTTCTCGCCAACCGGATTGATTTCGGTGATGTTGAACTTCTCGAACACGCTGGAGAGCTGCTTGAGCGTCAGTTCCATGCCACTTTTGAAGCTTTCCACGTTGGCGGTCTCAACCGCCAGTCCGGCCTGCAGGCTGTCCATCACCGCCAGCATTTCGCTGGAGAAGCGTTCCACGGCGAATTTCTGCGCCTTGCTCACGTCTTCGGCGGCGCGGCGGCGGATGTTCTCGCCCTCGGCCTTGGCGTACATCCAAGCATCGTAGTGCTCCTGCGCCTTGCGCTCGGCTTCTTTCAGCATGTCCTCCAGGCTGGGCACTACCTCGGCGCTGTTTTCGGTTGCTGGCTCTGGTGTTGCGCCTGCTTGCTGTTCGATTTTCTGAGTGTTTTCGTTCTGTTCCATGCCGTTCTCCAGTTTTCGGTGCGTACAGTGTGGGGGCGAAATTTCCCATTTCAATAGCATGCAAAAAAATTATTTTTTGGTCCGTGAGATAATGCGTCCCGTTTCGGATCCGCCTCACTATGCCTGCCCCCAAGAACTACCACTGGCGCATCGCCGGTTTCTATTTTTTCTATTACGCCTTCGTGGGGATGTTCGCGCCCTACTGGAGCCTGTACCTCAAGTCCATTGATTTCGACGCGATCGATATCGCGATCCTGTTGTCGATCCAGCCGGTGATGCGCATGGTCGCGCCGAACATCTGGGGCTGGCTGGCCGACCGCACCGGGAAGCGTCGCGAGGTGGTTGTCGTGGCCGCGACCTTGAGCGCGCTGTTCTACCTTGGGGTGTTTGCGACCACCAGTTTCTGGGGGATGTTCCTAGTGCTGTCGCTGATGGGTTTCTTCTGGAGCGCTTCGATGCCGCTGGTGGAGGCGACTACACTCACCTACCTGGGCAAAAACACCGCGCATTACGGGCGCATCCGTTCCTGGGGGTCCATCGGCTTTATCGTGACGGTGGTGGGGCTGGGTTACGCCTTCGACTATATCGCCATTGCGTGGCTGCTGTGGGCGGGGCTGGTGTGCGAGATCGGCATCCTGATCTTTGCCCGGCAGATTCCGGCGACCGAGGTACTGGCTCATCACACCGACCATCAGCCGATCCGGCAGATCGTGATGCAGCCGCGTGTGATGGCGCTGTTCGGCGCCTGTTTCCTGATGTCGGTCGCGCATGGTCCGTATTACACCTTCTATTCCATCTACCTGGTCGAGCACGGCTATGCCAAGAGCGCGGTGGGGGGGCTGTGGGCGCTGGGGGTGATCTGCGAGATCGGGATATTTTTCCTGATGCCGATGCTGGTGCGCCGCTTCGGTTTCACTCGCATCCTGCTGGTCAGTTTCGGCGCGGCGATCGTGCGTTTCCTGCTGATCGGCTGGGCCGTGGACTGGGTGGCGCTGGTGCTGTTTGCGCAGATGCTGCATGCGCTGACTTTCGGCGCGTATCATGCGGCATCGGTGGGGCTGGTGCACGAGTTTTTCCAGGGGCGGCATCAATCCAGGGGGCAGGCGCTGTTCGGCAGCATCACTTATGGGGCGGGCGGGGTGCTGGGCGGGTTGGCGAGCGGCCCGATCTGGCAGCATTACGGTCCCAGCGCGCTTTACTCTTTCAGCGCGGCGATGGCTGTATTGGGGCTGGTGCTGATGGGGTGGAAACTGGCGATGTCAGGGGCGGCGGCGGGACGGTGATTGGCGGGAGGTGATCGGTCAGGATTCGGCGCGCGCCTTGCGCCGGTCTCCGCTGTTTGTTCTCCTATCCGGGAAATCGGGGTAGCGCTGGGCGGAATTCTGTCTGCGGTCACCGATACGCTTGCGGCGGTCTTCCACCCGCTGTTTCCTTTCCTCGGCCTGCGCTGAAACCTGGTCCGATCCCGGCGTCTGCGGCGGGGTGCGTTGCAGCATGCCGATGTCGGCATTGTGCGCGACGACGTATTCAGCGAACTGGATATTCCGCTCGACGGCGTCCAGGTAGAGGTTCTGCCCGTTGAAGTGCTTCCCGGCATATTGATGGGCGCTGTCCAGCGTTTCATCCATGCGTTTTCTAGCACCTCGGTAAAATCCGGGGGTCTTGATTACCAAGTCCTGCGGGGAGGAGAACACCACCTGTTCATTGCCGCGTTCGTCCCGCTTGGATGCGATGCCTGCCAGGACGAACTCTTCATACAGGCGGTCATGGCACTTTTCCAGATAGCAACGGTCCGACATTTGTGCAAGTATGTCTGCGGTTGCCACGATGTTTCCGATGGCGCGATAACTCTGTGAGGGGAGCTGGATCAGTTCTGCGGGTACCTCATAGCCAGTGAAATGTATCGCCCGGGCGGCGATATCGGCCATTTCACCCATGCCCAGCTTCTGCATGTACTGCCTGACCAGTTCCGCGCCGCGTGACACATGCATCAGCGTGAATTCCGCGCCATGCCGTTCATCTTCCTGCCCGCGTCTGCGCAGGTAGCCGCTGTCGTGGAAGAGTGCCAGCAGGATGCCGAACGTGAATAGTTCGTCGCCCAGCGCCTTGCCATCCGGATGCGACCGCTCGAAACCATCCATCAGGCGGGCGCTGGCTAGCGTCACATCCAGCGTGTGCTGCAGATCGTGATAACCGGTGTCGCATGCGGCATAGTCCGGATGCTCGCCCCGATATAGTCCCGCGATGTGCTGTACGGCGTCTCTCAGGATATCGGTGCGTGCGCCGGGATAGAGGTCGAGGAAGATGCTTTCGATGGCGGCGCTGACCGACGCGGGGTCGGTCACTTTGACGGTGTTGTTCACGTCATGATCGTTGCGACGAAATTTTACGCCATCGTGGTTCATTCGGGCATGCTATCACGAAGCAGGGCGGAATTTCGGGTTCGCACGACTGTAGGACAGTCGACCGGTATTCCGTCATGCATGGACTTTATGGGCGGCCTGTCCCAAGGCTGGCCTGTTGTGGCATAATGCCCGGCTCTGGAAAGTGGAACAAAATGAACGCACAAACCCTATACGACAAACTCTGGGATTCCCACGTGGTGCGGCAGGAGGCCGACGGCACCGCGCTGATCTACATCGACCGTCAACTGGTGCATGAGGTGACCAGCCCCCAGGCATTCGAGGGCCTGAAACTGGCGCATCGCAAGCCGTGGCGCACTGCATCCATGCTGGCGGTGCCGGACCATAACGTGCCGACCACCAACCGCGCCGCGGGCATTGCTGATCCGATCTCGCGCTTGCAGGTGGAGACGCTGGACGCGAACTGCGCCGAGTTCGGTGTGACAGAATTCAAGATGAACGACATCCGTCAGGGCATCGTGCACGTGATCGGCCCCGAGCAGGGCGCGACCCTGCCTGGCATGACGGTGGTGTGTGGCGATTCGCACACCAGCACCCATGGCGCGTTCGCTGCGCTGGCGCACGGCATCGGCACCTCAGAAGTCGAGCATGTGATGGCGACCCAATGCCTGGTGGCGAAGAAATCTAGGGGGATGCTGGTCAAGGTTGAAGGCAAGCTCGGGCGCGGTGTGACCGCGAAGGACATCGCGCTGGCAGTGGTCGGCAAGATCGGCACCGCCGGCGGGACCGGCTACGCCATCGAATTTGCCGGCAGCACGATCCGTGGCTTGAGCATGGAAGGCCGCATGACCCTGTGCAACATGGCGATCGAAGCCGGTGCGCGCGCCGGCATGATCGCGGTGGATGACACCACCATCAATTACATCAAAGGCCGTCCGTTCGCGCCGCAGGGCGAGCAATGGGACAAGGCGGTGGCCTACTGGCGCACGCTGCACAGCGACACGGGTGCGAAGTTCGACGCGACCGTGGAACTGGATGCGGCCGACATCCGTCCGCAGGTGACCTGGGGCACCTCGCCGGAGATGGTTGTGGCGGTGGATGGGCGGGTGCCCGATCCGGCTTCCGCTCCGAACGAGGTGAAGCGCCACGACTGGGAACGCGCCCTGCATTACATGGGCTTGCAGGCAAACACGCCGATCACCGAGATACAGGTCGACAAGGTGTTCATCGGCTCCTGCACCAACGGGCGCATCGAGGACATGCGCGCGGCAGCTGCGGTGGCCAAGGGCAGGAAAATCGCAGCCAACGTCAAGCTGGCGATGGTGGTCCCCGGTTCCGGCTTGGTGAAACAGCAGGCCGAGCAGGAGGGGCTGGACAAGATATTCATCGCCGCGGGTTTCGAATGGCGCGATCCGGGTTGCTCGATGTGCCTTGCGATGAACGATGACCGCCTCTCGCCGGGCGAACGCTGTGCGGCAACATCGAACCGCAACTTCGAGGGGCGCCAGGGGCAGGGTGGACGCACCCATCTGGTCAGTCCGGAGATGGCGGCTGCGGCGGCGATCGCAGGGCACTTTGTTGATTTGAGCCGGGAGTGAGCGATGAAACGATATATCATGTTGCTGGCTTTGTCGGTGATCGCGCAGAGCGCGCTGGCTGAGGAAAAAAGCCTCGTCAATAAAGCGGGTGACAGCGTGAAGAAGGGGGCGGCAGCGACGGAACGCGGCCTCGAGAAAGGCGGCAAGGCGACGGTCAAGGGCCTGAAGCATGCGGGAAACTGGTTCGGCAAAACGCTGCAAAAAGGCGGCAAAAAACTGGAGAAGGCGAGCAAGTGATGCGTAAGTTTTCAATATTGGATGGATTGGTCGTGCCGTTGGATAGAGCCAACGTGGACACCGACGCGATCATCCCCAAGCAGTTTCTGAAGTCGATCAAGCGTTCCGGCTTCGGCCCGAACGCATTCGACGAGTGGCGCTATCTCGACCACGGCGAGCCCGGCATGGATAACAGCAAGCGGCCGCTGAACAAGGAATTCGTGCTCAACCAGCCGCGCTACCAGGGCGCGCAGATACTGCTGGCCCGCGAAAACTTCGGTTGCGGTTCGTCGCGCGAGCACGCGCCGTGGGCGCTGGAGGATTACGGCTTCCGCGTCATCATCGCACCGAGCTTTGCCGACATCTTCTTCAACAACTGCTTCAAGAATGGCATGCTGCCGATCAGGCTGGGCGCGGACAAGGTCGATGCGCTGTTCAAGGCGGTGGAAGCCAATGCGGGCTACAAGCTGAAGGTCGACCTGGAAAAGCAAATCATCACTACACCGGATGGTGCGGTGTATCCGTTCGAGGTGGATGCGTTCCGAAAGCACTGCCTGCTGAACGGCCTGGACGACATCGGCCTGACCCTGCAGCATGTGGAAGACATCAAGGCGTTTGAAGCGAAACATAAGTCTGCAAAGCCTTGGTTGTTTGCCTGAGAAGCAGGCAGATTTTATTTGACTGGATAGCACTATGAAAATTGCAGTTTTGCCGGGTGACGGCATCGGGCCGGAGATCGTTGCGCAGGCGGTGAAGGTGTTGGAGGCATTGCGCAGCGACGGACTGAAGATCGAGATGGAGCACGCACACATTGGCGGTGCCGGCTACGACGCGGCCAAAGATCCATTGCCGGAAGCGACGCTGAAGCTCTCGCAACAGTCCGATGCGGTGCTGCTCGGCGCTGTGGGTGGCTACCAGTACGACACCTTGCCACGCCCGATGCGCCCTGAGCAGGGCCTGCTGCGTATCCGCAAGGGGCTGGGCCTGTTCGCCAACCTGCGCCCTGCGCTGGTGTATCCCGAGCTGGTGAATTCTTCCAGTTTGAAGCCGGAACTGGTGTCAGGACTGGACATCATGATTCTGCGCGAACTGACCGGCGACATCTACTTCGGTCAGCCGCGCGGCATCCGCGAGCTTCCGAACGGCGAGCGACAGGGTTTCGACACCATGCACTACAGCGAATCCGAGGTGCGCCGCGTGGCGCATGTCGGCTTCCAGATCGCTATGAAGCGCAACAAAAAGATGTGCTCGGTGGATAAGGCCAACGTGCTCGATACCAGCATGTTCTGGCGCGAGATCGTCACCGAAGTGGCCAAGGAATATCCGCAGGTGGAGCTGTCGCACATGTACGTGGATAACGCCGCGATGCAGCTGGTGCGCGCACCCAAGCAGTTCGACGTGATCCTGACCGGCAACATCTTCGGCGATATCTTGTCGGACGAGGCCTCGATGCTGACCGGGTCCATCGGCATGTTGCCGTCCGCTTCGCTGGATGCGAACAACAAGGGCCTGTATGAACCATGTCACGGTTCCGCACCAGACATCGCGGGCAAGGACATCGCCAATCCGCTGGCGACCATCCTGTCGGTGGCGATGATGCTGCGCTACACATTCGGTGACGAGGCGAATGCGCTGCGCATCGAGAACGCGGTGCGTAAGGTGCTGCAGCAGGGCATCCGCACCGGCGACATCTGGCAGGAAGGCATGCAGAAGGTTGGCTGTACTGCGATGGGAGCTGCGGTGGTCGCGGCCCTTTAATATCATCGGGAAGGGGCTAGGGAGGGGAAAATGACAAGGGTGATAATTTCAGCCTTAATCCCTTCTCCCTTTATCTTTCTCTCGAATTATCGAGTTTCGAGAGTTCAATTAGGAAGAAAATAATGAGCAAGCAATATGACGTATGTATCCTCGGTGCAACCGGCGCGGTCGGCGAGGCGATGCTGTCCATCCTGGAACAGCGCAAGTTCCCGGTGCGCAACCTGTATCCGTTGGCATCCAGCCGCTCGGCCGGTTCGACCGTCAAATTCAAGGGCAAGGAGATCACTGTACTCGACGTGGAGGGTTTCGACTTCTCCAAGGCGCAGATCGGCCTGTTCTCTGCCGGTGGCAGCGTGTCGGAAAAGTACGCGCCGATCGCAGCAGCAGCTGGCTGCGTGGTGATCGACAACACCGCACACTTCCGCTATGACCGCGACATTCCGCTGGTCGTGCCGGAGGTGAATCCGCACGCGATCGCGCAGTACAAGAACCGCGGCATCATCGCCAATCCGAACTGCTCGACGATCCAGATGCTGGTCGCGCTCAAGCCGATCAAGGATGCGGTGGGTATATCGCGCATCAACGTGGCGACTTACCAGGCCGTGTCCGGCACCGGCAAGGAGGCAATCGACGAACTTGCAGACCAGACCCGCGCGCTGTTCAACCAGCAGGACGTGAAGGTCGAGGTATACCCGAAGCGCATCGCGTTCAACGTGCTGCCGCACATCGACGTGTTCATGGACAACGGCTACACCAAGGAAGAAATGAAGATGGTGTGGGAGACTCGCAAGATCATGGAGGATGACACCATCATGGTAAATCCGACGGCCGTGCGCGTGCCGGTGTTCTACGGTCATTCCGAGGCGGTGCATATCGAGACCAAGAAGAAGATCACCGCCGACGAGGCGCGTGCGCTGCTGGAGAAGGCGCCGGGCGTGCAAGTGATGGACAAACGTGAACCCGGCGGTTACCCGACCCCGATCGAGGCTGCCGGCAACGATGCGACCTACGTCGGCCGCATTCGCGAGGACGTGTCGCACCCACTGGGCCTGAATTTGTGGGTGGTCAGCGACAACGTACGCAAGGGGGCGGCGCTCAATAGTGTGCAGATTGCGGAGATTCTGGTTGCGAAATACCTCAGTTAGGACATAATGCGAAGCATATTATTAGCTTGTGCTTATAACTCCATGATGTTATTTTATATTCATGAATAATCCTGGTGAAGGTGGTTGCGTGCAAAAATCACTGTTGAAACTTCTTCTGGCTGCGACACTGCTGTTGTCTGCGGCCGTTCACGCCCTTGGGATGGGCGGGATCAATGTGAAGACGGCTTTGGGGCAACCACTGCAAGCTGAAATAGAAGTGAGGGCGGTCAGCCGGACCGAGAAGACAGAGTTGGCGGCGCGGCTAGCATCGTTCGATGAGTACAAATCAGCCGGGTTGCAATACCCGTCAGGCAACAGATTCAGGTTCAAGCTGGAAACCAAACCGAATGGCGACCCCTATCTTCAGGTAAGCAGCGATCAACCGATCGATGATCCTTTTGTAAGTCTGCTTGTCGAACTGACTTGGCCGTCCGGCAAGATGTTGCGCGAATATACATTCTTGCTGGATCCGCCGGGTTATGCGGCGGATCAGCCTGGCGAGGCTGACCTGCATGTGGTAGCGCCAGCGGCTCAGGTTGAAGCCGAAATGCTGAAAGCGCCGGAGGAAGCTGAAATTCCTGTCGCGTCAGTTGAACCGGCAATGCCGCTCGAGGCTGCACCCTCCGCGGAGGGTGCTGTCGCAGCTGAAGCCGCTACCACAATGGGAGAGCCGCCAGTTGCTGATGCCTCTGCTGCGGCAGCAGAACCAGTCGAGCCGGCGGTACAGGAGGCGGCTCCGAAAGTGGCGGATGTACCGCCACCGGTCGCCGAACCACTTCCGGTCGTGCCGGAATGGGTCAAAGTTCCGCGCGGTAGCACGATGTACGAGTTGGCCGATCAATACAAGACAGCCGACATGAGCGTCGAGCGTATGCTGGTGGCGATGTATCGCGCCAACGCGAATGAGTTTGGCGGCAGGAATATGAACCGCATCAAGGCGGGCAAGGTTCTTCGTCTGCCGGATGAAGCCGCACTGGCAAAGGTGACGCAATCCGATGCCGAAAGAGAGATACGAGTACAGGCGGCCGATTGGAATGCTTATCGCCAGAAACTGGCGAGTGCAGCTGCAGTCAGCGCCCAGCCGCAGATTACCCAGCAAGTTGCCGTTGGCAAAATCAACAGTTCTGTCATCGACAAGGCTCCCATTGCTAAGGAAGCAGCCAGGGAGGTGCTGAAACTCTCCAAGGGCGAGGCCCCCGGAGATCAGGCGGTTGCCGGCGCGGGTAGTAAAGGAATGACGGAGCAGGACAAGAAGAATGCTGCACAGGAAGATGCCATTGCCAAGGCCAAGGCCCTGGAGGATGAACGCATGCGTGCGGCGATGCTGGAGCAGAATTTGAAAGATGCCCAGCTTCTGGCACAACTGAAAGCGGAAAAGGCAGAACTGGAGGCCAAGCTGTTGGCGCAGCAGGCTGTCAAGCCCGAGGTGAAGCCGGAAGCCAAGCCGGAAACAGCACCGGCAGTTGCGCCCGAAAAGCTGAAGGTCGAGACTGGAATACAGCCGCCTGCCAAGCCACCCGTTAAGCCTGCAGTGGTTCCTCCACCGACAACTGAGCCTTCGCTGGTTGACCAGATTCTCGATGAGCAACTCTATCTCGTTGCCGGCGCAGGGCTGTTGCTGATTATCGGGGGGGCAGGCTTTGTAGTCATGCGCCGAAAAAAAAAGTCCATATTCGGTAAAGACGTAGAATCAGAAGAGGCTGTCGGTGAAACAACCAGCCGTTTAACCGCGCCAGTCGTACCTTCACCGGATACGGGCGATTTCACTCAGACCGTGATGACCTCCGCAGCCCCCTCGGCTGCATACGGTCAAGCAGCGCAAGAGCCTGAAAGCGTCGATCCCATTAGTGAGGCTGACCTGTTCCTGAGTTTTGGTCGAGACGGTCAGGCCGAAGAAATCCTCAAGGAAGCGCTCAAGACCATGCCCAGCAATCATCAGATCCATCTCAAGCTGTTGGGGATCTATTCCAGTCGCATGGATGCGGATTCTTTCAACTCGATCGCCCGTCAGCTGAAAGATTCCGGTGATGATTATGCGTGGGAACAGGCCGTGGAAATGGGACGCAAGCTGGAACCGAACAATCCGATGTACGGCGGTTCCGCTTCGATGGAGAGTGCGGGCAGCGCGACGATGCAGATGCCCGCATTCGATATCGGGGGGGGCGCCGGAAGCGCCGCTCCCCAGAAGCCGGCCGCACTGGATATGGATTTTGACCTGAATCTGTCGCCTCAAACGACCGATACCTCTCCAGAGCAGAACTTCCTGGGCGATCTGGAGACAACCACGGTCCTGTCTTCCTCAGGCGCCGTAGCTGAGCAACCCATTTCCATGGATTTTGATATCACCTCTACGCAGCCCAAGGCAGGCGCGGCGAGCGCCGAAGCAATGGATTTTGACGTGACCGGCAGTCAGATGGGGCAGGCCAAACCGGAAGCCATTGCGCCGGATATCGACCTTGGAATGGCCTTTACGATGGATTTCCCGATAGAAAAGCCGGCGGCCAAACCCTCACCCGAACCGCTTACGGCTGATCTGTCCGGGATCAGTCTGAACTTCGATGACGAACCCACTTCAGGCAGATCATCTGCACCCTCTGGTGGCGAAGACGGTCAGTTTCAAGATGTGGCAACCAAGCTGGATCTGGCCAAGGCTTATCAGGAAATGGGGGATGCCAGCGGTGCGCGGGAAATCCTGGACGAAGTCATGCGCGAAGGCAATGACGAGCAACGCCAGGCTGCACAGGCCTTGCTAGACCAGCTCTACTGATCGAAGGCATGGTCCGGACGGCAGCTCAGTGTTGGGCTGCCGTTTGTATTGGAGAGTGACTGATGAGATTTCATCCCGCGACGCAAATTCTGGTTTGGTGCCTGCTGGCGGTGGCGATGCAGGTACTGGTACCGGGGACACTGCTGGTTGCGTCTGGCTCCATACTCACGGCTGCGCTTATGCTATCCAGACACAAACTGGTGTTGCTGCTGCGCCGCACCCGCTGGGTGATGCTGTCGCTGCTGCTGATTTATGCCTATAGCACGCCCGGTCATGCGCTGCTGGATGGCCTAGGCATGCTCAGCCCTACCCATGAAGGGATTACAGATGGCATGCTGCAACTGATGCGCTTACTAGCATCGCTTGCGGCGCTGGCGATGCTGCTCGAGCGTTTGCACAGGGATCAACTCATATCCGGACTCTACGCGTTATTCACCCCCCTGCGATGGTTGGGGGTGTCGCGCGAGCGTCTGGCGGTGCGTTTGGCATTGACGCTGCATTATGCAGAGGTGGTCGTGCTGCGCGGGACATCCGACTGGCAGGCTACCCTGCGCGGATTGTTTGCGGCGCACGATGAGCCCCAGAAGGAAATGAGTCTGCCGCTGCTCCGTTTTGGGCTCAGCGACGCAGTGCTGTTGCTGGCGGCAACGATGACGCTGGGGTTGATACTGAAATGAGGATTGCGCTGGGGGTCGAATACGATGGGCGGCCGTTCGTCGGCTGGCAGAGCCAGGCGGAGGGGCATACCGTACAGGATGCATTGCAGCATGCCTTGGGCCAGATATCAGGAAGCAGTATTTCCGTTGTTGCCGCAGGTCGTACCGATACCGGTGTGCATGCGATCGAGCAGGTCGTGCATTTCGACGCGCAGGTAGAGCGCCCACTTTCCGCCTGGGTGCGCGGCGTAAACGCGCTGTTGCCCGATAGCGTTGCAGTTCGCTGGGCGCATCCGGTACCGGACGAGTTCCATGCTAGGTTCTCCGCACATGGCCGCAGCTACCGCTACCTGCTGCTCAATCGCCCGGTACGTCCTGCGATACAGACGGGAAAGGTCGGCTGGTTCCATACCACGCTGGATGTGGATGCGATGCGGATGGCAGCGGTGCATCTCATCGGTGAACACGATTTCAGTGCATTCCGTGCTTCCGAGTGCCAGGCCAAATCTCCGATCAAGACGCTGACCCAACTGGATATTGCGCGACAGGGGGACATGATCGTGTTTGACCTGAGCGCCGGCGCTTTCCTGCATCATATGGTGCGCAACATCGTCGGCTGCCTGGTCTATGTCGGCAAGGGTAAATACCCTCCGGATTGGCTGGCAGAGGTGCTGGACAGCCGGGATCGTCGCTTGGCTGCGCCGACCTTTTCCCCCGATGGCTTATACTTGCGGCACATCAAATTCGAATCGAAGTGGGGGTTGCCGCAGATGGAAACTGGCGTGATAACGGGAGCGTCGCAGTGACAAGAATCAAGATTTGCGGAATCACGCGCGTGGAAGACGCGTTGGCTGCGGCGGGCAGCGGTGCGGACGCGATCGGTCTGGTGTTCTATGCCAAGAGTCCGCGCCATGTGAGCGCCGAGCAGGCGGCGCGGGTGGCCGCCGCATTGCCGCCGTTCGTCACCACCGTGGGACTGTTCGTAGACGCCGATCAGAGTTATGTGCGCGAGGTGCTGGCCGGTGTGCCGCTGGACGTGCTGCAATTCCACGGGGACGAATCACCCGGATACTGCGCCCAGTTCGGCCGCCCCTACCTCAAAGCAATACGCGTCAAACCGGGAGTGGATTTGATACAATGCGCGGCTCTTTTTGGGACCGCACAGGGGTTGTTGCTGGATGCCCATGTCGAGGGGATACCCGGAGGCACGGGGGCCACCTTCGACTGGAATCTGATCCCGCAGAAACTGCCGTTGCCGGTGATACTGTCCGGCGGCCTGGATGCGGAAAACGTGGCGCAGGCCATCAGGCAGGTGCACCCCTATGCTGTGGATGTATCCAGCGGTGTCGAGGCGACAAAAGGGATCAGCACCTTGAAGGGTATAAAGGATGCGGCGAAGGTCGCCGCGTTCATCGATGAGGTTAGACGAACAGATGTACAACTACCCAGATAGCACCGGCCATTTCGGGCAATTCGGCGGCATCTACATGGCCGAGACCTTGATCCCGGCAGTCGAGGAGTTGCGGACACAGTATCTGCGCTTCCGTGACGATCCCGAGTTCAAGGCCGAGTTCGCCTATGAGCTGAAACACTATGTCGGCCGCCCCAGCCCGATCTATCACGCCAAGCGCCTGTCCGACAGCCTGGGCGGCGCGCAGATCTACCTGAAGCGCGAAGACCTCAACCATACCGGCGCCCACAAGATCAACAACGCCATCGGCCAGGCGCTGCTCGCCAAGCGCATGGGCAAGAAACGAGTGATAGCCGAGACCGGCGCCGGCATGCACGGGGTGGCGACCGCGACGGTGGCGGCGCGCTTCGGCATGGAGTGCATCGTCTACATGGGCGCGGAAGACATCCAGCGCCAGGCGCCTAACGTGTTCCGCATGAAGCTGCTCGGCGCGACTGTGGTGCCCGTCGAGAGCGGCTCCAGGACGCTCAAGGATGCCTGCAATGAAGCGATACGCGACTGGGTCACCAACGTCGAGAGCACCTTCTACATCTTCGGCACTGCGGCCGGCCCGCACCCGTACCCGATGATGGTGCGCGACTTCCAGTGCGTGATCGGCAACGAGGCCAAAGTGCAGATGCCGGAGATGATAGGCCGCCAGCCGGATGCGGTGATCGCCTGTGTCGGCGGCGGCTCCAACGCGATCGGCATGTTCCATCCCTACATCGAAGAAAAGGGCGTGCAGATTATCGGCGTGGAAGCGGGCGGCCATGGCATCGAGAGCGGCTCGCATGCGGCGCCGCTCACCGGCAACGCCAAAATCGGCGTGCTGCACGGAAATAAAGTTTATTTAATGCAGGACGAGAACGGCCAGATCATCGAGACACACTCCATCTCCGCCGGCCTGGACTACCCCGGCGTCGGCCCCGAGCACTGCCTGCTCAAGGACATGGGGCGCGCGCAATACGTCGCGATCAACGACGACGAGGCTATCGCCGCATTCGACGCGCTGTGCCGTTTCGAGGGCATTATCCCTGCGCTGGAATCCAGTCACGCCCTCGCGCACGCGATCAAGATCGCGCCAACTATGGGCAAGGACAAGGTGCTGCTGGTGAACCTGTCCGGCCGCGGCGACAAGGACATGAACACCGTTGCCAAGTTGAAGGGGATCACATTGTGAGCAACCGCATCCAAACCACTTTCGACAGGCTCAAGCAGCAACAACGCAAGGCGCTGATCCCGTTCATTACCGCCGGCGATCCTTTGCAGCGACTCACCGTGCCGCTGATGCACGAACTGGTGAAGGCGGGTGCTGACGTGATCGAGCTCGGCGTGCCGTTTTCCGACCCGATGGCGGACGGCCCGACCATCCAGCGCGCTTCCGAGCGCGCACTCAAGAACGGCATGTCGCTACGCGGTGTGCTCGCCATGGTGGCGGAGTTCCGCAAGCAGAATGCGAGCACACCGGTGGTGCTAATGGGCTATGGCAACCCGGTCGAGGCGATGGGCTGGGAGGCGTTCGCGCAGCGTTGCGAAGAAGTCGGCGTAGACGGCGCCTTGACGGTGGATTTTCCGCCGGAAGAGAGCCACGAGGCGTTCGAGCATCTGCAGCGCCATAACATTGCACCCATCTTCCTGCTGGCGCCGACCACCAATGAGGCGCGCATCGAACAGGTCGCCAAGCTGGCGCGCGGCTATGTGTACTACGTTTCGCTCAAGGGCGTGACCGGCGCGGGAAGCATCGACCTGTCGGCCATCGAGCAGAAGCTGCCGCAATTGCGCAAGCATATCAAGCTGCCGATCGGCGTTGGCTTCGGCATCCGCGACGCGGCCACGGCGCAGGCGGTCGCCAGGCTGTGCGACGGCGTGGTGGTGGGCAGCCGTATCGTCCAGGAGATAGAAAATTCGATGGAACAGAATGCAGTCGCCAACGTGAGCAGGCTGGTTAAGGAATTAAGGTTGGCCGTAGACAAGGCCTAAAGGAGGAAGCACCATGAGCTGGTTTCAGAAACTATTACCCCCGAAGATCAAACGCCGCGGAGATGAGGCGAAGAAGAGCGTGCCGGAAGGCCTGTGGAGCAAGTGCCCATCCTGCCAGGCGGTGCTGTACCACTCCGATCTGGAGAAGAACCACAGCGTTTGCCCCAAGTGCAACCATCACCACCGCATCACGGCGCGTACCCGTCTGGACCTGCTGCTGGATAGCGAAGGGCGCTTCGAGATCGGCGCGGAAGTGCTCCCTGTCGATACCCTGAAGTTCAAGGATCAGAAGAAATATTCCGAGCGGCTGGAAATTGCCAAGAAAAACACCGATGAAGACGATGCGCTGGTGGTGATGCAGGGCAGCATCCACGCGGTACCGGTAGTCGTTGCCGTATTCGAATTCAACTTCATGGGCGGCTCGATGGGCTCGGTGGTCGGCGAGCGTTTTGTGCGCGGCGTGCAGGACGCGATCGAGCAGAAATGCCCGTTCGTCTGCTTTGCCGCCAGCGGCGGCGCAAGGATGCAAGAAGGCTTGCTGTCGCTAATGCAGATGGCCAAGACCTGCGCCGCGCTGACGCAGTTGAGTGAAGAGAAACTGCCGTTCATCTCGGTGCTCACCGACCCGACGATGGGCGGTGTGTCCGCCAGCTTTGCCTTCATGGGCGACGTGGTCATCGCCGAACCCGGCGCGCTGATCGGCTTCGCCGGCGCTCGCGTGATCCAGCAGACCGTGCGCGAGACGCTGCCGGAAGGGTTCCAGCGCGCCGAATTCCTGCTCGAACACGGCGCGGTGGACATGATCATCGACCGCCGCGAGATGAAGAACCAGCTGGCGACGCTGATCACGTTGCTGACCAAGCAGTCGGCGGTGGCGGAGATCGAAGCCGCGTAAAATTACCCTCCGGAGGTAGTACGTAGGGCGCAATAACTAACAGGGATTGCGCCGGATGTATTAATGAACTTGGTTGCAATGCGCTGCGCTTCGCACCTGCAAAACCTATGCCGCAAACACTAGCCGACTGGCTCTCCTATTTAGAATCCCTGCATCCCAAGACCATCGCGCTCGGCCTGGAGCGTGTCGCCGAGGTCCGGCAGCGGCTGAACCTTGATCCCTCCTTCCCGATTATCACCGTCGGTGGCACCAACGGCAAGGGCTCGGTGTGCGCGATGCTGGAATCCATCCTGCATGCGGCTGGCTACAGGGTCGGCTGCTATACCTCGCCGCACCTGCTGCATTACAACGAGCGGGTGCGCATCGCCAAGCAGCAGGCAAGTGATGCGGAGCTGTGCGCTTCGTTCGAGAAGATCGAGCAGGCTCGCGGGGCTACTCCGCTGACCTATTTCGAGTTCGGCACGCTGGCGGCGATGCAATGCTTCATCGAGCATGATGTGGAGGTCGCGATCCTCGAGGTGGGGCTGGGCGGCAGGCTGGATGCGGTGAATGTGTTCGATAGCGACTGCGCGGTGATCGCCAGCGTGGACATCGACCATACCGATTATCTGGGCGACACCCGCGAGCAGATCGCGTTCGAGAAGGCGGGCATCATGCGTCGCGGCCGTGTGGCAATCTGCGCGGATGCGGATGTGCCGCAGGCGATACGTACCCAGGCGGAGCGGATCGGGGCGGAGCTGTGGTGCATCGGCAGCCAGTTCGGTTTCAGGGAACAGGGGGGGCAGTGGGATTACACCGGCCGCGCCGGTTCGCGCCGCGCATTGCCTTACCCGTCTTTGCGCGGCGCATTCCAGTTGCACAACGCCAGCGCGGTCCTGGCGGTTCTGGATGCGCTCAGGGACAACCTGCCGGTCGGCATGGATGCGGTGCGGCGGGGGCTGGTCGAGGTCGGCCTGGCGGGGCGGTTCCAGTTCATACCGGGCAGGCCGCAAATGATCCTGGATGTGGCGCACAATCCGCATGCGGCGCGCTCGCTGGCGCAGAATCTTGCCGCCCTGCCGCCTTGCCCGCACACCTATGCGGTGTTTGCGATGCTCAGGGACAAGGATATGGCAGGGGTGGCGGCGGCACTAGCACACCGTGTCGATACCTGGTTGGTGGCCGGGATTGCCGCGCCGCGCGGCGCGACTGCCGGGGAGTTGGCGCAGGCGTTGCGTCAGAGCGGGATCCGAGGCGAGATATTGACCTTTGACACCGTCGAAGAAGCGGTGATGTACGCCTGTAACGCCGCAGGTGAAAATGATAGAATCGCAGCCTTCGGGTCGTTCTATACCGTGGCGGAGACGATGCAGGCAAGAGGGTTGTCCGTCGCTTAGGCGAAATCAAACTGGCGGAAATGAGTAATGGCAAAACAACTGGCAGACGATGAGTCAAACATCAGGCGCAAGCAGCGCCGTCGCCTAGTCGGGGCGATCGCACTGACGCTGGCGGTGGTGGTGATATTGCCGATGACCCTGGACAGCGAACCCAAATCCACCCTTTCCGATATCGACCTGCGCATCCCGGATCCGGAGAAGGTCGGAGAATTCGTGCCCGGTGTCGCGATTCCTGAAAGTGCGATGACTCCGTCCGCTCCGGCAGCCGGTACCGGCGCGGAACCCGGGGCCGGCACGACATCCGGGGTTGCTCCCGCAGCGGTTGCGGCCGTGCCAGCCACTACGGCGGTCAAGGAAGCGCTTCCGGTCAAGGATGCAAAGAGCGACGCACTGGCAAAACCCCAGGCCACCCCGGTAAAACCCCCGGCTGCGAAGCCAGCCGACAAGCCGGCGGGCGCAGTCGAGGCGGGTTATGTCGCCCAGGTCGGCGCCTACGCCAATGCGGATGCCGCGAAGCAAGAGTCGGCCAGACTAAAACAATGGGGCTTCAAGGCCTATACCGAGAAGAGCGGGGACAAGACGCGCGTGCGCGTGGGTCCTTACCCAACCCGCGAGAAGGCGGAGACGGTTGGAAAGCAGCTTGAAAAACGCGGAATGCAACCGGTGATATTAAGCGCCAAATGACGGGTTTCGATTTAGCAGTGGTCGGGATTGTGCTGATTTCGATGCTGCTCGGTTTGTGGCGTGGTTTGATCTATGAAGTGATGGCGTTGCTGGGGTGGCCGATTGCGTTCGTCATCAGCAGGCTGTTCGTCGACGATCTAGTGCCCTTGCTTCCGTCGGTGACGGATACATCGTCATCATCTGCGCAGGTCCTGTCGCTCACGGTCGTGGCCTATGTGCTGGTGTTCATCATAGTCCTGATTGCCTGGGCAATGTTAAGCCGGATGCTCTCCAGGCTGATGAAGGAGGCCGGGGCGGGCTGGTCAGACAGGATGATGGGCGGGTTTTTCGGGATATTGCGCGGCACCCTGATGCTGCTGGTACTGGTGTGGATCGTGGGACTGACCAACTTCGTCGACTATCCGCTCTGGCGCGATGCGGTGGCGAGGAAGACGCTTGAGGATGCTGCGCTGTTGACCAAAAACTGGCTGCCCGACGTCATTGCGCAACGCATCAGTTACGAAAATTCGTAGTTAATTTTTTAGGAAGAAATCATGTGCGGTATTCTCGGGGTGATCTCGCAATCACCAGCCAACCAGCTGTTATATGACGGCCTGCAGGTGTTGCAGCATCGTGGTCAGGATGCCGCCGGCATCGCAACGCTGGAGGGCCGCACTTTTCATCTGCACAAGGGCAATGGCCTAGTGCGCGACGTGTTCCGCACGCGCAACATGCGCGCGCTCAAGGGCAACGCCGGCATCGCCCATGTGCGTTATCCGACTGCCGGTTCAGCCGTGGACCACAACGAGGCGCAACCGTTCTATGTGAACTCGCCGTTCGGCATCGTGCTCGGCCACAACGGCAACCTGACCAACACCATCGAGTTGCAGAAGCAGCTGTTCGCCGAAGACCGCCGCCATGTCAATACCAACTCCGACTCGGAGGTTTTGCTCAATGTGCTAGCACACGAACTTCAGGCCAAATCCAGGGGCCTGCGCTTGGACGTGCCGACGATATTTTCTGCGGTGTCCGGCGTGCATCAGCGCTGCAAGGGTGCGTACGCGGTGGTCGCGATGATCGCAGGCTACGGCCTGCTGGCATTCCGGGACATCTACGGCATCCGCCCGCTGGTCATCGGCATCAACGAGACCGCGCAGGGTGCGGAGTACCTGATTGCTTCCGAGAGCGTCGCGCTGGATACGCTGGGTTTCCGCTTCCTGCGTGACGTTGCGCCCGGCGAGGCGGTGTTCGTCGACTTCGACGGCAGGCTGCATAGCCAGCAATGCAGCGGCCAGGCCAGGCTCAATTCCTGCATCTTCGAGTATGTGTATTTTGCGCGTCCGGATTCGGTGATTGACGGCGTGTCGGTATATGAGACGCGGCTGTACATGGGCGAATACCTCGCCGAAAAACTCAAGCGCGACTGGAAGGATGTCAAGATCGATGTGGTGATCCCGATCCCGGATTCCAGCCGTCCCAGTGCGCTGCAACTGGCCAATCACCTCGACATCCCGTTCCGCGAGGGCTTTGTGAAGAACCGCTATATCGGTCGCACCTTCATCATGCCGGGTCAGGCAATGCGCAAGAAATCGGTGCGCCAGAAGCTGAACGCGATCGGCGTCGAGTTCAAGGATAAGAACGTGCTGCTGGTGGATGATTCCATCGTGCGCGGCACAACCAGCCGCGAGATCGTGCAGATGGCGCGCGATGCCGGCGCGCTGAAGGTGTATTTCGCCTCCGCCGCGCCGCCGGTACGCTTCCCGAACGTGTACGGCATCGACATGCCGAGCCGCACCGAGCTGATTGCCACTGGGCGCAGCGACGAGGAGATCTGCCGCGAGATCGGCGCGGACGGCCTGATCTACCAGGATCTGGACGACCTCAAGGCGGCGGTTCGCAAGGCCAATCCGGCCATCACCGATTTCGACGCATCCTGCTTCGACGGCCATTACATCACCGGCGACATCACGCCCCAGTATCTGGATATGATCGAGGCGGCGCGCGGAGCGAGCCAATCCGGCAAGCCGGTCGATGACGACCAGATGGAGCTGGATCTGGCGCTCAGCGTGACGTCGATGTGAGGGCAAGGTTGACGCCTGCCGGTGTCGGGTGGTAACTTGTGCACTGCGCCGATTTGAGGAACAGCTTGCGGGCGCGATACAAATACAGCTAAAGCGTGGGAAACCCGGTTTAGCGCTAAGCTTTCCGGGTTTTTTGTTGGCGCGGGCTAAAGGCCGTGCGGGAGGAAATGATGACTGACAACGAATATCAACTTGAAACGCTGGCGGTGCGCGCGGGCAGCGTGCAAAGCCAGTTCCACGAGCACAGTGAGGCGCTGTTCCTCACTTCCAGTTTTACTTTCGACAGCGCAGAACAGGCGGCCAAACGCTTCATCGGCGAGGAGCCGGGCAACATCTATGCGCGCTTCACCAATCCGACGGTCACGATGTTCGAGGAGCGGCTGGCCGCGCTGGAAGGCGCCGAGCAGTGCGTAGCGACCGCGAGCGGCATGTCTGCGATCCTGGCCTGCGTGATGGGCGTGCTGAAGGCGGGCGACCATGTCGTCGCCTCGCGCAGCCTGTTCGGTGCGACGGTTAACTTGTTCAACAACATCGTCGGGAAATTCGGCATCGAGACGACCTGGGTCTCCGCGACCGATGTCGCCGAGTGGCAGGCCGCAGTGCGTCCGAACACGAGGCTGTTCTTCTTGGAGACGCCGTCGAACCCGCTGACCGAGATTTCCGACATTGCTGCGATCGCCGCGGTCGCGAAGGGCTGCGGCGCGTTGCTTGCAGTGGACAATTGCTTCTGTACCCCGATACTGCAACGCCCGCTGGATCTCGGCGCGGACATCGTGATTCATTCGGCGACCAAGTATCTTGACGGGCAGGGCAGGGTGCTGGGCGGTGCGGTGCTGGGCAGCAGGAAGAACATGGAAGGCGTGTACGGTTTCCTGCGTACCGCGGGGCCGACGATGAGCGCGTTCAACGCCTGGATATTCCTGAAGGGCATGGAGACGCTCAAGCTGCGCATGGACGCGCACTCGGCGACCGCGCTGGAACTGGCGCGCTGGCTGGAGAAGCAGACGAATGTCGCGCGCGTATTTTATCCCGGCCTGCCGTCGCACCCGCAGCACGAACTGGCGATGAGGCAGCAGAAGACCGGCGGCGGCATCGTGGCGTTCGAGGTGAAGGGGGGGCGGGATGCGGCCTGGCGGGTGATAGACAACACGAAGCTGCTGTCCATCACCGCGAACCTCGGCGACACCCGCACCACGATCACCCATCCGGCGACCACGACCCATGCGCGCATCACGCCCGAGGCGCGCGCGGCGGCAGGCATCAGCGACGGGCTGATCCGCATCGGGGTCGGACTGGAGTCGGTTATCGACATCCAGAACGATCTGGCACGTGGCCTGAAACCCTGACCGGATGGGGGCAACATCCGCTGAATCGACGATGGATATTCTGGCAGCCAAAATAGGCAGTCTGCTCAAGGCGCAAGGCATGATGCTGGTGACTGCGGAATCCTGCACCGGCGGCGGTGTGGCGCAGGCGGTCACCGAAGTGGCCGGCAGTTCGGCATGGTTCGAGCGCGGCTTCGTCACCTATTCGAACCTTTCCAAGCAGCAGATGCTGGACGTTCGCGAGGAGACGATATATCGGCACGGCGCGGTCAGCGAGGCAGTGGTGCGCGAGATGGTCGCGGGTGCCTTGCGTTGCAGCGCGGCGCAGGTGGCGCTGGCGGTCAGCGGCATTGCCGGGCCGGGCGGCGGGACGCCCGGCAAGCCGGTCGGCACTGTGTGGTTTGCCTGGGGCTTGCGCGATGGCCTGATTCTGGGACGGCGGGTTCATCTGGAGGGCGATCGATCGACGGTGCGTTCACAGGCCGTGCGCATCGCGTTGCAGGGGGTGGCAGAGCTGCTGGAGCAGAGTTCCGGACCAATTTGAAACAAAAAGAACGAACGTTCTGTACAAATGAAAAATGATGTGCCACAATCCTGCCACATCTTTTGAAAGGGGATAAACATGGATGAGAACAAGAGCAAGGCACTCGCGGCGGCACTGAGCCAGATCGAGAAACAATTCGGCAAGGGTTCTATCATGCGTCTGGGCGAAAGCGATGTCGCCAAGGACATACAGGTGGTATCGACCGGCTCGCTGGGGCTGGACATTGCGCTGGGAGTCGGCGGCCTGCCGCGCGGGCGTGTCGTGGAGATCTACGGGCCGGAATCCTCCGGCAAGACCACGTTGACGCTGCAGGTTATCGCCGAGATGCAGAAACTCGGGGGTACTGCGGCGTTCATCGATGCGGAACATGCACTCGATCCGTTGTATGCGCAGAAACTCGGCGTAAGCGTCGAGGACCTGCTGATTTCCCAGCCGGACAACGGCGAACAGGCGCTGGAGATCGCCGACATGCTGGTACGTTCCTCCTCGGTGGACGTGGTGGTGATCGACTCGGTTGCCGCGCTGACGCCAAAGGCCGAGATCGAGGGCGAGATGGGCGACGCGCAGATGGGGCTGCATGCCCGCCTGATGTCGCAGGCGCTGCGCAAGCTGACCGCAAACATCAAGCGCTCCAACACGCTGGTGATCTTCATCAATCAGATACGCATGAAGATCGGCGTGATGTTTGGCAACCCGGAGACCACCACCGGCGGCAACGCGCTGAAGTTCTACGCATCGGTGCGCCTGGATATCCGCCGCGTGGGCTCGATCAAGAAGGGCGACGAGGTGATCGGCAACGAGACACGCGTAAAGGTGGTGAAGAACAAGGTCGCGCCGCCGTTCCGTGAAGCGATGTTCGACATCCTGTACGGCGAGGGCATCTCGCGCGAGGGCGAGATCATCGACCTCGGGGTCCAGCACAAGCTGGTGGACAAGGCCGGTGCCTGGTATGCCTACAAGGGCGAGAAGATCGGTCAGGGCAAGGATAACGCACGCGAATATTTGCGCGACCATCCCGAAGTCGCCCGCGAGATCGAAAACAAGGTGCGTGATGCTGTCGGCGTAGCGCAGCTTGAAGGCGGCGAGCCAGCACCGGCCAAGACGAGCGAAAAAGCCAGCGCAAAGGCCAAGGCTGCCGAAAAATCCATGGGCGGTCAGCCGGTTGCGGAAGAAGCCTGAGCCCGGCTTGCGTGCCCGGGCCTTGCAGTACCTGGCCCGGCGCGAATACAGCCGGGCCGAACTGCGCAGTAAGCTGTTGCCGCACGTCCAAGGCGATCCGGAAGGCGATCTGGAGCCATTAGCCGGACTGGACGTGCTGCTGGATGATTTTGCTGCGCGAGGCTGGCTGTCCGATGAAAGGGCAGCCACACAATTGATACATGCCAAACGCCAGCGTTACGGCACGCAGCGCATCACTCACGAACTGCGTCAGCGTGGCATTCCGGATGAGCTGATCGACGCGGCCTTGCCGCAACTGAAGGAAACGGAGCAGGGCGCAGTGCGCGAAGTGTGGCAAAAGAAGTTCGGCAGATTGCCGCAGGACAATCAGGAGAAGGCCAGGCAGATCCGTTTCCTGCAATCGCGGGGATTTTCACCGGAAGTGATACTGAAATTGCTTCGCAATCAGTATGATGGGGATATTGGCTAGATGTTACAGATTTCGATCGCTCGGATCTGCGGGCATCGCATGTCCGATCAAAAGCGCGTATCGATTACCCTTTTGGGTTTTAATTTCTCATAGCTCGGCATTGCCATGCCGACAGTCGCGCCGATATAGGTCGGATCTGCGATGACCAGATGATTCCCCTGATAGTCTGCCGTTGCATACCCGGGTTTGACGGTTTTGAGTGCGACTGCAGTGGTCATGTGTCCGGGGTAAACCAGGCCGACTACCTTGATCCCCAGCAGCCGGGAGACCAGCCATGAAAACAGCACGGAACGGTCTTCGCAGTCGTTATACGGATAGTGCAGCGATTCCTCGACGAAGAAATATTTCTCGCGGCCGAATTGCTCGTCATCGGTCTTGTAGGGGAACGATTGCTGAACAAATGCCAGCAAGAAGTTGACCGCCTCTTCCTCATTCATCTTCGAGGTATGTTTTTCAAGTTCCGTCAGCAAGCCGTGAGCCAGCAGCGAACTGCCGCCGGTGTCGAAGTAGAGCTCGAACTCAGATTGAGGGTAGGTTCCCATATACTGGACAAGATCGCGGTCGTAGGGCACGTCCAGCCGGATACTTTTATTCTGGTATTCGAACGATAAATTGCGCTGCATCGATGCCGCTTTGGTGAAACCGGTCGATGCAGAGCCGATATCGAGCGGCGAAAGTTTGTTCGGGTAGTTCGCCTCATAGGTGTAGAAGCTTCCAATGCTGTCGCCATGGTCTGTGGCCATGACCGCATAGTAGGTCTGGCCGCCAACGGTCGTAAACTTTGTCGAGTACACCTGCTGTTTGACGGCAACGAACAGATGGACATCCGATCCGTGGTAGCCCAGTCTGACGTCGTATCCGGACTTGACGAGGAAATACCATAACAGCAGGTTTTGCTCGGACAGTCGGTCCGGTTGGAGTGCACGGACGACTTCACGCCAGAGAGCCACATGCCCCCAGTCGTCCAGTTTTAGTTCGCGTCTGACTTCACCGATGGTGCGGATTGTCGGCTCATATTTGCTGCCGCTCATCATGGTCCAGAATGTACTCATGGTCTCCGCACGTGCACCTTTTGACAAACGGTACGTCGTCCACTTTTCATCAAAGTCAAAGCCTACCCGGTTTCCATAGAACATCACTTCGAACCTCTGGCCAACGGGCTTGGCTGGGGGGGCTGCCGGGGCGGCAAGCGGTCGAGGTGAAGAAGGACGTACCGGCTTGGCAGCTTCGGGGGCAGGGAGCGGGGGAGATACGGGGCGGGCGGAAGGCATGATAGCCGGGACTTGCCTGGGCTTGGGCTCCTTGATTCTGACCCTGCCCTGGTGGGTCTCAAATTCCTGCCAACGTGCTTTCAGGAACGACGCAAAGTCGCGATCTTCCTTCTCCTTGTATTCTTGGAATTCTGCCGAAGCGGCCTGAGCGGCCTGATGCTGCTTCAGACGGTATGTTTCAAAGTCGTCGGATGCGAAAGCCGGCTGCGCGATGAATCCGGCAAGAATCATCGCGTAAACCGGCCCGTTGCATGGATGCCGCAAGTGAAATGTCTCCGTCTATTCGAACCTGATCAGGATTTCAATCAGGCCTTATTCCTTTGCACCACTCTTGTCCACCTCGGTGGACAGTTCGCTCTGTCCTTTAGTTGCACGGTATTGCTGCCAATCATCCCGTTCTTTGGAGCTTGAGCAACCCGTAACCGCGAAAACAAAGGCGATGGACAGTAAAACACATAGAAATTTACGCATACTAACCTCTCATCATTAATGGATTGTTGATGAAAACATGGCTACGACTATCACAAATGATCATTTCAGACGCAGCCACGCATCCATAACAACGGGCGTCTACTCAGATTTTTGCTGTTCAAACTCACCTTTTTGCTTGGCGATTTCTGCGGCCAGTTCATCCTGACCCTTTTGTGCGCGGAATTGCTGCCATGCTGCACGATCATTATTCATGCTGGTTTTGATCGCAGTTTCGGTGATCTTTTGGGCAGCTTCCTCGTCAAGGCCAACGAGAACGTACAGGGTGCCATCCGGACCGGTTGTGCTTTTCAGTATTTTTGTTCCAGAGAGCGATTCATTCGTGATCTGCTTGGTCACCGAGCTGTTGACCTGGTCTACGGTTTCCTGGTCCGCAGCACCGGTTGTTTCGGCATACTGCTTGATCATGTTTGCAACCTGGATGCGGACGCTCTGGGCAAGCTGCACACGGCCATCTGCGGCGGCCATCTGCTTCATGAAGGCTATGCCAGCTTTGGATTTTTGTGCTGAGCCGACCGCTGACACGGCGATGCCCGGAACAGGTTCATCGCAGACCCATCCAGGAGCAGCTTCTTTGGGCATCGAATTCGGGAACGTGCACTCCGGGGCTACGGCAACTTTGGCTGGTGTGCTGCCACAGGCTGACAAACCCATCAACAAAACGGCGGACAAACTTGTATAAAATATCTTGCTCATGAATATCTCCCAATTAGATAAATGCCAAAAATATGGCAGATTGTTCTGCCATTGCTGCTACCACCTGAAACAAACTGCATCACAAACCGATTCACACTGTCGCCTACGGGTACTTGCTTGAGTGTCATTCAATCACGCACATCCTTGAGCCACTCGGCGGCATAGGCCTCCAGGCTTTCCATGTCTTCTTTTGTCTTGCCGCTAAGCATACCTTCGGTTACACGCCGTCCGTCAAACGATACCATCCGGTCCTTAGCCAAGGCGAATTCGCGTTTGAATGCGACGAACTCGCGCTCTGTATCCGCTTTGTATTCTGAAAACTTGCGCTTTTCCTCGTTGATTGCGTCTTGGGCTTCTTTTTTGAAAGCAGCGAATTCGTCTTCTTGCGTCTTCCGATATATTTCGTAAGCCTCATCGGGGCTCGCAACGCTAATCAGGCCTTTGCGCATGCCGATTTCCTTGCGATCGGGCAGGTCGGCTACCAGAAATCTGGTGCCGCGGATGCCGATCGTCGCCGTTGCCGTTCTGATTTCTGCTGGCTGTTGCTTGCCGCGTATTGCATTGAGCGCGTAAAAAATCATTCCAGTCACTTGGCGAAAGACGTCGGCATTATTACTCGACTTGCCGATTTCGACTGTGCTATTTTTCTCCACAACGATATAGCCGCTATCACCTACCTTGATTACGGCACGACCATCCGGGCCGGTAGTGACTATATTTTTCGAAAGGATGGTGCTTTTTGTCTTCACCGGGGTGCGTGTCGGCTGATCAGGGTTCCCGGTCTCGACGGTCCCCTCGGCCCTGACGATTTCGATTGTATCGCCGGCATAAACCGCGCAGGAAGCGGCGAGGCCAAGCAGGCTGGCACATAAGATTAATATCTGATTAACGGAGCGCATATTCTTCCATTCGGAAATAGTCATAAAGTTTGTGCGTGCCTGTTAGGCAATTGTAACAAGCCGCCGGCTTATGAATCGTCAAGTTTACTGCGTCAAATCATGCCGCAGGAATTTTGCAAACTTTTCACGCCAGCGTTTTACGACATTGATGCCCAGAACATCCATCACCATCTGCTTGGAAATAGGGTTCCATCCGGTCGTTCCTTGGAATCTGTCCGAAAATACGGTCGAACCATTATCCATCAAGAAGCTCGTCATGCCGCCTTCAAATTGGTACTCGTGGCCACTGCCACGCGGATCGCGATCGGCGCGGGTCCTGAGTTTGCCCAGTGCCACAATACCGACTACCAGCTTGCCGCGCTCTGCCAGGCTCGGCGGGATCTCGCCTTTCTGAAGCTCCGTTAACTGCGCTGGCGACAGAGCCTGTGCCCGGATGCTGATATCGGCACCCAGTGGGCGGATAATGCTGTTCAGGCCATCGCAGGCCTTGTTCCAGGTGCCTTGGTCTGAGCCAGCCTTGTAATAACAGATGATGGTGGTAGGGCGGCTCTCGAAATATTGCCGCCAAAGGGTCTTGTCCATGTCCTCATCCGAACAAGTCAGCGATTCCGCCTTCTTCCTTGCCAGTTCCCGGCGGTCATTGATGTACTTTGACTCTGCGGCCTGCTGGAAATAATTTCTGGCGCCGCAAGAACTGCCCCTCATCTCCTCGATTTCAGCCAGCCTGAACAGCACATCGCCGGTTTCGAATACCGGCGGCAACCCGTTGCCATGCTTTGCCAGCAGGTTTTTGTACAGGCCAGTCGCTTCGCCCAGGGTCTTGGACTTTTCGATTTCATTGGTCTGCCCGGACGCCTTATTGAGCAATTGGTCGGAAGAATTGAGGGCCGCTCTGGCCTGATCGATATCGTCTATCGACTGTTGCAATGTTTTCCTGTGATTGGCCAGCAGATCGCTGTAGTAGCTGGTGGAACTGGCTTCCGGAAGGAACTCGAAGGCGATTCTGGGTAATACCTCCGATGCGGCATTCACCGCTGTCATTCTGGCGGCTAGCGTCAATGACTCGTTCTGGATGGTGGCCAGGTGTGCGTTCAGCATGCCGAACAGCGTTTTGGCCAGCCCCTCGCGCTTGCCTTCTTCGACCTGCTTTTGGGATACCCTGATGCGGAGCCAGATGTCGCAGGTTTTCTTGTCTTCCCAGGTCGCGATACTCTCCACGTTGCGCAACGACGCATCGGTCGAGGTTTTTGTGATCGAGTAAAGGTTGGAGTCGGTCAATTCATTCCCGGCGGTCTTTCTGCTGGATTGCTCCAGTACCAGTGAATTTTTGACTGAAACCTGGATGACTTCGGACAGGCTTTTCAACGCGTTCTGTTTCGCGGTGGCGATGCGCTCGGAGAGCGGAGCGTCGGGATCATCGGACACGCCTGCGGCGAAAAAGTATTCACTGGTCACCGAATCGGGGCTGTCCACCCATTCTGGCTTGGGGCCGCTGCCGGTGCACTGTGCTGCGAAGGAAATGGAGGGGAAGGCTATCCCGGATAGCGCCAACATCAGATAAACGCGGATGATCATGAGCTGCAGAGTCCTTCGATTCAGTGGCGGTGGTGCATGATTCTACTCACGTACGATCTGATAATAAAGATGGCGGTCATCTTCCTTGACCGACAGATAGTCAGTTTTTCCGGTGCGCAAGTGGGTCAGCACAGGAGTGTCGAACGGCTCGTCAAAATACACCCTCCCGAGCTCGACACCACGTTCGGTATCGGCGAAGACCAGGTGGCTTTGGGAGACTGCGGCGACGTAACGCCAAGTTTGCAGAAACCGGCAATCGGTTATCTTTGAGCCACCCCTTTGATAGCGCGCGTCCTTGATCGATACATCGAAACGCTCGATTTCATTTTTCGAGTCTGCATCGACCACATGCAATGCGGATGCATAAGAGCGGGTGGGCCTGCCGAAACTGAATTGCGTGTTCATGATGTATGTGCCGACTGCGCCCATGCGCCCGTCCGGTGAGGCTCTCAAGCAGGTCACCTCTTCAGAGGTCCAGTCGTCGGAACGCAATTTTGCATACCCAGCCATCTCGTCACTGGCGTCTCGCAATGGCGGGGAGGGGACCTCCCTGGCCTCGGGTTCGATGGAGGCGATCTCCTTGAGGGAGTAGCGCACCAGTCTGGGGTTGGTTATGTCCATTACCTGCATGCCTAGCTTCTCGACGGCGGAATCTGTCGCCCGCTGGATCGCGTTGTTGACTGCTGCGGATTCGGTCAATCCGTCAGACGGGGGCATGCCTTTGGTACCCATGGGCAACGAGGAGGCCGATTTGATCTGCGCATCCTCGCCGATGAACCGGACATCAGCGACGGCAGTCGCCGTGAAGATCGAGGACAGTCCGGCAGTCTTACCGACCCCCAAATACACGCGATAAATCCCGGCTATGTTGAATCGGCCGGCATTCTCGACAAAATCCTCTGCGGTGATCAACGCGCCGGGATCGCTCAGCCTTGTCCAGTTTTTCTTCAGTTCCTCGGCCTTTTTCTGGTCGAGCACGATCATGCCGTTGTCACTGAGCAATTGCTCCATGCGCGTCTGCGCGACACGCAAATATTGTTTGGCACTGGCATTCTGCCCGTAAACAACAATGGCAACCCTGGTCTGCTCTGCCTGGGCCGTTATGGATAATAGCAGCAGGGCGAATGTACGGGTAATGAGTTTCATGTTAAGCCCACTGTACAGAAAAAACAGGCCGCATCAGCGGCCTGTAAACCTTGGATTTAATACCTTGCGGTTAAGCCGAACAAAATGCGCAGCCCCTCGTTCTCCAGCGTCGGGTTGGTTGGTGCGTCGATTACCATGGAATCGTAATAAAGCTGACCTGCCAAATCTATCGATACATCTTCGGTCAGGAAGTGAGATA
>DASWTZ010000133.1:0-29177 GCA_036401875.1 Gallionella sp.
TCGGTCAGCACCTTGCGGTGTTCCTGCATCGCGCCCTCGATGATCAGCCGCGCGCTCTCCACATCCGGCTCGTTATGGTGCGACAGCGGGCCCGGCATCTGCATCAGCAGCTTCTGGTTGCGGTAGTAGGCGGACAGGTGCGAGAACACCTCGACCGCCGGCTCGGGCGTGCGGAAGTGTGGCCGGTGCGCCTTGTTGAACACCTCGCGCGCGCCGGCGACCTGCGCCTCGCCCATCCAGCAGGTCAGCAGCGGCTTGCTGTGGCTGTCGGCCAGTGCAATCAGTTCCTCGGCCGACTCCAGCGGTTTGGTCATCGCCTGAGGCGTCAGGATCGCCAGCACGCCGTCCACGTTGTCGTCTTCGAGGCAGGCTTTCACCGCATGGTGGTAACGGTCCGCCTGTGCATCGCCGATGATGTCGACTGGATTGCCGTGCGGCCAGTTCGGCGGCAGGTACTGGTTGAGGTATTCGATCGTGGCATCCGACAGCGTGGCCATCGCCAGGCCGAGGTCGGCGGCGCGGTCGGTCGCCATCACGCCGGGGCCACCGCCGTTGGTGACGATCGCCAGCCGGTTGCCCACCGGGCGGAAGCCGCAGGACAGTGCCTTGGCGGCGGTGAACAGCTGCGTCACCGACTGCACACGCACCACACCGACGCGGCTGACGGCGGCGTCGAACACGTCGTCCGCGCCGACCAGCGAAGCGGTGTGGGACATCGCGGCCTTCGAACCCGCGGCGTGACGTCCGACCTTGACCAGGATCACCGGCTTGAGGCGCGCGGCGGCGCGCAGCGCACTCATGAAGCTGCGTGCGTTGCGTATGCCTTCGATGTACATCAGGATGCTAGTGGTGTTGGCGTCTGAGACCAGGTAGTCGAGGATTTCGCCGAAATCCACGTCGGTCGAGGAACCCATCGACACCACGCTGGAGAAGCCGACATCATTGCTGTGCGCCCAGTCCAGGATCGCGGTGCACAGCGCGCCAGACTGCGAAACGAAGGCGATGTTGCCGGTATTCGCGCCGCCTTTGTTGAACGTCGCATTGAGGCCGATCGAGGGGCGCATGATGCCGAGGCAGTTTGGACCGATCAGCCGGATGTTGTAGCGACGCGCGGTTTCGATCAGTTGTTTCTCCAGCGCCGCACCTTCATGGCCGGCCTCGCCGAAGCCGGCGGTGATAATGACCGCCGCCTTCACACCGTGAATGCCGCAATCCTCGATGATGCTGGGCACGGTCTTGGGCGGCGTCGCGATCACAGCCAGTTCGACCGGCTCGCCGATTTCGGCGATGCCAACATAGGCGCGCCTGCCCTGTATTTCGGGACTCTTCGGATTGACAGGATAGAGCTTGCCCCGAAAACCGCTTTGCAGCATATTCTGGAAGACGATCTGGCCGACCGCATCAGGGCGGTCGCTGGCGCCGAATACGGCCACCGACTTCGGAGCGAACAGCGGATTCAGGTAATGTTTGCCCATGACATTGCGCCTTGATTGCTGGTTGGTCCGGTATCATAGCACCCCACCAAAGCCGCAGCGATTTGCCCGCCGGGCGAATCCGGCTGAACAAACACAGGAAGCCAGCCATGCATACCGCCTACATTACCCACCCGCTCTGCCTCAGGCACGACATGGGCAGCTACCATCCGGAGTCACCTGCGCGCATCCATGCCATTGAAGACCAACTGATCGCATCGGGCCTGCTGGACCATCTGCAGCGTCATGAGGCGCCCGAGGCGACGCGCGAACAGCTGTTGCGCGTGCACGATGCGGATTATGTCGATTACATCGCGTCCAGTGCGCCGCAGCACGGCATCGTCGAGCTAGATGCAGACACCTCGATGAACCCGTTCAGCTATCCGGCGGCCTTGCGCGCGGCCGGCGCGGTGGTGCTGGGCGTTGACCTGGTCATGGGACACGGGGTCGGCAGCGCCTTCTGCAACATCCGCCCGCCTGGACACCACGCTGAACGGGGCAGGGCGATGGGTTTCTGCCTGTTCAACAACGTCGCGGTCGGCGCGGCGCATGCGCTGGCGCAGCACGGCCTGAAGCGGGTCGCGATCGCGGACTTCGACGTGCATCACGGCAATGGCACCGAGAACATTTTCCGCGACGATCCGCGTGTAATGCTGTGTTCCACCTTCCAGCATCCGTTCTACCCCTATGTCGGAGCGGACAGCGGCAACGGCCACATCATCAATGTGCCGCTGCCAGCGGGGACCGACGGGGGGGGATTCCGCGCTGCCATCACGCAGCACTGGCTGCCGGCGCTGGAACGCTTCAAGCCGGAGTTGCTGCTGTTTTCGGCGGGCTTCGATGCGCACCGCGACGATGACATGGCGATGCTGCGGCTCACCGAGCCGGATTACGCGTGGGTGACGCAGCAGGTCAAACTCATCGCCGACAAGTACGCGCAGGGCCGCATCGTGTCGGCGCTGGAAGGCGGCTATGAGCTGCACGCGCTGGGCCGCAGCGCGCTGGCGCACATCAGGGTGCTGGGCGGGTTGTGAGTAATGAATGAGGGTTTTGTCTAACCATGAGCTTTATCTATCTGCTTGATCTTTGTGCGGTTGCCGTATGTGCGGTCACCGCAACGCTGGAAGCACACCGCCGCGAACTGGACCTGTTTGGCGTCGTGGTCATTGCGGTCATCGCGGGAATAGGCGGAGGGACCCTGCGCGACATCCTGTTGGGGCGATTGCCGGTTTACTGGATACACGATCCGGTCTATGTCGTGGTCGGCGCGGTGGCGGCGATCCTCACATTTTTCTTTGGAAGGACCCTGCGTCTGCCCAAGAATTTCTTCCTCATCCCGGATGCTGTCGGATTGGCGCTCTTCACCGTGATCGGGACCAGTATCGCACTCAAGCTGGGTACACCCTGGCTGATCGCGGCGCTGATGGGGGTGATTACCGGCGTGTTCGGCGGGGTGATCCGGGACATCCTGTGCAATGAAGTCCCGCTGATCTTTCGCACCGACATTTACGCGACTGCCTCGCTGGCAGGGGCGTTGTTGCTGATCGTGCTGGATGCATACAGCATCAACCACCATACCGCCATCCTGCTCTCGATGACCTGCATCATCGTCGTCAGGCTGGTCGCGATCCGCTGGCATATCCAGTTGCCGCGCCTGCGCGCGGAGGACTGATGCCGGGCCGTAGGGTATGGACCTACCCGGCAGGGTAGGTCCATACCCGATAGCCTTGAAAATACCCCGGGATAAAATCTGCACGCGTACCGGCACATCTCGAAATTTTGCACGGCAGATGCGACGTAACCGGCTCCCGCGATGGGCGCCTGGTTGGTCGAACGAAAAATGAAAGGATAGGCCATGTCAACTCCTTCAAATGATCCAACAGTACTGGTGGTGGACGACGAGCCGTTCAATTTGAACCTGATGGAAGGGATATTGAGCAAGAGTTACACCATACAGAAGGCCAGTAACGGAGCTGAGGCGCTCGGGCAGGCCTTCGAGAATCCTCCCGATCTGATCCTGGTAGACGTGATGATGCCCGGAATGGATGGCTTCGAGGTGTGCCGGCGGTTGAAGGACAACGCAGCAACGATGCATGTGCCGGTTATTTTTATCACCGCAAAGAACGAGATCATGGACGAGGAAATAGGGTTTTCCGTGGGAGCGTCCGATTTCATCCATAAGCCTATCAGCGCGCCCATCGTCGAGGCGAGGGTCAGAACGCACCTGAAGATCAAGTTCATGCAGGATTACCTGCGCAGTGAAAATGTCAAACTGCTGAAGGATGCCGGTGAAAAATCCGCGGAACTGCAACAGCTAAGGGATTTCATGTGGGGGAACGACCAGTTTGCCAAGCGCTAGCTGCGTCATCCAGGTCGTATGACGAGCGGGGAGGCATCGGACAGGTACCCAGACGGAAAGGGATTCCTCATGTCCAGCCAGTTTCGCCGCAGCTTTCTCATACTGTTCACTCCTTTGGCGTTGCTGGTGATCCTGGCGGCGCTTTACCTTTTCAATCAGGCGGTAGATGATCAGAAAGCCATCCTCAGGGCGGACGGATCGCTTAGCGTGGTGTCAGGCGGTCGGTCGATCGAACGCTCTCTGGATGCCAGCGTTCAGGATGTGATCTACCTGGCGGCCCTCCCCGAACTGACTGCATTGCAGAAGATCACCCGCGCCGGCATGGGTAATCTACACCGGCAATTCATCCTGTTCTGCCTGACGCATCCGACCTATATCAAACTGCGGCTGATAGATGAAAATGGCAGGGAGGTATTGCGGATCAACCATCTCGACGGGCATGTCAGCGTCACCGATCAGAGCGAGCTGGAAAGCAAGAGTGACCGGTTCTATTTCACCGGGAGCGTGATGCTTGATCCCGGAAAAGTGTACGTGTCGCCCATGCAGCTCGAGTTCGAAAACAAGCAGGTCGTCACTCCCCACCGTCCCATCATTCGTATCGGCACACCGGTGTTCAATGCGCGGGCGCGCCGTCTCGGGGTGCTGGTTGTCACAGTCGGCGCCAACGAGCTGCTGGCCAGGATAGGCG
Organism: Gallionella sp.; assembly: GCA_036401875.1. Taxonomy (GTDB): domain Bacteria; phylum Pseudomonadota; class Gammaproteobacteria; order Burkholderiales; family Gallionellaceae; genus Gallionella. The sequence continues at coordinate 4,520 of DASWTZ010000133.1, forward strand.
CCAGTAACGACGTCTCGATGCGCCAGAACATGCTGCTCAACAGCGATGGCTACTGGCTGAAGAGCGACAACACGGAAGACGAATGGGGATTCATGTTCGATAAGCCCTCGACACTGGGTGCCAGATTCCCGGCGGCATGGCAGAAAATTTCGGCAAGCAACGACGGCCAATTCGAGGATGGCAGCGGGCTGTGGAACTTCGAGACGGTATATCCGCTCAGGGCGCGCAAGACCGGACCGGCGGATGTCAACAACCAGGTGCGCACCAGTGTCGATCCGGACAAGTATTACTGGAAAGTCGTTTCATTCGTCCCGGACAGGCAGATATGGGAATTGAGTTCCCGGTTGATGCGCTCTACCGCATTCTATTCGGCGGTCATGCTGCTGCTGTTGCTGGTCGGCTGCTGGTATTTCACCAAGATGCGCTATTCCAAGCTGAAGGCACAACAGGATCTGGGCATAGCTGCAGCCGAATATGCCAAGCAACTGGCCCTGCGCGATACCGAGGCGCGCATGTACGCGATCCTTCACACCATAGCCGACGGCATCATCACCTTCAGCGAAAGTGGCGTCATCGAGGAATTCGCCGCCAATGCGGAGCGCATCTTCGGTTACTCCGCCGAAGAGGTCATCGGGCAGAACATCAGCCTGCTGATGCCGGAATCTGTCAACTGGATGCACGACGATTATCTGTTGCACGTCAGCAAGGAAGCGAGCGGCGCCAGCGGCGAACGCGAAATCACGGGGCGTCACAAGGACGGCGGCACCTTCCCGATGGAACTGGCGGTCAGCGAGATGATGCTGGGCGGGCAGCGCCATTTCACTTGCATGGTGCGCGACATCACTAGGCGCAAGCGTACCCAGCAGGAGCTTATCGCCGCCAAGTACAACGCCGAACTGGCCAGCCAGGCCAAGAGCTATTTTCTCGCGAACATGAGCCACGAAATCCGCACGCCGATGAATGCAATCATCGGGTTTGCGCACCTGTGCCTGGAAACCCGGCTTACGCCAATCCAGCGGGATTATTTGGAAAAGGTTTCCATATCGGCCAACTCGCTGCTGGGCATCATCAACGACATCCTGGACTTCTCCAAGATTGAATCCGGCAAGCTGGACATGGAAAAAGCCCCATTCAACCTGGATGGCGTGCTCAGGAGCGTTGCCGCCATCATCAGCATCCGTGCGGAGGAAAAGCACCTAGAGTTCCTGATCGACATCGGGCAGGGGGTCCCACATTCACTGGTAGGCGACTCGCTGCGGCTGGGCCAGGTACTGAACAACCTGGCCCACAACGCGGTGAAATTCACCGAGTCCGGCGAGATTGCGATCCGGATCAGGAAGGAGAAGCTGATTCCGGGCCGGGGGGGCAGCGACGGCCAGGTGGTGCTGCGCTTCTCAGTGAGCGATACCGGAATCGGCATGACGCCCGAGCAGATCGGGAAGCTCTTCCAGTCATTCAGCCAGGCCGATGTATCTACCACGCGCAGATACGGTGGCACAGGACTGGGGCTGGCCATATCGAAGCGCCTTGTGGAAATGATGGGCGGCAGGATATGGGTGGAGAGCACCCAGGGGAAAGGCAGTGTATTCGTATTCGATGTTCCCTTCGCGTTCCTGCCCGGTGATGCCGGCAATCTGCCGGATCTGAGCGCACTCAGGGTGCTGGTGGTTGACGATAATGACAGTGCGCGCCGGCTGATACTGTCCATGCTGAAGTCGTTCAGCATCGAGGCGGTGCCCGCTTCCGGGAGCCTGGAGGGGCTAGCTGCGGTAGAACAGGCGGATGATGACGGGCGTTCTTTCAGTTGCGTGATACTGGACTGGAGCATGTCCGGCATGAGCGGGCTGGAAATGGTCAAGCGCATCAAGCAGGAACTGACATTGCGCCAGCGCCCCAAGGTCATCTATCTGTCCGGCCACAAGCACACCGAAATGATCAAGGTGTCCGGCGCGGCAAAATTGCTAGATGCGGTGATCAACAAACCCGTCACGCCATCCGGATTGCTGGATGCGATCATGACATGCACCTCGGGGCAGGGCAGCCTGCCTGCCCCATCCGCACCGAAAGAGACACGCTTCGATCTGGCCGGTCTGCATGTGCTGCTGGTAGAGGACAACAAGTTCAATCAACAGCTGGCCAACGCCCTGCTGGTGCGCGCGGGCGTCGAAGTTGGGATCGCCGACGACGGGATGGAGGCATTGCAGGCATTGCAGCGGGAAAGCTTTGACGCGGTGCTGATGGACATGCAGATGCCGAAAATGGATGGGCTGGAGGCAACCCGCAAGATAAGGGAAAATCCCGCACTGGCCGGCCTGCCCATCATCGCGATGACGGCCAATGCGATGACAGGCGATCGCGAGACCTGCCTGGCCGCCGGCATGAATGACTATCTCTCCAAGCCGCTTAACTATCAGCTGCTGTATGCAACCCTTGCTCGATGGACCCGCCGCGATGTGCCGGCAGCAGCCGTGCGATCTGCAGAGGGTGGTGGGAATTCCGGGTATGCGCCAGCCGTCCTCGATACAGGCAGAGGCATCTCCGGAATGGGAGGCAAGGACCTTTACCTGTCGATGCTGGCTCAGTTCATTCCCAGTCAGGGACAATCGGTGCAGGCCATCGGGGAGGCTCTCGCTGCTGATGATCATGCGGCAGCTGAGCGTCTTGCGCACACCTTGAAAGGGGTCGCGGCATCCGTCGGCGCTGGCCAGCTGGCCGAATCCGCCGGCAGGCTGGAGCGGGCGATCAGGTCGAGACTGGCCGATGAGTACCCGCAACTGATCAGGGAGACTGCGGACAGGTTGAGCCTGACGGCCGCAGCGGTTGAAACCTACCTGCAGGAACACCGGTCGAACGGGTAAATTGCTGGATAACCGGAAGTTAAGACTAGACTTGCATGCTGGCTGGGTAGCATGATGATGGCCGTTGCCATTTCGGGAAATACCTGATCTTATTACGCATGGGGGAGGTATTATGAAAAGCCATGTATTGTTGTTTGTCCTATCGTTGTCTGCCTGTGCGAGCCTTCAATCATCAGGCGGTGAGGTCGATGGTGCGCAAGGCAATGGGGGAGAATCCCGCAAAAGCAGTGTTAAACCGGAACCCGCACAACCGCAACGGCCTGCTCCAGCCGAAGCACAAGTGCCGGATACCAGCGGTCAGGGCGATGCGCTTCCGAGGAAGAGTGAGCATAATATTGAAGAAGATTGATCAACCTCAGTTCAACGCCTTACCGGTTTTAACCGCAAATTCATTCGACGAATCTGGTGCAATTTAGGGGAGTTACACGTTGAAATATCTAATCATTTTTTGCCTGCTGTATGGTGGATATTCTCTATACGACAACCGGGAAATTCCGCCGCCGCCCGAAGATCCTAATGTGATAATGTACTCGCTTACAACCTGCCGTCACTGCAAGATAATGGCTAAGGAGTTAGCGAAGCAAGAAATTGCCCACGTCGAATATTTCATGGACAAGGATCAGCAGCGTCTTGCCGAATATCATGAAACTATCAGGAATTCCGGACTCCCCAATCCATATGTGACTCCAATATTTGTCATATACGGCGAGGTTCTTCCCAATAATCCGAGTATTGAATCCATTAAAGCCACGATTGCAAAATACCGGTAACAACAATCTTCATTCCGGTAATTTTGTTCCCTGCCGTCCGATTCGTTCATCCCGTAACACCATTCCCTACAGACAATTACTAATGCTCGAATAGAGCGTGGCATGTATCGTCACGCTAGATGCTACTTGGTATGTTCATGGCCACTTAATGCATCACTGCGGCACGATCTGTCAGGTACTGATCGCAGTGAGGGGAGTGTAGATGGCCAAGTCGATTGTCAATGCAACTACAGTCTGCAGCCCGCTGCGGCACTATGCATTTCAGGTTGTATTCCTGATTGCGCTCATGGCAGCAGTATTCCTGTCAGCAACTGCGCATGCACAAGCCGTTTCAGGAGTTTCCGATGCGCCAGGTACTTCCGGTCTGGAGCAAGGGGAACTTTCCCCGGCGATGATCAAGCCGCCGGCGCCTGCAGCGACAAGCATTTCTGTTGTCCAGCCTGAGGAGCAAAACGAATTCCAGATTTTCGTCTCGGCTTCGCTGGGGAGGCAGCTTCCGCTTTTCGGCCACGATCTGTTCGTGGATGTACCCAGCACCTTTTCCCCGGTGGAAAACATTCCCGTCACGTCGGACTATGTGATCGGCCCGGGCGATGAACTGCGGATACACGGCTGGGGGCAGGTGGATTTCGACCTGTCTGTCACGGTCGATCGCAATGGCGCAATCAACCTGCCCAAGGTGGGTAATGTCGAAGTCTCCGGGATCCGTTACCAGTCGCTGCACGAATACCTGAAAAACGCCATCGGCAGGGTCTACCGCAATTTCGATCTGAACGTGTCACTCGGAAAATTGCGCTCCATCCAGGTGTTCGTCGTCGGCCAGGCCAGGCGCCCGGGCGCCTATACCGTCAGCTCCCTGAGCACGCTGGTCAACACCCTGTTCGCCTCGGGAGGGCCTTCCCTGCGCGGGTCGCTGCGCCACATCCAGGTCAAGCGCGATGGCCGAGTGGCCGGCGAACTGGATATGTACGACTTCCTGCTCAGGGGCGACAAGGCTAACGACATTGCCCTGTTGCCAGGGGACGTCATCTATATCCCGCCGGTAGGCAAGCTGGTCGCAATAGCAGGGAGCATCAACAATTCGGCGATATATGAGCTGAAACAGGATGCGACTACACTGGCCGAGCTGATCGGGCTGGCCGGCGGTCTGACCGCCACGGCGAACGGCGAAAAGGTGCGTGTCGAGCGTATCGACGAGCGCAGGATGCGCCGCGTCGAGGAATTTCCGCTGGATGAGGCCGGTCAGCAACGCCTGCTCAAGGACGGCGACGTGGTGCAGGTGCAGGTCATCAGCGGACAATTTGACAACGCCGTTACGCTGCGCGGCAACGTCGCCAATCCAGGACGTTATCCATGGCGCGAGGGAATGCGGGTCAAGGATCTGATCCCCGACATGGACGCGCTGATCGTGCCGGAGTACTGGGCCAGGCAGAACCGCATCTTCAGGATGGACGTGACGAGCGAGAGGGGGTTGCGTACGCAGATCAGGCGCAACCTGAACGAGATCAACTGGGACTACGCGCTGATTGACCGCCTGAAGAAGGACGAGCTCACCACCGCGTTGCTGCCCTTCAATCTGGGTCAGGCGCTCGCCGGCAACGACGCGGAAAACCTGCCGCTGCAGCCGGGCGATGTGGTAACGATCTTCTCCCGGGACGACATCCAGGTGCCTGCGGCCAAGCGCAGCGTGTACGTCAGGCTGGAGGGCGAGTTCAATCAGGCGGGCGTGTACAAGGTGGAACCGGGCGAAACCCTACGCCAGTTGGTTGTGCGTGCCGGGGGGCTGACGCCGAACGCCTACCTGTTCGCCTCGCAGTTCAACCGGGAGTCCGTGCGAGTGAGCCAGCAGAACAAGCTGGAGGGAATGGCCGCGCGAATGGCGGAAGATATCGAGCGCAACCTAGCCGCGAAGAGCCAGGCTGCATTGAACAAGGAAGAAGTCGATGCAGCCAGGGCACAGGCGGCGGGACAGCGCGCCCTAGTCGAACGCATGCGCCGCGCCAGGGCAACCGGGCGCATCGTGCTCGACCTACCGCCGGGCAGGGTGCAGCTTGAGGACATTCCGGAGATCGTGCTTGAGGACGACGACCAGTTCATCGTCCCACCACTGGTTTCGACGGTTGGCGTGATGGGCATGGTCTACAACGAGAATGCCTTCCTGTACCGGAAAGGCCGGGATGTCTCGGATTACCTGGAACAGGCGGGCGGCCCGACGCGCGATGCGGATGAAGGGCGCATCTACATTCTGCGCGCGGACGGCTCGGTGCTGAGCGCGCAACACACCAGCTCACTGTTCGGCGGCATTACCGGTCAGGAGCTGATGCCGGGCGACGCGGTGATCGTGCCGGAGTTGCTGGACAAGTTCTCGCTCACGCGCGAACTCAAGGACTGGGCGCAGATCTTCTACCAGTTCGCGCTGGGGGTGGGCGCCATCCACCTGTTGCGCCTGTAGCGTGCGGAATTCGACGGGGATGAAACGACCATGAACGCGATGACCGAGAACCTGCCCCCTCCCGGCCGTCAGGACGACGACGGAATCGAACTGCTCCAGCTGCTGCTGGTGATCGCCCACGAGAAGAGGATGATCCTGCGCGCCACTGCCGTTGCAGCGCTGCTGAGCGCGGCGGTCGCCATGCTGCTGCCCGGCGTGTACAGCGCCCGGGCCGTGATCCTGCCGCCGCAGGCAGATCATTCCGGGCTGGCTCCGGCTGCGCTGGGCGTGCTGGCGGATCTGTCCTCGGCGCAAAATGGACTGGGCGACGCACTGGGGCTGAAGAGTCCCACCGAGATATACATAGGCATGCTGAAAAGCCGTTCGGTGGCCGATGCGCTGATTCGGCGATTCGACCTGCAATCGCTGTATGGCGCTGATTCCATGACCACAGCGCGCGACGAGCTCGACAAACATGTGTACATCAGCAATGGAATTGACGGACTCATCAGCATCGTGGTGGATGACGAGGATGCCCGGCGGGCGGCCGCCCTTGCCAATGCCTATGTGGAGGAGCTGGAAAAACTGACCCGGCGCATCGCCATCACCGAGGCTGCCCAGCGCCGCCTGTTCATCGAGCAGCAGATCGGGCTTACCCAGGAGAAGCTGGCGCAGGCGGAAGACGCGCTGAAGCGGACTCAAGAGCGGACCGGGGTGTTTGACCTCGACAACCAGGGCCGCGCCATCATCGAGGCGGTCGCAGCCATCAGGGCGCAGGCGGCAGCCAAGGAGGTGCAGATCGCCACGATGCAGTCTTTTGCGGCACCGGGCAATCCGGACCTGATCCGCGCCAGACAGGAGCTTGCCGGTCTCCGGACGCAGATCGGCAAGCTGGAACGCAACAACCTCTCGGGGAATGGCGACATCATGGTCGCCACGGGCAAGATGCCGGAAGCCGGTCTTGAATACCTGCGCAAGTTGCGCGAGCTGAAGAACCAGCAGGCGGTGTACGAAATGCTCGCCGGGCAATACGAGAACGCCCGGGTGGACGAAATGCGCAACACCGTGGTGATCCAGGTGGTCGATCCGGCTGTCGTGCTCGATGAGGAGTCCGGTCCCAGGCGAGGGCTGATCGTCATGTTGGCCACGCTCTTCACGCTGATGCTCGCAGTCATGTGGGCATTCGCGAGAGTGGCTATGGTTCGCGTGCAGCAGGGGTTGGAGCAGCATGCGGGTTGGCACGAACTGCGCGAATTGCTGCGCTGGAAACCGTGAACGCCTATCTACTGTCGAGGTTTTCTGGGCATTTACTCTAACAATCAGGAGTGAACCGATGAATTGCATTTCTCCCAACATCATATGGCATCACGGCAACGTGGCTCGCTGGCAGCGCGAGGAGCAGAACCGTCATTCAAGCTGCGTACTGTGGTTCACCGGGCTGTCCGGATCGGGTAAATCCACGCTCGCCCATACTGTCGAGCAAGCGTTGCACCTTCGTGGTTGCCGCACCTTCGTGCTGGACGGCGACAACGTGCGCCACGGGCTGTGCGGCGATCTCGATTTTTCGGAAGCGGGACGCAAGGAAAACATCCGTCGCGTTGGCGAAACTGCCAAGTTGTTTGTCGAGGCGGGAATGATCGTGCTGACCGCTTTCATTTCGCCGTTTCGTGCAGACCGCGAGTACGTACGCAAACTGCTGGGCGATACGGACTTCATCGAGATCTACTGTTATTGCCCGCTGTCGGTGTGCGAAGAGCGCGATGTGAAAGGACATTACCTGAAGGCTCGGCAGGGGCTGATCAGGGACTTTACCGGCGTCTCATCTCCCTACGAGGAGCCCGAGCGGCCTTCCTGTGTCATCAACAGCGCCGAGACCACATTGGCAGACTCGGTCGAGCAGGTGATCGAACTGCTGGTGCGTCGCGAAATCGTGCAGTTCGCGGGAAACCTTTATGTGCCTGCCTGAGTTCACCGTTTTTGCGAGGCGCGTCGTGTGCGCAGGGGCACTACTGGCGGTTGCACACTTCACATCATTGGCGGCCAATGCGGCAGAACCACTGCCGCTTGCCAGCCAGAAAAGCAGTTGGCAGTTGAAACCACAATATTCGGACGAGTTCGACGGTGGCAAACTGGACCATGCCAAGTGGGACAACGACGTGTCGGACTGGGGCGTATGGTCGTGGGAGCCGGCGAATGCTTGGGTGAGCAACGGCAATCTCAACCTGCGCATGGACTACAGCGTACACCAGCGCAGCCGGTGGACGCTGCATTACAAATCCGGAATCGTGAAGAGCAAGGCGCCGCCTATACGCTACGGCTATTTCGAATCTCGTATCAAGGCGGCTCCCCGCTTTCCAGGCGTCGCGCCAGCGTTCTGGGCCTACCGCCAGGATGCGGATGAGTGGACCGAGATCGATTTCGTCGAGCTGACCCAGCGGCGCCGCGACGTGAAGATCGTCGATACCAATGTGCATGTGTTCAGGCAGGCCGCATTTCCGGGCACGCTGCCGCTGCAGGAAGAGCGCAGCTGGACGGCGCCGTGGGATCCGCGCGACGACTTCCACGTGTATGGCTGCGAGTGGGACGAGAAGGAGATCCGCTGGTACGTCGACGGGCAGCAGGTGCAGGTGCGGCGCAATGACTACTGGCACCAGGCGCTAAATGTCGTCGTCTCGTTCGGCGTGCGCGGCGAACTGAAGAAACAGGCCAGCGCGGAAGGGTTCCCGGCGATGTTCGAGGTGGATTACGTGCGGGTTTGGTCGGCACTCAATTGAAAACGGGTTCTACATGAAAAATCTACTCATCAATCTGTACACCGCGTTCAAACTCCGGCGCCGGCCGCATGGCCGCAGGCTGTCCCCGCTGGCTACGGTCAAAGGAGATGTGCGCATCGGCAAATACAGTTACGTTGGAAGCTATGCCGACATCCGCGGCATCGGTTCGACCACGCATATCGGCAACTACTGTTCGGTGGCACGCGGCGTGAAGATACTGTCCTCGGGACAGGTGCATGCGGTCGATGCGATTTCCACCTTCCCGTTCTACCTGATCGACCGTGACCTCGAACGCGCGGATTTCATGGTGCCCGTGGGTGACGTGGTTATCGGCAACGATGTGTGGATCGGTGCCGATGCGATCATCATGCCCGGCGTGCGGATAGGCCACGGCGCCGTGATTGGCGCGGGGGCGGTGGTGACGAAGGATGTGGCGGCGTTCCAGATCGTCGCTGGGGTGCCGGCGAAGCCGGTCAGGATGCGCTTTTCCGCGCCGGTGTGTGCGGCCATCGCCGCATCTAGATGGTGGGAGCGCGACTATCGCGAGCTGAAGCCGTTCATCCATCGGCTCCATGCGGCGGGACGGGAAGGGGAAGAGGACATACCCGCAACGCTGTCGCTGCTGGGGCGCGCGAACTGACCGGGGCCGCCGCCATGAAAGCACTATTCGGTGCAATCCTCTCCAAAGCCGGCGGCGCGCTGTTCAGTCTGGCGCTCGTTGCCTATCTGGGCCACGCCATCGGCCCCGCAGCATCCGGCCATTTCTACTTCACGCTCACGGTCGCCGTGATGCTGAGCCAGCTGCTGCGGCTGGGGATGGACGGCGCGGTGCTGCGTCTGGCCAGTCGTCACCACCACGCGGGCAAAGCGGATGCGCTGCAGATGCTGGCGGGAGACATGCTGGTGTACCTGCTGGTCGGCGGGGCGGCGATGATCCTGCTCGGCAAGCTGCTCGAGCGCAGCGTCGCGCCGCTGCTCTTTGCGGGCGAGTCGCCCGGGCTGCTGTACGAGGCTGCGTTGTATTCCTTCGTGCCGTTCACGCTGATGTGGAGCTGCGCGGCTCTGCTCAAGGGCATAGGCCGCACTTCGCTGTCGGTGTTTATCGAGGCCGGCAGCGTTCCGCTGTTGGTGCTGTTGTGGATGCTGCATGCCGAAGCACCCGGGTATCGCGAGGCGGTGCATGCGCTGCTGTGGGCGAACGTGCTGGCCGCCCTGTTTGCGCTGGCGCTGGTGCTGCGCCATGCGGGTTGCCGGGTCAGGCTGCCCGGCCTGTACGCGCGCTGCAGGACGCTGCTGGGCGAATCGCTGCGCGGTGTTTGGGTTGCCATTTCCAACACGCTGATCGTCTGGTCGCCGGTGTTCTTCCTCGGAATACTGACCACGCCGGAAGACGTCGGCATATACAACGCCGCGTTCCGCGTGACCATGGTCATTGGCGCGTTTAGCGCGGTATTCCGGGGCGTGGCGACGCCCCGGCTCGCCGGGCTGCTGCACCTAGGCCAGTCGCCCGTCCCTTTCCTCAAGCGGTCGATGATGCTCATCGTGGCCGCAGGCCTGCTGGCGCTGGTGGCGGGCGAGGTGACCTTCGACTGGCTGTTCGCGCAATTCGGCGAGGGTTTTTCGGCGGCTTCCGGACTGGCGATGCTGATGCTGGTCGGCATGCTTGCCAATGTGCTGTTCGTCATCATGGAGACGCAACTGATCCTCGCCGACCGCAACGACCTGCTGCGGACCAATGCGATCTTCACGTTGCTGGCGAGCCTGCCGCTCACCCTTGGTCTGATCGAATATTTCCAGGCCTACGGCGCCGCGCTGGGATTCGTGCTCACCAATGTGCTCAGTCGCAGCAACATGCTTTACCTGTTCAACCGCCTGTATGGCTGCCGGATCTGACGCCATGAGCCTGAGCCGAACTGGCCTGTTGTCCGCTCCCGTCTACCTGGCGGGGGCCTGCGTCATCCTGCTGGTGTACGGCTTTGCGTTTCCGGTGCTCAACTGGCCGGACGAGTACCGCAACCTGTCGCTGTTGCAGCAGGGACAGGAAAGCGGCTACGCGTTCATCTACGGGAATTTTTCCCGCTTCATCATGCAGGTCGTGGATACGCTGTCCGGGCTTAACGAGCTGAGTGACGTGCTCGCATCCGTGCAACCCGGCAGCGGTTTCAGGATGATCCATGGTGCGCTGCATTACACGACTGTCGCCGCTGTCCCCGCGGTCTACTATGTCGCCAAGTTCGCCAATCTCGCGCTGGCCGGCGCATTTTCCGTTGTCCTGACGCTGTACCTGTGCGGCAGCGGCAGGCTGCAACCTGCCAGGGATGTGCGGGTTTTCCTGCTGTCGCTTTGCTTTCCGTCGGTGGCTTACGGGATCATGCAGATATCGACCGATATCCTATTCATCCTGTTCTCGCTGCTGCCGTTCTTCCTGCACAGCAGGAGGGTTGCGCTCGGCTTCGCGGTTGCAATGGCGCTGCTGGCAGTCGAGGACCGCAGCTTCCTGCTGCTGGCGGCATTCGTGCTGCTCAGGGAACTGTATGGTGCCCTGCTGTACGACAGGATACTGGCCGCAGGCCGGGGCCTGCGGCTGGCCTGGCTGCTGTTTTTCGCGGCGCTGACGATACTGGCGGTGTCGCTGTTCGCGCAGCTGCTGGCTGATCCGAAATGGCTGAACATGCTGCAACCCGGCCTGGGAAACGGCGTCGCGCTGGCGCTCGAGTACACCCACAGCAAGTCTTACAACCCGGCCATCAGCCTGGTGGTGTTCTACGCGGGCTTCATCATTCTGCCGTCGGCGACCGAGTTCTTCATCGCGCTGCTGCCACTCTACCTGTTGCTGCTGTTCGTGTTCTACCGTTTCCTGTCCTTTTGCCTGTCCGTCAGCCACGGCGAGGACGGGGCGAGGGCGTTCATCGCGTTGCTGTCGGTACTGACGATCTTCTTATTTGTGACCGGGGTAGTACACGTGTTCGAGTCGGGGCGCTATTACCTATATCTGGTGCCGTATCTGGTGCATGCGCTGCTGTCTGGCGCGATCCGCTTCAAGAGGTCCGTCCCGATCAGGGCGGAGTGGGTGCTGCTGTTTGGCTTCATGCTGGTTTCCATCAACGTCACGGTGCTGGCTTATGTGCTGGGTGCATGAATGAAACACGACAAACAACTGCTAAAGGGGGAAGCGATGGTTGACTTCATCTTTCTCGGGCCGAGCAAGACCGCCTCTACCTGGATCTATGAGGCGCTGCGCGGACATCCCGGCGTGTTCGTTCCGGTATCCAAGGACATCTATTTCTTCGACAAATTCTATGACAGGGGGGGTGACTGGTATGCGCGGTTCTTCAGGGATGCGCCGGCTGGCAGCCTGTGCGGCGAACTGAGCCACGACTACTTCTCCAGTCCGGAGGCGATACGGCGTCTGCATGCCTACAATCCCGGCGTCAAGCTGATCTGCTGCCTGCGCAACCCCTTCGAGCGCGCACATTCTTCTTATCTGCACCTGGTCAGGGTCGGCCTGTTCTCGGGAGGCTTTGCCGATGCGCTGCAGGAATTTCCTTTCATCGTCGACGAGGGAAGGTACTGCACCAACCTCCGGCACATCCTCTCGCTGTTTGACCGCGGTGCATTGCTGATACTGGATTTCGACGAGCTGGCGGCCGACCCGGCTCGCTTCGCGCGCAGGATATACGGCTTCCTCGGCGTGGACGATGGCTACGTGCCCGAGGTGTTGCACGAGAAGGTCAACCCTGCGCGTATCGCCAGGAGCATCGCGCTGGCCGGAATTGCGAAAAGAATGGCGTTGCTGCTCCGGCACTGGGGCTGCTCGAACCTGCTCGGCAGGTTGAAGCACAGCCGCATCGTCAACTGGCTCGTCTACCGGCAGGATGCGCATGCTTCGGGGTCCACGGTCAGCTATCCGGAACATCTGGTCCGCCTGTATCACGCCGAACTAGACGGCCTGTCCGGACTGTTGCATGCCGATTACTCGAAGTGGCGCAGCCCCTCGCAATGAACCGGGAGAACCAGACGATGATGACGGATATCAACAGGGTTGCGCTCTGTGTGCCCACGCTGAATGCGGGCGCAACGTGGAATGGCTGGTTGAGTGCCTGGTCGGCCCAGTCGGTCAGGCCGCCTGCGCTGGTGATCGATTCGGGTTCGACCGATGCGACGCCCTCGCTGGCGGCTGCGGCAGGACTTCAGGTTCACAGCATCCCGCGCGCATCATTCAACCACGGCGGGACGCGGCAGATGGCGGCAGGGATGCTTGCTGATGCCGAGTTCGTCGTGTACCTGACGCAGGATGCCATCCTCGCTTCCCCGCACTCGATCTCCAATCTGCTGGTCGCCTTCGACGATCCCGAGGTGGGCGCGGTGTGCGGCCGGCAGCTGCCCCACCGGGATGCCGGTCCGATAGCCGCGCATGCCCGGCACTTCAACTATCCCGAGTCCAGCGCCATCCGCTCCGCCGCCGACATCCCAGCACTGGGGATCAAGACGGCCTACCTGTCCAACTCGTTCGCGGCGTACCGCAAATCGGCATTGACGGCTGTCGGCGGCTTCCCGCAGGACGTTATTTTCGGCGAGGACATGTGCGTGGCCGCGCGCATGCTGCTGTCCGGCTGGAAACTGGCCTATCGCGCCGATGCTGCGGTGCACCATTCGCATGATTACCGTATGACGCAGGAATTCCGGCGCTATTTCGACATCGGCGTGATGCACGCGCGCGAGCCGTGGCTGCTGAGAAGATTCGGCAAACCCGAAGGGGAGGGCGCACGCTTCGTCATCTCGGAAACGGCATGGTTGTTAAGACGTGCGCCACAGTTGCTGCCGTCAGCCTGGCTGCGTACCCTGCTGAAACTGGCCGGTTACCGGCTGGGCAAAGCCGAGTCTGCGCTGCCGCTGTGGCTTAAGCGGCGGCTGGGCATGTACCAAGGGTACTGGAAGGCATGAAGTGGGGAATGCGAAAGATGCTGATTGCTTTGAGTGGCCTGCTGGCCATTGCATTGTGCGGATGCTCGGATCCGAATAGCGGCCTGTCTGTCAGCAGCCCCAAATCGATCACGTCGTTCTATTTCACTTCCCCATGGGTGACGGGAACCATCAATGAAACGACGCATACCATAGAACTTGCGCTGTATGGGGCGGATGTAACGAGTTTGACGCCAACGATTGTCCACACGGGAGCTAGCGTCAGTCCAGACTCGGGCGTAACGCGTGACTTCAGTCTCCCGGTCGCTTACACCGTAACAGCTGCAGATGGCACGACGCAGGAATATTCCGTATCGGTAGTGACACCCGCAAGAGGCAAATTTATGCGCGTGTCCGGCGAGAGCTTGGTGCTTGCCTCCACCATTCCCGGCAAGCTCACTTTCGATAGGCTGGTAAGCGGGAACGTCATGGTACGGAGCAGCTATCAGGCAAACGATCCCAATGGCATCGCCTATCAGGAAGGTGTCGATTACACGGTCGATTACCCGAATGGCACGATCACACGAACAATGGGTTCGCGCATCCCGGATTTCTCGACCAATGTACTGTATGGCCGGCATGACTTTGATGAACAGAACTTCCCGGGATATACGAACCACCCCTTCTTCGTCTGGGTGGATTATGAGACATCCAATGGCGAAGATTTCGCCAAGCCAAACGACCAGGCTCGATACCTGACTGATACCCGCACAAAACTTGCAGCGGGTGGATCTTTCCGGATCGTCTCGTACGGCGACAGCATCACTGCCGGGAGAGAAGCCACAACTACCAGTTTGCGATTCACGACCCTGTACGGAAACTACCTGCAGAACCGGTTCCCCGGTTCAACCATCGTGGTCGAGGATGTCTCAAAACCCGGCTACACTTCCACACAGGCGCTCGCTGCGTGGGATAGCACTGTGGGGACAACTGCTCCCGCTCTGGTCTTGCTGGGATGGGGGATGAACGACCATAACCTCGGAGGCGCCACCCCGGAACAATTCAAACAGAACCTTATAACGCTCGTAGGGATGGTCAGGAATCTGAAACATGCCGACGTGATCCTCTTCTCGGCCTTCCCGCCCAACGAGGAATGGCACTACGGCACCCATCGCATGAACCTTTATGCCGAAGCGACCAGGCAGGCTGCGGCAGAAAGCAATTGTGCCTATGTGAACGTATTCGATACTTGGGCCATGGTCCTGCAACGCAAAGACCAGCCTTCTCTGCTAGGCAACAACATCAATCATCCCAGCGATTTTGGTCATTGGCTGTATCAGCAGGCATTTGCAGCCATGAATTTTTGAGCGCGCTAATACGCTGTATGGCTGAAGCGGCGGATGGGCATGTAGCGGGCACTGGAAGTAGATATCACCGGCCCGCTTGAGCATCTCAGCCAAGCGGGAAAAAACGACCACTTAATCCCGAGTATCAGGACAGAAACTTCGTGACCAGGCCGTTGAAGTCGTCCGAACGTTCGATCGGCACGCCGTGAGAAGAGCCGTCGCCCTTGATTACTTCGAATTTGGCGTCCGGAATTTTGTCGGCGACCTCGCGGCACTCGTGCACGGGCGTCAGGATGTCTTGCTCGCCGACGATGCAGAGGGTGCGTGCCTTCACGCCGCCCAACTGATCGAGCGCATCGAACTTGAGGAACGCCTGGGCCTGTCGGTTATAGGCCGATGGGCCGACAGGATTGGGATTGCTCGAGAGCATCGCAATGGTCTGCTGAACCGCCTCTTTGTTGCGCAGGAACGCACCGGAGAACAGCCAAGTGAATTGCTCACCGGCGAATGTCTCGCCGGTCTTGTCGTTCGCCTTGACCCAGTTCCACGTCATGATCGGGTGGAATACCGAGCGAGCCGGCGCCCCGGGCGTGCCAGTCAGGATCATCCGATCCAGGCGATCGGGATGACGGAGTGCGAACTCGATCGCGATCATTCCTCCCATCGACAGACCACAGACGTGTGCCTTCTTGATATTGAGCGCGTCCATCACCTCGGCCGTGTCGTCGGCCATGTCTGCGATTGTGTACGCGCTGGTGGCCTGCGAGCTGCGGCCAGCATCGCGGTTGTCGAAGATGATGACTTGAAACTTCTGCGACAGTGCAGGAACCTGCGCGATTGTCCACAGTGTGGAGTCGTATCCAATCCCCATCACCAGGATGAGCGGCTGTCCCTCACCGTGTACTTCGTAATAAAGTTCCTGTCCGTTTGCACGGACCATACCCGATTTAGACATGCGAACCTCCTCATATAACGACGCTGTAGAAAAAGTCTATCCATACACCCTATCCGGCATGCGCACGCAGAAGCGCGGCGATGTCGAGCTTTTTCATCTGGAGCAGCGCGGTCATCACACGCTCGGATTTTGCATGGTCCTCATCGTTCAGCAAATCGGCTATCACGGTGGGCTCAACCTGCCATGAAACGCCGAATTTGTCCTTGAGCCAGCCGCACTGCTGGGCTTTCTCGTCGCCGCCCGCCGTGAGCCGTTCCCAGTAGTAGTCGATGTCTTCCTGCGTTTCGCAGTTGATCTGGAATGAAACCGCTTCGTTGAACTTGAACAACGGGCCGCCGTTGAGCGCGGTAAAGGTCTGCCCGTCGAGCTCGAACTCGATGGTCAACACGGTACCCGCAGCCCTGCCATGGATCTCGTGCCCGGCCTCCCCGTAACGAGTGGTGCGCCCGATGCGTGAATTCCTGAAAATGGACGTGTAGAACTGCGCCGCTTCCTCGGCCTGATCGTCAAACCAAAGGCATGGAGTAATCCTGGAAATTTTCCGCATGACGCTTCTCCTTCAGTGCATGTTTCTATCACACCAAGGTTGGCGGAAAAATCAGGTGCTGAATGTATTCGAGACTAACAATCTATGGCGTCAGTTCAGACCGATCCCACTGATTTTGCGGGACGGTTCTTGCGGTAAGAGTTTTTCAATGCGATCTTGCCGTCGCGAAAGGTGAAGAGGTCACAGCCATGCACTTCGACGCGCGTGCCGTCCGCCCGCGTACCTGTGAACGTCCACTCGGACACGCCCCGATCCCCATGGACAAAATGGCGCGCGTCTCCCCAGTGTGCATCGGGAAAGGTAGCCCAGACCTCCGCAAAGCCAGCCCGCACGGCCTCATGCCCTGCATATCGGGTGCCGCAGACTTCAGGGCCCGCAGAGGCTTCGAAGATGCAATCCTCCGTCATGAATGACATGAGGGCATCGACATCGTGGCGATTCCAGGCATCGGCAAAGGCCTGCAGAATTTCCGGGGTGATCTCACTCTTCATATCCGGCATGGTCTGCACCTCCTTTCGGTCTCTGTACGGGCGTACGTCTTGATGCATAAAACGCTCCGCAGCTTTTGCTGCGTCCCTCTCGAACGCCATGTTAGCCGTGTGTGGATTTGGCACCAACTTTCCATACTCCAATAACTGCTGCTGCCACAGTAAGCAAAACATTTACTGCTCCAAAAATTGACTCTTGCATATACGCGGCCTTGTACTCAGGAAGGAGGTGACCTTGTGCAAGAGAACGAACGGCAATTTCTGTTGCCGAAGTTACGGCGGGTACAACAAAGAAATATGCGTTAATAACGACCAGCGTAATGAGCAATAGCTTGAGTTGGAAAAATCGTTGTTTCAAGCCATAACGTCTGTAGCCCATCCATGCGCCGGTAATGGCGAGAGCCCACATTCCAGGGAGTGTCAGAGCATTGGTGCCTGCACTAATGATTTTTCGCCCAAAGGCGATATTCTCCAAGCTGGCACCTTCGATAAGTGCTGAGATGACTATGAAAGTGAGAATACTGCCCAGAAAAATTACTAGACCGCCAAAGTGAACCAATTTCAGTCCTCGAAGCATTATTTTTCTCCTTGTTGAGACGGCTAACGTTTGAGATAACAGGCGCGCGGCAGCGCGTCCTGCTTGACCGAGTGGTTATGCCTAGATTGCGAAATGATAGACAAAGAACTGTTCATCGCGTTTCCATCTGGCGGATTGATAAAGGGCTTGGGCAGTTTGATTAGTCGTTGCGGTTGAGAGCGAGACACGAACAGCCCCCAATGATTTTGCAAACTCAGTAGCAGCGGTCATCAGTTTTGATGCCACGCCCTTCCTGCGAGCTTGCTCATGCACAAAAAGGTCGTTGAGCACGAACACACGGGCAAGTGAAGCCGACGAAAAACTTGGATAGAGTTGAGTGAAACCAACAGGTGTATTGCCGACATGAGCAATGAACAGGAATGACTCACCGTGATTGAAGCGGTCGAGCAAAAACACGCGCGCGGCGGAAATGTCGCTAGGGCGGCCATAGAACTGGCGATAGCTATCAAAGAGCGGGATAAGTGCTTCTATGTCAGATAGGACAGCTTGGCGGACGGTGATATTGCTCATATTTCTCCATAAGGGGCATAACGTAAAGTAGACACCCTAAACAATGCTGTGAAAGGCACCTTCGAGGTGTGCCATCTGGGTTCTTCACAACCCATTGTTTTTATATGCGGTGAAATGGCACACCCCAAAATTTCCGATAAAAGCTCCACTGAAAATCTCTCCAAAACTACTCGATCAAGTCCGCGACAAGATCAGGGTCAAACATTACAGCATCCGAACAGAAACGCAATATCCTCTATTGGTAATGCGTTCCATGATCCACGGCAATGTGTCCGTGGGCATGTGCTGCTGGCGACTACACTGTAGTTTTAAATCTTCCCCTCCATCCGCACGGGTGCCATTCATACGGCGTGTTGCGGACATTCGTAGCTGTTTTCGAAGCAACCAGGCTACGCGCTTTACCTAATCCACCTACATGGAATCCAGGCGGTACTGGGGGCGGTAGTCCGTCGGCATGCAGTCTGCGCGCAGATTATTTGCGTAGTTCAAGCTAGGCCAAATAAGGCCGTCATCATATTTATCGCCATACGCTTGTTGGACAAGATGACGTCACACCGGGATGACGGTTGCACGGGATTCGTAGGCCGCCGTCATTCGATAGACAGTCAACTTTGTTCGGGAGAATGCTATGGCCAGCCAGCTACAGATAAAGCAGGTATTCATTCCGGGTTTGCGTGCTGCCGGTAATCTATATGCAAAGCGATGCCTGGATCTGGTGCTGGGGCTGATACTGCTTTGTTGTTCGCTGCCGGTCATTATTCTGGCGTCCATCGCGGTCAGGCTCGAAAGCAGAGGCAACCCTCTGTTCATCCAGACACGGGTGGGTCAGAACGGGAAGCCATTCAAGCTGTTCAAACTGCGCGGCATGTATATCGATTCCAGAGA
This sequence comes from Gallionella sp., assembly GCA_036401875.1. GTDB lineage: Bacteria > Pseudomonadota > Gammaproteobacteria > Burkholderiales > Gallionellaceae > Gallionella. The sequence continues at coordinate 23,584 of DASWTZ010000133.1, forward strand.
ACGGTTTCCGGAACTCTACGATTACAGCAAACACGGTGATCTGGACTTCCATTTTCATTACGAAACAGACCCGCGTATCACCCACGTCGGCAGCTTCATTCGCAAGACCAGCATCGACGAGTTGCCCAATTTCCTGAACGTCGTGCTGGGCAACATGACGCTGGTCGGGCCGCGCCCCGAGATACCCGAGGTGTCTGCGCTCTACGGAAAATATCGCGACAAGTATTTGTCCGTGAAGCCGGGTGTCACCTGTCTGTCCAAGGTATCAGGGCGCGACCTGCTGACCAAAGAGCAAAGCATCAGGATGGATATCGCCTACATCGAAAATATGTCCACTGGGATGGATATGAAGATCCTGTGGGCGACATTCTGGAGCGTGATTAACCGCAAGAATGTGTTCGGGCGGAACTCAAACATTGCGAAAAGGTCCCGGCTGGATGTCTGGATGGATTGCGTCCAATATGACGCCGAGCCCTGTGAGGAGACTGGCGCGGTATTGGCTGATCGATCAGGAGTCAGGACATGATCATCGGCTCCGGGCTGATCGCAAGCGCATTGGGCCGCTGCGGAGCGGACGCGCTTGGCGGAACGTGCTTCTATGCGGCCGGCGTTTCCAACTCGGGATGCAGGGACGAACGCGAATACCTGCGCGAACGCACGCGGCTCGAATCCGTCCTAGCAGGGACACCGGCGAGCGAGCGGATCGTATACTTCAGCACTTGCAGTATCGAGGATCCCGCCTCGCGCAACAGTGAATACGTGCAACACAAGATTAGGATGGAAAACCTTGTACGCGAGCGTGCAAGGCACCTGATCCTCCGGCTGCCCCAGGTGGCCGGGAATACGCCGAATCCTCATACCCTGCTGAATTTTCTGTACGAGCGCATTACACGCTCGGAACGATTCCATGTCTGGGGCAATGCGATGCGCAACATCATCGACGTGGAAGATGTCGTGAAAATATCCATGGACCTGATTGCGACGGAGGGTGCCAACGGCGAGACGATCAACGTCGCGAGTCCGCACCTGTTGATGATGCTCGATATCGTGCATGCGATGGAGCGGGTTTTATGCGCCCGTGCCGTTTTCGACATTCTCGACAAGAGTTCCGGCGGGCGGATAGACATCGTCAGGATATCGGACTCGATCAGGCGTTGCGCTATTGCGTTCGGCGATTCCTACCTCGATGGGATCATCGCAAAATACTATGGCGCGCATGACGATGAGATGTACGCTTTCCCTGCATGCCTATTCAACCGACAGCCAGCTTTCAGCTCCCCTGTCTGGCAGTTATAGCGAGTTATTCATTGCAGGTGATTCTCCTACAGTCACTCCCGCCAAGATACGTTCTCGCTCTTTAGTCAAATAAAGGGTATGCCTAGCTGTGTGAGCTGGATGACTGACTGAAACTTGATCCTACTGATTCGCGGCAAATTGGCGGCAGCTCCGATGCCGAAATGGCAGTTTGCATTGACGAGCCGTACAACCCAGGGAGGTAATATGGACACTCATACCAGAGGCACTTTTGGTGCATCAATACAGAATTCATGCCGCCTGATTCTTATGCTGCTTCTGTCAGGTGTTCTGTCGCAACCCCAGGCTTATGCACTGACCATCAACGTGGTCGGTCCTGACGGCGTGACGGCGGTGACCGATTATCGCTGGCTGGTAGAGGAGGACGCCACCAAGGTTTCCGTGCCCAATGTGCCGGCCGACGCCAGCAACCGCTCGCTGAACTTCCATACCAGCTACATGCCGGTGGTCGCCGCCGGCAACAGCACCGACCCTGCCAAGTCCCCTGCAACGCTCGCGCTGGATGCGACAAAGCGTTATTACGTTTCCGTCCTGCCGCGCAGCGGCTACCAGATGGGCGGCGCGCAGATCGCACCGGGACAGATCGCGGTGACCATCGTGGTGAACAAGACACCGGTCCCCACGGCGCAGATATCGATCTTCGTGTTCGAGGACAACCAGCCCATCAGCAGCACGCCGAACCTGCCGCAGGAAAAGGGGCTGGCGAACTTCAACATCACCCTCAAGGAGGCGGGGGGCACCTACGGGGCATCTGGAGGGCAGGTGACGCAGGATGCTTTCGCCAACCCGATCGGGACCACCTACCAGCAGAATGCGGACGGCAGCTTCGTCTACAACCCGGACGGTTCACCCGCAGTGCTGGCGCTGGGCAGCGGCTTCGTCAAGTCCGGGCCGGACGGCATCGCACTCATCAAGTACCTGTTTCCCGGCAAATACACCATAGAGGCGGTCCCGCCCGCCACGGGCTGGCACCAGACCTCCACCATCGAAGGCACAAAAGGCATCGATGCCTTTGTGAGACCCAATGAGCCACCGTTCCTGCAGGAGATCGGGCCGGCCGGCCACCATGTGGACATCGGCTTCGTCAGGGACCTGAAGGACACGACGGTACTTAACGGCAAGGCCACCATCACCGGCAGGGTGGTGAACCAGCACATGTCGCGCCCGCCCAATTTCACCTTCTTCACCGGCGGCCCCGTGCCAAATTGCTGGGTAGGCCTGAACGAGATCGCCATGGTGGGCGGACGCGCCATCTACACCGCCCCGTGCAACGCAGACAGCACCTTCTCCATTCCCAATGTGCCCGCGGGCACCTACCAACTCGTCATCTGGGACGAGTTCCTCGACCGCCTCTTCGCCACGACCAATGTGAGCGTGCCGGCGGGCAGCACGCTGGTCAGCCTGCTGGATGTGCCGGTATTCGACTGGTACGCCCATTACCAGGCCAGCGCATTTTTCGATACCAACCAGAATGGCTTCCATGACGCCGGCGAGACCGGCATCCCGGACCAGGCGATGAACCTGCGCTTCCGCGACGGCAGCATCTATCAGTCGATGGCCACCGATCTGCAGGGGAATGCGTATTTCAAGGAGGTGTTCCCCTTCTTCAACTGGCTGGTCGCCGAAGTCGATTTCGCCCGCTTCAAGGCGACCGGTGCCACGGTGGTGGTGGACAACGGCGGCCAGATACTTCCCCACAACGGATGGACGATGCCGTCGTGGAACCAGTTGAACCCCCAGCCGCAGTTCGATACCGATCCCGTAACCGGGGCGGCCACTACCACGCCGCTGATCGGGCCGGCCGGCAACAACCTGTCGCGCACCGAGACCGGTCCGGTCCTGCTTGAAGGCATCCAGACCTTCCTCGGCCAGACCAACGTCATCGAGTGGGGCAAGGCGAACTATGCGATAGGCGAGAACGGAGGCATCAGCGGCATCGTGCACTATGGCATCACCCGCGCCGAAGATGACCCGCGCTATGCAACCGCCGAGAACTGGGAGCCGGGCATCCCGCGCGTGCAGATCAACCTGTACCGCGATTGTGACAACGATGGCAAGATCGACCAGCCGAATCTCGCAGGCGCAGGTTGCCTGGACCTCAGCTCGCAGGGATATATGGCCCTGCTGGCCGATGTCGACAATCATCCGTTCGGCTGGAGCGACGGCAGCGTCGTGCAAGGACCAGAGGACGTCAAGCGCAATGCCGCCGCCGGCTTTAGCCGCGGCGATGCCGTGGACGTGGCCTGGACCGACAGCTGGGACGACGCCAAGCCCACCGGTTGCCAGGGGCCGGCCTTCGTTAGCAACGGCGTGACCACCGACTGCTACGACGGCCTGCGCAATTTCAACCAGGTGCGCCCGGCCGTGTTCGACGGCGGTTATGCCTTCGGTGGACCGGCGGGAAAACCGGAACTGCCGTCGGGCACCTATGTCGTGGAAGCGATGACGCCTCCGGGATACCTGCACCAGGGCAACGGCGACAAGAACGTGGCGTTCGGCGATCCCCCGGCGCCCTCGCCGCTGGCTCTGCCACCGGAATGCGTGGGCGATCCGCTGCCCGTGCCGCAGTTTCTCAACCTGTTCACCGACCAGATGGTGCCCAACCTCTCTTACGATCCGCTCAATCCTGGCAAGACCTGGAGCCAGTGTGACCGCAAGAAGGTCGTCGTCGCCCAGGGCATGAACACGCCGGCCGATTTCCACATGTTCACTGAGGTGCCGGTTGCGGGGCACGTCGTGGGTTTCATCCTCGACAATGCTTCCAACGAGTTCGATCCGAATGCGCCCACCTATGGCGAGAAGCATGCGCCGTCCTGGCTACCGGTGTCGGTTCGTGACTGGTCCGGGCGCGAGATATCCCGTGTCTATGCCGATCAGTGGGGCCATTTCAATGCGCTGGTGCCGTCCTCTTACACCATCAACCCGCCGTTCCCCTCGGGCGTGTCGCCCAACATGATCACAACCTGCATGAACGACCCAGGTCCGATCCAGGACACGCGCGCCGGTTCGCCGACCTTCGGGCAGATGATCCTCGATCCCAACTTCAGCCGGCAGTACAGCCAGTTCTGCTTCACCTTCCAGTACCTGCCGGGCAAGACCACATACCTGGATACGCCGGTCTCTCCGGTTGCCGCGTTCGCCGGTTCGTCCCAGTTCCCGCTGGACTGCGAGCCCGATGGCGGCGTGCCGGTCATCTACTCGGTGGAAGGCAAGACCAAAGGCGGCGTGAGCTTCAACGGCCCCTATGTGCAGCCTCCGTCCACCGATCCCAACATTCAGCCGCAGCTGACTATCGTCTCGGCCGGCATGGTGGAGGTGCCCAACCCGGCCTTCGACGGCACAGCAGTCACGACGCCGACCATATTCCGCGACCATGGTTTCGGAACGACCCAGGGCACCGGCGCGGTGATCCTCAACGGCACGACCCTGCCCATCGTCTCATGGAGCGATGGCATCATCATCGCCCGTGTGCCGAACGGTGCGACCACCGGGCAACTGCAGGTCACGCGCGGCAATGGCAAGAGCAGCGTCACCGGCGTCACGGTGACTGTCGGCGGCTACGGCCCCACCGCGTCCAACGTGATCCGAGTGGTGACGCCCGGAACCACGATTCAGTCAGCTATCGACGCCGCCAACCGCGGCGACATGATCATGGTGCCGCCCGGAACCTACGATGAGCTGGTGATCATGAACAAAGCCGTCCGCCTGCAAGGCTGGGGCGCTCCGTCCACGCACATCAATGCGATCAAGACGCCAGCCAAAGTGATGGCCTGGCGCGGCAAGATCGGCCAGCTGCTGACCACAGGCGGCTTCGACCTGCTGCCGGGGCAGGTCACGACCGACCTGTTCAATACGGAAGAGGGCCCGGGCATCACCGTGCTGGCCAAGGCCAGCGGGACGCAGGCCTTCATCAACATCCGCAATGCGCGCATCGACGGCTTCACCGTCAGCGGCTCGGACAATGCGGGCGGCATCTTCGTCAACGGCTACGCCAAGTACCTGGAGATAAGCAACAACGAGATCACCGGAAACAACGGCGTCTATGGCGGCGGCATCCGGCTTGGGCATCCGAATCTGGCCAACCCGGGCGTGATCCCCGCCAACGACGGCTGGTTCGGCGGCTATACCGATGCGAAGAACAACTTCGTGCGCATCCACCACAACCACATCACGGAGAACGGCAGCCGCAACGGCGCAGGCGGCGGCATCGCGCTGCACACCGGCAGCCACAACTACAGGGTGACCAGCAACCATATCTGCGGCAACTTCTCCATGAACGG
>DASWTZ010000134.1:0-54840 GCA_036401875.1 Gallionella sp.
AAAAGAACGACGCAATAAATAGCCGAGAAATATTATTCATGGGTCACACCCTTTTTGGATTTTGATACTTTGTAATTTGCACCGCTCATTCCAGTCCACGCCGACTCGGTGGTTTTACCTGGTGCAAATAAGTAGTATGAACTGACAGTAACCTCCTCAATAACCGTCTCCCCCGCAGGATCGCTGGCATTTTTCCTCAGGTACTCGTCAAACTTGCGTTCATGTTCTGCATTACCCCAGCTGCTGCTGTATCCATTAGTACTACTCGAAAAGGATGAGTAAGATTCTGCTTCTACATCAAGATCCGATATTTTGGTCTTTTGTTGATTGGCTATTTTGTCGCCTTTAATGTTTGCAATCGGCCCGATCAAAACCGGAGCACGATGATTCTTGGCCGACACTTTGGACTGCTTCGTGGCAGCACAGCCTATTAACGCAAACGCCATGAAAAAAATTAACGCCGGTTTCAACAAACGCATCCCATCTCCCCTCAATTATCAATACAAGCAGCATGGATAATAGAGACCTAAACTACGCAAGTCAAATACACCTCCCGCACATACCCGATAGAGGCAAGAGCGAGGTGATCCACCTTTGCGGATTCGTGAGCCGCGACGCCCCAAGAGCGGCGATATCGATTACATCGAGCTGAGCACGGCCGGGACATCATCACCAGCCTGCCGCCCCAAGCGATGATGGGCGGCTGGTCGGTACTCATCCGCACTCGTCTCATCGACGAATTCATCCAGCAGGCGATTGCCGAAGGAGTGGACACGATCCTAAACCTCGGGGCCGGGCTGGATACCCGTCCCTACCGCATGGCACTGCCCGCGACGTTGCGCTGGATCGAGGCCGACTTTCCCCACATTGTCGAATGGAAGCGCACCCGGCTCGCAAGCGAGCAGCCGCGCTGCCAGCTCGAAAGCATCGCGCTCGACCTCGCCGATGCGCAGGCCCGGCGGCAACTGCTGAATGACGTGACCAACCGCTCGCGCAACATCCTGGTGCTGACCGAGGCGGTCACCCCTTACCTGCCCGAAGACGCAGTGGCCGCACTCGGCGCCGACCTGCGCGCCCGGCCAGCGATCCGCTACTGGCTCGTCGATTACTTCTCCCCGGCCTCATACGAATACAGAAGGCGCAGCGGCATGAGCCGCGCAATGAAGAACGCCCCCTTCCTGTTCGAGCCCGTAGACTACTTCGGCTTCTTTGCCGCAGCCGGATGGCAACCGAAAGAGATCAGATATTTTGCGGATGAAGCCGCGCGCCTGCGCCGCCCGGCACCCTTGTCGTGGCATGTGCGGGTCGTTACCTCCGTGCTGGGGCTGCTGATGCCGCCCGAGAAACGGCAGGCGATGAAACGGTATGCGGGATTTGTGTTGTTTGAGCCTGCGGGTGGATAAGGGGCGGGGCTGTAGGTGCAAAGCTGACCCCTTTAGCTCTACTCTTTAGATCGCATTGATGCGCGCTTTCAGCGGCAAATGCGAAGCTGCCCCTTTCGGCTAATATATGCTTCAGTGTGCTATCTATTGGCGCGAAGCAATGCTGAATAAATGTAACTGTCTAATTCAGAATCGCTCGGTATGCCGGTTAGTACCAAGTATTTTGCCTTCCCAGATTCAATGTAGTGAAGGAAGATGGCTTCGATCCATAGGTCACGCCCCTCCTCTTCCCTGACGCCATAGCCGATATCTGTATAAAACTTGCCTGGAACTATTTTTTGAATATTCTCTATTGAGACCTTTGGTTTCTCGTCGGTGCATCCCCGGTATGAATCTCCGGCTATGCATGATTGAATCAGAACAGAGCCATTGTTAACGATTAAAGTACCTTCATGTCGTTCATAGACTACTTGGCCAAACATGCGAAATGCCTCCGAATAAATCCAAACAGGTTTAACGAAAGGAATCGAAGCATGCTTGTCGGGGGTGATGTGAGCGGGTGGAGCATTTCCCGCCACCACTTTGCCTGTACCTATCTCGGAAATCCAGATTCTCGAGCCGGTGGGACCGCCATGTCTTCCATGGACAAGGTATTCCTTCCCAGCTTCTGTTTCAAAATTCAGAACTTCAAGTTTTTTTGTTTCAAACAGGTGATGGGATTTACTGCGTCGGAATTGCAGTTCAGCTGTGATGGAGTGTCGTCCGGGTAATGTCTTGATCTCTCCAAATCCGTCTGCGCCCGCCTTTGTACCATCTACTTCCATTATGTAAACCAAATCTTTGCCACCTACACCATATTCTTGGAAGGCCGAATAGGGTTTGATGATAGAAATTTCATTGGAGGGACGTTTGCTATCGTAGAGTTGAACATGCGTGCAGCCAATATGTGATATCGGCAGAAGAATGAGAGCGGCGATGCGCGCAACTCTGTAGGCGAGGGGCGCAAATTGAATTGCGTCGCGATTCATCGCTGGTACTCCAAACGAAATCCACAAGATAAGGTAAGCCTGTTTGCCTCGACAGCCTGTTACACCAGTTTCTTCAACTGATAAATCTTCTCCAGCGCCGCCTTCGGGCTCAGCTCGTCCGGCTGCACGTCGCGCATTGCCGACACCAGCGGGTGCTCTTCCGGCTCCGGCGCTTCCCCCATACCAAATGCAGGTCCGGCGGCGAACAGGTCGCCCTGTGGGTTCTGTGCGGCGCTGTGCTGTTCCAGCTTGAGCAGTTGCCGCTTCGCGGCCTTGATCACGTCGGCGGGTACGCCGGCGAGCGCGGCGACCTGAAGGCCGTAGCTCTGGCTGGCCGCGCCCTCGTTGACCGAGTGCAGGAACACGATGCTGTGCTGGTGTTCGACGGCAGCGAGGTGGACGTTGGCGAGCTGGGTGTATTCCTCGGCCAGCCGCGTCAACTCGAAGTAGTGGGTGGCGAACAGCGTGTAGCTGCGGTTTTTTTCCAGCAGGTGGCGGGCGATCGCGTAGGCGAGCGCGAGGCCGTCGAACGTGGAAGTGCCGCGGCCGATCTCGTCCACCAGCACCAGGCTCTTGTCGGTGGCGTTGTGCAGGATGTTGGCGGCCTCGGTCATCTCGACCATGAAGGTGGAGCGCCCCGATGCCAGGTCGTCCGACGCGCCGATGCGGGTGAAGATCTGGTCGATCTCGCCCAGCACGGCAGACTCGGCGGGCACGAAGCTGCCGACATACGCGAGCAGCGCGATGATCGCGGTCTGGCGCATGTAGGTCGATTTACCGCCCATGTTGGGGCCAGTGATCAGCAGCATGCGGCGCGCATCGGAAAGCTGGGCGTCGTTCGGCGTGAACTGAGATTCGCCTTTTTCTCTGGTCTGCGCCTCCACCACCGGATGGCGGCCCTGGCGGATTGTGATCTGCGCATCGTCGCAAAACTGCGGCGCGCAGAAGTTCAGCGTCGCGGCGCGTTCGGCAAACGTGGCGAGCACGTCCAATTCGGCCATCGCGACGGCGATGCGCTGCAGCTGCGGGATGAACGGCGCGAGCGATTCCAGCAGTTGATCGTAGAGCAGCTTCTCGCGCGCCAACGCCCGGTCGTTGGCGGACAGCGCCTTGTCCTCGAAGGCCTTCAGCTCCGGCGTGATATAGCGCTCGACGTTCTTCAGCGTCTGGCGGCGGCGATAGTCGTCCGGCACCTTGTCGGCGTTGGCGAAGCTCACCTCGATGTAGAAGCCGTGCACGCGGTTGTATTCGACTTTCAGCTTGTCGATACCGGTGCGCGCGCGCTCGCGCGCCTCCAGCGCCAGCAGGAAGTCGCCGCAGTTGGTCTGGATGCCGCGCAGTTCGTCCAGCTCGGCATCGAAACCGTCGGCGATCACGCCGCCTTCCCTGAGCACGGCTGAAGGCTCGGCCTTCAGCGTCCTTTGCAGCAGGCCGACCAGTTCGGCATCTGCCTGCAGCGCATCGGTCAGTTGCCTGACCAATGGCGCGTCGCAGGCAGCTAGCAGGCTGTGCAGTTGAGGCAGGGTCAGCAGCGTGTCGCGCAGCCCGGACAGGTCGCGCGGCCGGGCCGACTTCAGCGCGATGCGCGCGGTGATGCGCTCGACGTCGACGCCGGGCTTGAGCTGTTCGTGGACCTTGCGGTGCAGGCCGCCGAGCGCGTCCACGGCATCCAGCCGCATGCGCAACACGTTGCGGTCGCGCAGCGGGTGGTGTAGCCAGTGGGCGAGCAGGCGGCTGCCCATGTTGGTCGCGCAGCTGTCGAGCAGCGACAGCAGCGTCGGCGCCGGCTCGCCGCGCAGCGTCTGGGTGATCTCCAGGTTGCGCCGGGTCGCGGCATCCATGCGCACGAACTGGTCGGCGCTGTACACCTGCAGGCTGCGGATGTGTGCGATGCCCTGCCCCTGCGTCAGCCGCGCGTAGCCGAGCAGCGCGCCGGCGGCTTCCAGCCCTACGGTGTAGTCGTCGCAGCCGAACCCGGCGAGGTCCAGCGTGGCCAGCTGCTGGCACAGCGCGCGGCGCGCGGTGTCGAGCTCGAAATGCCAGTCCGGCAGCGACTTGGTCGCGGCATGATTGCCGGCCTGCAACGGCGCGGTCTCGGCATGCAGGATCTCGGCGGGTTGCAGGCGCTCCAGTTCGGCGGGCAGGTTGCCGGGGGCGGTCTCGCACACGAAAAACTGTCCCGAGGCGAGGTTCAGCCAGGCCAGACCCAGCATGCCGCCGCGCTGGTGCACCGCGAGCAGCAGACTGTCGCGCTTTTCTTCGAGCAGCGCGGAGTCGGTGACGGTGCCGGGGGTAACGATGCGCACCACCTTGCGCTCGACCGGGCCTTTGCTGGTAGCCGGGTCGCCGATCTGTTCGCAGATCGCGACCGACTCGCCCATCTTCACCAGTCGCGCGAGGTACTGCTCGGCGGCGTGGTATGGCACGCCGGCCATCTTGATCGGCTGGCCATTCGACGCACCGCGCTGGGTCAGCGTGATGTCGAGCAGCTTCGCGACGCGCACCGCATCGTCATGGAACAGCTCGTAGAAATCCCCCATCCGGTAGAACAGCAGCTTGTCCGCGTGTTCGGCCTTGATGCGCAGGTATTGCTGCATCATCGGGGTGTGGGCGGTTTTTTCCGGTGCATTCATCAAACGGCCTCAGCTGATCTTGACCACGATGTCGTGCAGGCGGTTGGCGCACTGGGCCATGTGGTGGGCCGCATTGGTCAGGTGGCGGTAGATCTCGCGGCGCTTGAACATGTTGATGTAGTCCGTGCCCTCGAACAGGATGGGCAGGGCGGCACGGTACAGCTTCTCGGCGTGGCGGTCGGCCTCGCGGGCGACGTTGGCATCCAGCGCGGCGGTGGCGGGCACGGTGCCGAGCTTGGCGTAGCCCTTGCCCAGCGCGCGCACGCCATCCTTGATGCTGTGCGAAATGTCGCGCATGAACTTATCGGGGGTGACGCCGAGCACGTCCATCTCGTGCACCGTGGTCTTGCAGTACTGCACGATGTCGTCCAGCGCCATGATCGCCCGGTAGATGTCCTCGCGGTCGATCGGGGTGGAGAAGGCGTCGTTGAGTTCGTGCAGGTTGCGCACCTTGATCAGGTCGGCCTCGTGCACGTCCTGTTTGAGCGCCTCGGCGACCTTGGGGTCGCCATGCTCCATGTAGGCGACCAGCAGGTCCACGGTGTGCGCGACCTTGACGGTCTGCTCGGTGATCATCCCGAAGAAATCCGGCATCCTCGGGAAGATCCTGTCGCGCAGGTTAACTAGGAATTTTACTGCAGCGTGCGGCATACGGTTACTCAGATGAATGCATGAATCAGAAGATAGCAGCTAATCGCCATCAGTGCAGCCCCGGGCATCGTGATCACCCAGGTGGTGGCGATCTCGCGCGCCTTGCCCCAGCGCACGGCCTTGGGCCGCTCGGAGGCGCCGATGCCCATAATAGACGATGCGACCACATGGGTGGTCGAGACCGGCGCGCCGAACAGCGACGAGGCGAGGATCACGCCGCCGGCGGTCATCTGCGAATCGAGCGCGTGCAGCGGACGGATCTTGTAGATCGAAAAGCCCAGCGTGCGTACGATCTGCCAGCCGCCGGACAGGATGCCCAGCGTGATCGCGGACGAGCAGGCCAGCATCACCCAGAAGGGCACCTCGAAGCTGGGGATGAAGCCGCCGAGCACCAATACGAGCGTGAGGATGCCCATGCTTTTCTGCGCGTCGTTCGCCCCGTGCGAGAAGGCCAGTCCCGCCGAGGTGACATATTGAAGGTGGCGCAGGTCGCGGTTGATCGAGGGATGCGCGCCGCGCAAGAGCGCCAACATGGTGCGGTGCAGCACGAAGCCGGCCCAGAACCCGATCAGCGGGGAGAGGAGCAGCGCGGCAATGACCTTGGTGACGCCGTTGAGCTCGCCGTGCAGCATGTCGCCGAACCCCCACACAACATGGCTGGCACCGGCGGCGACCACGACCACGCCGGCCAGTCCGCCAACCAGTGCGTGCGACGACGACGAGGGGATGCCGAACCACCAGGTCAGCAGGTTCCAGGCGATGGCGCCGAGCAGACCGCACAGCACGATGACCAGCGCGGGCACGCGGTCGAGGTCGTCCAGCGTGATGAAGGTGCCGATGGTGTTGGCCACCGCGGTGCCGACCAGCAGCGGGCCAAGGAACTCGAAGAAGGCCACCAGCATCACGGCCTGCACCGGTGTCATCGCGCGCGAGGCGATCACCGTGGCGATGATGTTGGCGGCGTCATGAAAGCCGTTGGTGTACTCGAAGATCAGGACGATGACGATGGTCGCGATCGCGAGGACGAGCAGCGTGTCCATGTCGTGCGCCGTAAGACTATCGCAGGCGGGTTTCCTGTCAGCCTTTCAGTGCAGACGTCAGGTGCGGCGCCATGACCTGCAGCAGCTGCGGATGGATGTCCGGGTTGCCGGCGCAGATGTGGCCGGTCTTTAGGAAGGTGTCGGAGCCGTGCAGGTCGCTGACCATGCCGCCCGCCTCGGTGATCAGCAGCGTGCCGGCGGCGATGTCCCAAACTTTCAGCCCGGTCTCGTAGAAACCGTCATAGCGCCCGGCGGCCATCCAGGCCAGGTCCAGCGCGGCCGAACCGGGACGGCGCAGGCCGGCGGTCTTCTGCATCAGATCCTTGAGGATGCCGAGGTAGGCATCCATGTGTTCGAATTTTGTATAGGGAAAGCCGGTGCCGATCAGGCTGTCGGCCAGGTTGACGCGCTTGGTGACGCGAATGCGCTTGTCGTTGAGGAAGGCGCCGCGCCCGCGGGTGGCGGTGAACAGCTCGTTCTTGACCGGATCGTACACCACCGCCTGGGTGATGATGCCCTTGTGCTGCAGCGCGATGGACACGGCGAACTGCGGAAAACCGTGCAAGAAATTGGTCGTACCATCCAGTGGATCGATGATCCAGACGAAGTCTGACTCGCCGTGAGTGCCGCTCTCTTCTGCTAGAATCGCGTGGTCCGGATAGGCTTCCAGCAGGGTCTGGATGATGGTCTGCTCGGCGGCGCGATCGACTTCGCTGACGAAATCCGCGTGGGATTTCTTGGTGACGGTAAGGTGATCGATCCTGTCGGCGGAACGGTAGATCAGATTGCCGGCGCGACGTGCGGCCTTCACCGCTGTATTGAGCATGGGGTGCATATTGGTACGACCTTTTTAATGAGCTGGGGAAATTCAGCGCGTATTTTAGTTGGAATCACGTTTTGAATAAACCGATTAGTTTGGAAAACATCCGCGTGGTACTCAGTCACACCACCCATCCGGGCAACATAGGCGCGGCGGCGCGCGCGATGAAGACCATGGGACTGGGCCGGCTATACCTGATCAACCCGCGCCATTTCCCCGACCCACAGGCCACCGCGATGGCCGCCGGGGCCGACGATGTGCTGCAAAACGCCGTGGTTTGCGGAACGATAGACGAGGCGCTGCACGGCGTGGTGTTCACCGTGGCGATGACCGCGCGGCTGCGCGACATTTCGATTGAGGTAAAGACGCCGCGCGAGGCGATGCCGCTGCTGCTGCTGCAGGCGGGCGACAGTCCGGTGGCGCTGCTGTTCGGCACCGAGATGTCCGGACTGACCAACGAGGAAATGGGCCGCGCGCAGCTGCTGGCGCATATCCCCGCCAACCCGGATTTCTCGTCGTTGAACCTGGCGGCGGCCGTCCAGGTGATGGCCTACGAACTGAGCGTCGCATCGCAGGCCGCGTTGCCGCCGACCCCAGAGCTACGGCCCGCACCCCACGAACAGGTGGAGGGATTCTTTGCACACCTGGAGCGGACGCTGTTCGACATCGGCTTCTTCACGACGCAGAACCCGGCGCGGCTGATGCAGCGCCTACGCCGCCTTTATGCCCGCGCCAGGCTTGAGCAGGAAGAGATCAACATCCTGCGCGGCATTCTGAGCACCGCAACGGAGTACAATGCCCGCCTCAGAGCGCGTTACAACCAGGAGAGGCATGATGTTCAGGAACATTAGGGAGGATATCGCCAGCGTCTTCGCCCGCGACCCGGCCGCGCGCAGCACCATCGAGGTGCTGACCTGCTACCCCGGCGTTCATGCGCGCATCATGCACCGGATGTCCAACCGTCTCTGGCGCGCCAACCTGAAATGGCTGGCGCGTTACCTCTCGCACTGGGCACGCTGGTTAACCGGCATCGAGATACACCCCGGCGCCACGATAGGCCGCCGCTTCTTCATCGACCACGGCATGGGCGTCGTTATTGGCGAGACCGCCGAGATCGGCGACGACGTGACGCTGTATCACGGCGTGACGCTGGGCGGCACATCCTGGAAGGAGGGCAAGCGCCACCCGACGCTGGGCAATGGTGTGGTGGTGGGCGCCGGCGCAAAGATCCTCGGACCAATCCATATCGGGGACAACGCCAAGATCGGCTCGAACGCAGTTGTCGTGAAGAGCGTACCCGCAGGGGCGACGGCCACCGGCATCCCTGCCCGCATCCTGGACGAGGAACGCAGGGCATCAGCCGGCTTCAATGCGTACGGGATAGGCAACGACCAGAACGATCCGGTCAACAAAGCGTTGCACGGCCTGATCGGCCACAGCGTGACCGTGGACCAGCGCATCGACTTCATCCTGCAGCAGCTCGAGAAAATGGGGGTGCGCACTGACGAAGAGCGCGCCACGGCCGACAAATTCGACCCGAACCACCTGAACAACATAGTTGACTAGAATTTTGGGTCTTGTACCATGGGCACATTGGCAGCGGTCGAGTTTGCTGTGCAACTTCGCCGAATGTCCCTTTTTAATTGGAGAACCACATGAGATTAACGACCAAAGGACGTTTCGCCGTCACCGCGATGGTTGACCTGGCGACCCGCGGCGGCAAGGCGCCGGTCACGCTGTCATCCATCAGCGAACGCCAGAGCATATCGCTCTCCTATCTGGAGCAGTTGTTTGGCAAGCTGCGCAGAAACAACATCGTCGAGAGTGTGCGCGGTCCGGGCGGCGGCTATTACCTTGCCCGACCGGCCAACCAGATCACGGTTGCCGAACTCGTGCTCGCGGTCGACGAACCGCTGGATGCGACCAAGTGCGGCGGCATGGGCAACTGCCTCGGCGAGGAGATTCCCTGCATCACCCACGACCTGTGGATGGGGCTGAACGAGAAGATCCTGGACTATCTGGAATCGGTGACGCTGCAGCATCTGGTCGACACCTACAACAAGAAGCTGGCCGGCCCCGCCGTCATCAGCATCAAGAAGTCGGTCTGATTGCAGGCTGCATCGTGCGGCTTGCGCCGGTCAAATCGGCAAGCTGCGCGTTGCGCACTCTTCCCATCCTGACTGACGCATCCCCATGAATATATCCTGGCGCAATATCTCCAACCGCTGGCTGTATCTGGCCGGCGCCCTGTTTGCCGGCGGCCTGATCGGCTATGCGCTGTTCCTGCAATACGTTGAACATCAGGACCCCTGCCCGTTGTGTATGGTGCAACGCGTGGTCTTCATCGCGATACTGGCCGTGTTCGCGCTGGCCGCAATGCATGGTCCGGGGCGCACCGGCGAGCGCATCTATGCCGGAGTGATCGCGCTGCTGTCGCTGTCGGGTGTGGCGGTCGCCGCGCGCCACATCTGGATACAGAACCTGCCCGCCGACAAGGTGCCCGCCTGCGGTCCCGGCCTGGACTACATGCTGGAAACCATGCCGCTGTCCGGCGTCCTCAAGCAGCTGATGCACGGCTCCGGGGAATGCGCGGCGAAAGGCTGGACCTTCCTGACGCTGGGCATCCCCGAGTGGTCGCTGCTGTGCTACCTGGCGCTAGGCGCCTGGGCGGTGCTGGTCGCGGCACGAAAAAAAGGCTGATTCGGCGAATCAGCCTCCCTGCACTGCCCGGCGGCAGGCTCACACCTGCGGATGGGCGCGGTGCAGCCTACTGTGCAGCTTGTTCAGCGCGTTGAGATAGGCCTTGGCAGATGCCACCACGATGTCGGTGTCCGCGCCCTGCCCGTTGACGATGCGCCCGCCCTTGGACAGGCGCACGGTCACCTCCCCCTGCGCATCGGTCCCGCTGGTGATGTTGTTCACCGAATACAGCTGCAATTCGGTGCCGCTGGCGACGATCTGCTCGATCGCCTTGAACGTCGCATCGACCGGACCGCCGCCCTGCGCGTCGGCCTGATGCTCGACACCCGCGATGCTCATGATCACCCGCGCTACCGGCAGCTTGCCGGTCTCGGAATGCGCCCCCATCGACACCAGCCGGTAGTGTTCGCTCACTTTCGCAACGGCCTCGTCGCTGACCAGTGCCTGCAGGTCCTCGTCGAATATCTCGCTCTTCCGGTCGGCGAGTTCCTTGAAGCGCTGGAACGCCGCATTGAACTCTTCCTCCGAACCGAACTCGATATCCAGCGCAGCGAAGCGCTGGCGCAATGCGTTGCGTCCGGAGAGCTTGCCCAAGGTCAGCTTGTTGGCATTCCAACCCACATCCTCGGCACGCATGATCTCGTAGGTCTCGCGGTGCTTGAGCACGCCGTCCTGATGGATGCCGGACTCGTGCGCGAAAGCGTTCGCACCGACGATGGCCTTGTTCGGCTGCACCGGGTAGCCGGTGATGCTGGATACCAGTTTGGACGTCGGTACGATCTGGGTTGTGTCGATGCGGGTGTCCAGATTGAACACGTCGCGGCGTGTCTTCACCGCCATCACGATCTCCTCCAGCGAGGCGTTGCCGGCGCGTTCGCCCAGGCCGTTAATAGTGCACTCCACCTGGCGCGCGCCGTTCATCACCGCGGCAAGGGAATTTGCGGAGGCCATGCCGAGATCGTTGTGGCAATGGGTGGACCAGATCACGCTGTCGGAGCCCGGCACGCGCTCGAGCAGCTGCCTGAAGCGCTCACCCCACAACGCTGGGATGCTGTACCCGACGGTGTCCGGCACGTTGAGCGTCGTCGCGCCCGCCCTTATCACCGCATCGAACACGCGCACCAGGAAGTCCATGTCGGAACGCACCGCATCCTCGGCGGAAAACTCGACATCGTCGGTATATTCCCGCGCCCACTTCACTGCCTGCACCGCGCGTTCCACGACCTGGTCCTCGGTCATGCGCAGCTTGTGCTGCATGTGGATCGGGCTAGTCGCGATGAAGGTGTGAATGCGCCCGCGCCTGGCCGGCTTGATCGCCTCGCCTGCGCGGCGCACATCATTCTCGCTGGCGCGCGCTAGTGAACACACGGTCGAATCCTTGATGATCTCGGCGATCGCGCGGACCGCCTCGAAATCGCCTGGGCTTGCCGCCGCGAAGCCCGCCTCGATCACGTCCACGCCCAGCTTCTCCAGCTGTCGCGCAATGCGGATCTTCATTTCCCTGGTCATGGCCGCACCGGGGCTCTGTTCCCCGTCGCGCAAGGTAGTGTCGAAAATAATCAATTTGTCTGTCGTTTTATTTGGCATGCTGAACTCCGATAAGAACAGGTCAAACCTGCGCCACCCTTGGGGTTGGCGCGCTCATGTAATCTATTGCAGGATGTATGATTAGCGCGCGCCGCGCAGCAGCAGCGCAGCCAGCAGGCTGAACGTGGAGTGGAAAGTTGCGATGTGCGTGGAGAAGTGCATGTGGCGAATATAACCAGATTTATTTCATCACGCAACGGGCGATTTTCTTTTGCGCAACCTCAATCCCCAAAGCACGTAACCTGATACCGCATATACCATGAACAGGCCGAACAGCACGCCCGGCGGATAGCTGGATACCAGGATGAAGGACAGCGCGATCAGGAAAATGGCCACGAACGGCACGCTCTTGCGCATGTTGAAATCCTTGAAGCTGTAGAACGGCAAGTTGCTGACCATGCTCAGCCCGGCAAAGACCGTCAGCGCGGCGGCAAACCAGCGCATCTGGTCGCCGCTGTAGCCGGAATCGAGCATCACCCAGACGAAACCCGACACCAGTGCGGCGGCAGCCGGGCTGGGCAGGCCCTGGAAGTAGCTTTTGTCCACTACAGCGATATTGGTGTTGAAGCGCGCCAGCCGCAGCGCGGTCGCCGCGCAATAGATGAAAGCGGCGAACCAGCCCAGCTTGCCCATGCCCTTGAAGGCCCACTCATACATCACCAGCGCGGGGGCGACTCCGAACGACACCATATCCGACAGGCTGTCGTATTCGGCGCCGAATTCGCTCTGCGTGTGCGTCAGACGGGCCACCCGGCCATCCAGACCGTCCAGCACCATCGCGACGAATATCGCGACGGCGGCAGACTCGAACCTACCGTTCATTGCCTGCACGATCGCGTAGAAACCGGCAAACAGGGCCGCGGTCGTAAACAGGTTGGGCAGCAGATAGATGCTGCGCCGGCGCAGGTTCATCGGGTTTCTTGTATTGAATTCATCCATTTGTTCAGAGGCTATCAGCTTTTTGGCAGCATTGCCAGAATGGTTGTGGTCGCAGAGACCTTGTCGCCGATGCCGACCTTGATGCTGGCATCAAGCGGCAGATACACGTCCACGCGCGAGCCGAATCGAATGAAACCGTAACGCTGGCCGCGCGTCAGCACATCGCCCGCCCTGACGTAGCACAGGATGCGTCGCGCGATCAGCCCGGCGACCTGCACGAAGGTCACTATCCGTCCTTCGTTGGTTTTGATCACCACCGCATTGCGCTCGTTCTCGGTTGACGCCTTGTCCAAGTCCGCATTCACGAATTTTCCGGGGAAATAATTCACCTGCTCGATCCTGCCGTCCACCGGGCTGCGGTTGGAGTGCACATTGAACACGTTCATGAACACGCTGATCAGGATCGCGTCGCGCTTCGCATAGGGGTCCTGCGCACGCTCGACCTTGATGACCCGCCCGTCGCAGGGCGACAGAACCGCACCCGCGGCCTGGGGAATCTCGCGTGCCGGGTCGCGGAAGAATTGCAGCACGAACACGAAAATGATCCACAGCGGAATCGACCACACGGCGCACCAAAAGGTGGCGGCCACGGCAAGCGCCAGCGATATCGCCAGGAATGGCCACCCCTCGCGGGCGATGATGGGATGCGGATATGAGGAATTCATAGGGTCAGTGTATGTAAATTGAATGACGTGAGCGAATCGGGGAGCACACTCGCTCCCCGCTTCCCACTAGTTCTTGGACTGATCGACCAGCTTGTTCTTGCTGATCCACGGCATCATCGAACGCAATTGTCCGCCCACCACTTCGATCGGATGCTCTGCGTTCAGACGACGGCGCGCGGTCATCTCCGGATAGTTAGTGCGGCCTTCCAGGATGAACTGTTTGGCGTAGGAACCGTTCTGGATGTTGGCCAGGCATTCCTTCATCGCGGCGCGTGCCTGGTCGGCGATCACGCGGTGGCCGGTGACATATTCGCCGTACTCGGCGTTGTTGGAGATCGAGTAGTTCATGTTGGCGATGCCGCCTTCGTACATCAGGTCGACGATCAGCTTCAGCTCGTGCAGGCACTCGAAGTAGGCCATCTCGGGCGCGTATCCGGCCTCCACCAGCGTCTCGAAGCCCGCTTTCACCAGCTCGACCGCACCGCCGCACAGCACGGCCTGCTCGCCGAACAGGTCGGTCTCGGTCTCTTCGCGGAAGTTGGTCTCGATCACGCCGCCCTTGGTGCCGCCGTTGGCTGCCGCGTAGGACAGTGCGATGTCCTTGGCCTTGCCGGTCTTGTCCTGGTACACCGCGATCAGGGTCGGCACGCCGCCACCCTTGAGGTATTCGGAACGCACGGTGTGGCCGGGACCTTTCGGCGCGATCATGATGACGTCCACGTCGGCGCGCGGCACGACCTGGTTGTAGTGCACGTTGAAGCCGTGCGCAAATGCCAGCGCTGCGCCGGCCTTGATATGCGGCGCGACTTCCTTGTTGTACACATCGGGAATGTTCTCGTCGGGCAGCAGCATCATCACCACATCGGCGCTTTTCACCGCGTCTGCCACTTCGGCAACCTTCAGACCGGCGCCTTCGGCTTTCTTCCAGGACGCGCCGTTCTTGCGCAGGCCGACGGTTACGTTGACGCCGGAATCTTTCAGGTTTTGTGCGTGTGCGTGGCCCTGCGAGCCGTAGCCGATGATGGTTACCTGCTTGCCCTTGATCAGGGAAAGGTCTGCGTCTTTGTCGTAATAAACTTTCATGTTGCCCTCTTTTAGTAAAATTAAATTTTCAAAATCCGTTTGCCACGGCCGATACCGGAAGCGCCGGTGCGCACTGTTTCGAGAATGTCTTCGCGCCTGATGGATTTCAGGAATTCATCCAGCCTGGCGCAGGTGTCGGTCAGTTCGATGGTGCAAGTTGAATCCGACTCGTCTATCACGCGCCCGCGGAAACCGCCCAGCACGCGCTTCAGTTCATCACCCTTGGCGCCCTCGGAACGCACCTTGACCAGCATCAGTTCACGCTCCAGATGGTCACCGTCGCTCAGATCCATCACTGCTGCGACATCCACCAGCTTGTTCAACTGCTTGTTGATTTGCTCGATGATGGCATCCGAACCGCTGGTGACGATCGTCATGCGCGACAGCGTCGGATCCTCAGTCGGCGCCACCGTCAGCGACTCGATGTTGTAGCCGCGTGCCGAAAACAATCCGGCCACCCTCGACAATGCACCGGCCTCGTTTTCCATCAGCAGGGAAATGATATGACGCATTACAGCTCCTCCGCCAGAATCACTTCCGACAGCCCCCTGCCGCCGGGAACCATAGGGAACACGTTCTCGGTGGAGTCGGTACGGAAATCCATGAACACCAGATCGTTCTTGCGCGCGAAGGCTTCTTTCAGCGCCGGCTCGACATCGGACGGCTTCTCGATGAGCATGCCGATGTGGCCATAGGCCTCGGCCAGTTTGACGAAATCGGGCAGTGCATCCATATAGGATTCGGAATAGCGGTTGCCGTGGAAGAACTGCTGCCACTGGCGCACCATGCCCAGATAGCGGTTGTTCAGCGACAACACCTTGATCGGCAGATGGAACTGCTTGCAGGTGGACAGCTCCTGTATGTTCATCTGGATGCTGCCCTCGCCGGTTACGCAGGCGACCGTTTCGCCCGGATTGATCAGCTGCACGCCCATCGCCGCCGGCAGACCGAAGCCCATCGTGCCCAGACCGCCGGAGTTAATCCAGCGGCGTGGCTTGTCGAATTTGTAATACTGCGCCGCCCACATCTGGTGCTGGCCGACGTCCGAAGTGATGAAAGCATCGCCGCCGGTGACCTCGTGCAGCTTTTCGATGACAAATTGCGGCTTGATGACCTCAGTGGAATTCCTGTAACGCAGCCCCCCGCCCTTGGCACGCCATTCGTCTATCTGCTTCCACCATGCGGCCAGCGCCTCGGCATCCGGCTTCTGTTTGCCGCTGCGCAACTCGCTCAGCAATTGGTCCAGCACCGGCTTCAGCTCACCGACAACCGGCACATCCACCTTGACGCGCTTGGCGATCGAGGAAGGGTCGATATCGATATGGATGATCTTGCGCGGCACCTGCGCAAAATGCTCGACGTTGCCGATTACGCGGTCGTCAAAACGCGCACCGATCGCCACAAGCACGTCGCAATGATGCATCGCCATATTGGCCTCGTAACTGCCGTGCATTCCCACCATGCCGACAAACTGTCTGTCGCTGGCGGGGTAGCCACCCAGACCCATCAGGGTATTGGTGCATGGAAATCCGAGTAGCCGCACCAAATCGGTCAGCTGCCCGGATGCACCGGACAGAACCACGCCACCGCCGGCGTAGACCATCGGGCGCCTGGCTTCCAGCAGCAATTTCGCGGCGCGCTTGATCTGCTCGCCATCCCCCTTACCCGCCGGGTGGTAGGAGCGGATATTCACCTCGCCGGCATAGTCGAATCTCGCCTTCTGGTTCGACACGTCCTTTGGAATGTCCACCAGCACCGGCCCGGGGCGCCCTGTCCTCGCCAGGTAAAACGCCTTCTTGATAGTCGAGGCGATATCACGGGCGTCCTTGACCAGGAAATTATGCTTCACGCACGGGCGGGTGATCCCCACTGCATCAACTTCCTGAAACGCATCTTCGCCGATCGCATAGGTTGGCACCTGGCCGCTGATGATGACCATCGGGATGGAATCCATGTAGGCGGTTGCAATGCCGGTCACCGCATTGGTCAACCCGGGTCCGGAGGTGACCAGCGCCACACCCACCTTGTCGGAAGAGCGCGCGTAACCGTCGGCCGCATGCAGCGCGGCCTGCTCATGGCGCACGAGGATATGCTTGACCTTGTCCTGCTGGAACAGCGCATCATAAATAAACAGCACTGCACCGCCGGGATAGCCAAATACATACTCTACCTGCTCTTCCTGCAGGCAGCGGATAACGATCTCCGCACCAGTCAACTCCATCACGAACACCCACTAATGGCAAAATAAAGAACCGCGTAAGATAAAGGTTGGCGGGCATTTGGTCAACCTCTGCGGAAAGGCGGATATCGTTTCACGCACCATCAGCGGCCATTTGTTACCATTCAGCCCATAAACAGCAAGGAGGCTTCAAACTGGCCAGTCCCGCAGAATTTTCGCAATTCCTTGGCAGCGTAGAGCGTCGTGCATACAAGCACGCCTTGTACGCGGTCCGCAACGAGCATGCTGCGCTGGATATCGTGCAGGACGCGATGATCAAGCTCGCCGAGAAATATGGTGGCAAGCCGGCGGTTGAACTGCCGCTGCTGTTCCAGCGCATCCTGCAGAACACGATACGCGACCATTACCGCAGGCAAAGGGTACGGGATGCCTGGACCCGCCTATTCTCCTCGTTGACGCCGCGAGACGATGAGGGCGAATTCGACCCGCTCGAAGTACTCCATGATAGCGAAAACCCGAGCGCCCCGGCCACCCCGCACGACTCCCTGCAGCAACGCGAAACCCTGGCCCTGATCGAAGAGGGGCTCGCACGGCTTCCGGCGCGTCAACGCGAAGCCTTCCTACTGCGTTACTGGGAAGGGCTGGATACGAGCGAAACCGCCGCAGTCATGGGCTGCTCCGAAGGGAGCGTAAAGACCCACTGTTCGCGTGCCGCACACATGCTTGCCGCATCGCTAAAATCCAAGGGAATAAAACTGCCATGAATACAGATACAAGACCGGCGAAGGGGCATCCGCACGACATCGCACCCGAGTCCATCGCCAAACTGCTTAGCCGCGCAGCCGGAGAACTCGACGCCGGGACGCTGGCAGCACTACAGCGTGCGCACAATATCGCGCTGGCCCGGCAGTCGCTGCACAAACCGGTGCTCTCGCTCGGCACCGCGCATGGCATTCATTGGCCCGTCCCGCACTCCACGTCCAAATGGAAGTACGCGGCGACCATCCTTCTTGCCGCGGCGCTTGTCAGTGTAGCGAGCTACTGGCATCATGAACGCGACACGAGCCATCTGGACATTGCCATCCTGACAGATGATCTGCCCATGGAGATTTTTGTGGATCGGTGAACCCATGAAACCATCAGCCGCCGTCCTTGCGCTACTGTGCGCAGCCAATACCTCGCTCGCCTCAGCCTCGGCGCAGCCGTGGCATACACTCAGCACATCCCAACAGGAAGCGCTCGCTCCCATGTCCGGGCAGTGGGACAAACTATCCGAATCGCAGCAACATCACCTGGTGGGGGTCGCCCGGCACTTTCCTGAATTGAACAGCGCGGAGAAACAACGCTTCCTGAGCCGGCTGGAGGCATGGAGCAGGCTTACCCCGGAACAGCGTCAGGCCGCACGGGACAAGTACCGCGCATTCAGCCAAGTACCGAAAGACAAGCGGGAACAGGTCAGGAAAATGGTCAACGAAGAAAGCGCCGGCGGCGCTCCGTGACACCCGGGTACCGCCGGGTCAGCGGCGCTCGGTCCACCACAACATTCCCATTCCCAGCATCAGGAACAGCACTGTCATCGCAGAGGAGCTGAGGAAAGCCGGCCACTCATTGAGAGCACCCAGCGTGGTAAACAGGCGTCCGAACACATGAAATGCCAGGCCCATCAGGATACCCAGAAACACCATGGGCCCGATCCCGCCCGATCGACGGTGATACCACGCAAAAGGCAAGGCCAGCAGCAGCATTACCAGCAGCGTGAAGGGATAGACAATTTTATTCCACATCGCGATTTCATACCGCGCACTCTTCTGGCGGTTCTCTTTCAGGTGGCTGCTGTACTGATAGAGTTCATAGGCAGACATTTGCTCGGGCACCACCAGCAGCACGCTGAAAATGCTCGGATGCAAAGCGGAGGCCCACTCCATGCTCGGCTGCGAATGTATGGTCACGCCCTCCTTGCCGAATTTCGTCTCCCTCACCTTTTCCAGCCGCCAACTCCCTTCCTTGACGAACCGCGCCCGCTTGGCATGGGTGATCGCCTGCAAGCGGTAGGCATCGTCAAACTTGTAAATATCCACGTCCGTCAGATTCGACAGATTGTTGTCCAGCATCACGCTCTTCACATTGACAAAGTTCCGCTCATCCTTGACCCACACGCCTGAACGGAACTCCTTCAGGGCAACCTGCCCCTTGCGCGCCATCAGGCTCAGTTTCTGCGCCATCCGGTCGCTCGGTGGCACGATAAACTCGCCCAGCACCAGACTGAACGCAAGCAGCGGAATGGCGATCAGGAACAGCGCCCCCATCATCCGCCGGGGTGACACACCCGAACAGCGATAAACTGTCAGCTCTGAGCTTGCCGCCAGTTGCACCAGCGCGAGTATCGTGCCGATCAATACCGCCATCGGGAACAGCTCGTAGATATGTCCGGGCACAACCAGGGCCACAAACAACAGCACATACCCCAAGTGATATTGTCCCTTCCCCATCTCGCCCAGTTCATGAATGAGATCCATGAAGGCAAACAGGGC
The DNA here is from genome assembly GCA_036401875.1 of Gallionella sp. Classification (GTDB taxonomy): domain Bacteria; phylum Pseudomonadota; class Gammaproteobacteria; order Burkholderiales; family Gallionellaceae; genus Gallionella. The sequence goes on from DASWTZ010000134.1 coordinate 19,239, forward strand.
GACCAGCGCGAAGAACACTAGCCCGATACTCATGTAGATCTCGCGGGCGAGGTGGCGCAGCAGCAGATTCATTCCCCGTCCTCCCTGGATGGATGCGCCGCCACTCCTCCCCCAGGCGCGCGCCGCCTTGAAACGAGCCATCTGTGCAAAGGCGACAGGCTCATGCGCCGGTAGAACAACAATGCGGTAACGGACAGCATCAGAGCATGCACTCCGAGCATTCCGACTGCCGGCGACACCTTGCCATGTCCCACCCATGCATTGGATACACTGATCATGTTGTTGTACGTCATGTACAGCACGATCGCCAGGATCAGGTTCAGGGAACGCCCGGCGCGCGGGTTCACATAGCTCATCGGGATCGCCAGCAGGGCGATAATCGCCGCGCTGATCGGCAAGCCCAGCCGCCACTCCAGCTCGGCGATATTCCATGCGGTGCGATCACGCAACAACTCCAGCGTCGGGATGCTGCGCCGCTCCGGCTCTGATTGCTTGATGGGCTCGGCGTCGATGCGCATCGCATAACGCTGAAACTCCACGATGTTGTAGTCGCGCTGCCCCGGAATGCCCTCGTAGCGCGTCCCGTTGAGCAACACCAGAAAACGGTCCCCATTCGGCATGCTCTCCTGGAAACCCTCACGCGCCACCATCGTACCCATCTTGCCGTTCTGCACCGACTGCACAAAAATATTGCCCACCCGGTTGGATTTCACATCGACATTCTCGATGAAATACACCCGCTCATCCCGCTTCGATTCACGGAAGATGCCCGTCGTCGCGGACGCGACCTCATCGCGGTTCTCCAGCTTGGTCTTGAAATCCTCCGCCATACGCAACGACCACGGCGACAACACTAGGCTGAGCAGCCCGATCACCGCGACCACCGGCATCGCATACCACAGAACCGGGCGTATCCAGTGCGTCAAACCGATGCCGGAACCGAACCACACCACCATCTCGCTGTCGCGGTAACTGCGCGACAGCGTGAGCAGGATGGAGATGAACAATGAAACCGAAATCAGTATCGGCAGGTAGCTCATCGCGCCGAAGCCCAGCAGCGCAAGCACGCCGTCCACCGCAAGCGCCCCGCTCACGGCCGCGCCCAACAGGCGTATCAGCTGGCTGACGACCACGATGCCGAACAGCACCGCGAATACCAGCAGGCCGCTGCTGACGAACTCGCCGATCAGCGCGCGATGGAATAGCCCCAATCGCGGCGACTTTGACTTTATAAGGGCAGTGTGAGGATAATCGGGCATCTGGGGCAGGATCGTTAGGCCAACATTTTTTAAGGAGCGGCACGTGGAATTTAGCATAAAACAGGGTAGTCCGGATAAGCAGCGCAGCGGTTGCGTGGTAGTTGGCGTCTATGAAGGCGGCAAACTGTCGGCTGCCGCTCAGGTGATCGACAAGGCCGCCAGGCACGCGCTCAGCGATCTGATCGCGCGCGGCGACATGAGCGGCAAGTCCGCAACCACCCTGCTGCTGCACGCGCTGCCCGGCATCGCCGCCGAACGCGTCCTGCTGGTCGGCCTGGGCAAGGCCAGCGAGTTGAGCAACCGGACCACTGTCGACATCCTGCGTGCGACCTTCGGTGCGCTCAACAACACTTCCGCCAAGGATGCCGCCCTGTTCATCACCGATGATGCACTCGGCAAGGACGCCGCTTGGGTCATCAGGCAGGCCGCGCTTGCGGCAGCAGAAAGCACCTATCGTTCTGACAGCATGAAGAGCAAACCGGCCAAGGCGGCAACGCTGAAACACATCACCTTCTCCACGCTAGACAAACCGGCGGCTGCCCTGAAGACGGTGCTTGAACAAGCCGCAGCGACCGCGCATGGCATGGCGCTGACCAAGACGCTGGCCAACCTGCCAGGCAACATCTGCACACCGTCCCATCTGGCCGGCCAGGCGGTCGCGCTGGGCAAGGCGCACAAGTCGATCAAGACCACCGTGCTCGAAGAAAAGGACATCAAGAAGCTGGGCATGGGCTCCTTCCTCTCCGTGACGCAGGGCAGCGAGCAGCCCGCGAAGCTCATCACGCTGGAATACCACGGCGCCGACAAAAAGCAGAAGCCGATCGTGCTGGTCGGCAAGGGCATCACCTTCGACACCGGCGGCATCTCGCTCAAGCCCGGTGCCGACATGGACGAGATGAAATACGACATGAGCGGCGCAGCCAGTGTGCTCGGCACGCTGCAGGCCGTCGCCGAGATGGGGCTGAAGCTCAACGTGGTCGGTGTAATCCCGACCTGTGAGAACATGCCTTCCGGCAAAGCAACCAAGCCGGGCGACATCGTCACCTCGATGTCCGGCCAGACCATCGAAATCCTGAACACCGACGCGGAAGGGCGCCTGATCTTGTGCGACGCGCTGACCTACTCGAAAAAGTTCAACCCCGATACCGTGATCGACATCGCCACCCTCACCGGCGCCTGCGTGATCGCGCTGGGCCATGTCGCCAGCGGCATGTTCAGCAACGACGACAAACTTGCCAAGGAACTGCTGGCTGCGGGCGAACAGTCCCATGACCGCATCTGGCAACTGCCACTGTGGGACGACTACCAGCCGCTGCTGGACAGCAACTTCGCCGACATGCAGAACATCGGCGGACGCGCCGGCGGCACGATCACAGCGGCATGCTTCCTGGCGCGCTTCACCAAAGACTACCGCTGGGCGCACCTGGACATCGCCGGCACGGCCAACCTCTCCGGAAAGCAGAAGGGCGCAACCGGGCGTCCTGTACCGCTGCTGACGCAATACCTGATCAACCGCGCGGCCAAGTAATCAACGCCAAGTGACCAAGGTCGATTTCTATACTGGATCCGAAGACAAGCTGCGCACCGCCTGCCAGCTGAGCCACAAGGCGATGCAGAACGGCCTGCGCGTGCTGCTGCACGCGCCAGACGAAGCGACCGCCGACAAGCTGGACAAGTTGCTGTGGCACTTCCCCGCCACTGCCTTCCTGCCGCATTGCCGCAGCCACGAGGCTGAAGCCGCGACGATGCCCATCGTCATCGGGGTCGACCAGCGTTTCCCGCATTCGGAATTGCTGATCAGCCTGCACAGCGCCAACTTGCCGTTTTTCAGCCGCTTCGAACGGGTCATCGAGATCGTCGGCAATGATGATGAAGATGCCAGGTTGGGGCGCGAGCGCTACGTCTTCTACAAGGACCGCGGTTACGAGCTCCGGCACTTCGACCTGCGCAAGACCTGACAGCCCTGAACCAAAGCGCAGGCACCGTAGAATACCCAGCTCTCGCAGGGCCTCGGCGCAAAAGACGCGCCCCCGAGACCCCTGTATAATCACGCCCTTTCTGACGCACCAATTCACGAAGACTGCAATGGAACTCGCAAAAAGTTTTGACCCCAAAAATATCGAGGCGCACTGGTATCCCAAGTGGGAAAGCGCCGGTTATTTCAACGCCGGACTCGACACCGCCAAGAAAGAGAATTTCTGCATCCAGCTGCCCCCGCCCAACGTCACCGGCACGCTGCACATGGGCCACGGCTTCAACCAGACCCTGATGGACGCACTGACCCGCTACCACCGCATGCGCGGTGACAACACTCTGTGGCAGCCGGGTACTGACCACGCGGGCATCGCCACGCAGATCGTGGTGGAACGCCAGCTCGACGCGCAGAAGGTCTCGCGCCACGACTTGGGTCGCGAGAAGTTCATCGAGAAGGTGTGGGAATGGAAGGAATATTCCGGCGGCACCATCACCAAGCAGATGCGCCGCCTCGGCACCTCGCCGGACTGGTCGCGCGAGCGCTTCACCATGGACGAAGGCCTGTCCAAGGCCGTCACCGAGACTTTCGTGCGCCTGTTCAACGAGGGCCTGATCTACCGCGGCAAGCGCCTGGTAAACTGGGATCCTAAGTTGCACACAGCCGTCTCCGACCTCGAAGTGGTGCAGGAAGAGGAAGACGGCTTCATGTACCACATTCGCTATCCGCTGGCCGATGGCAGCGGCGAACTGGTGGTCGCGACCACCCGCCCCGAGACCATGCTGGGCGACGTGGCGGTGATGGTGCACCCCGAGGACGAGCGCTACAAGCACCTCATCGGCAAGCAGGTCACGCTGCCGCTGTGCGAGCGCACCATCCCGGTCATCGCCGACGAATACGTGGACAAGGAATTCGGCACCGGCGTGGTCAAGGTCACGCCCGCGCATGACTTCAATGACTATGCGGTCGGCCAGCGCCATGCGCTTCCGATGATCTCCATCCTCACGCTGGATGCGAAGATCAACGACCATGCACCCGCCAAGTATCGCGGCATGGACCGTTTCGACGCGCGCAAGCAGATCTGCGTCGACCTCGAAGCCGCCGGCCTGTTCATCAAGGCCGACAAGCACAAGCTCAAGGTCCCGCGCGGCGACCGTACCGGCGTGGTGATCGAGCCCATGCTGACCGATCAGTGGTTCGTAGCGATGAGCAAGGCCGCGCCCAAGACCCCGGACAACCCGGAAGGCAAGAGCATCACCGAGCAGGCGCTGTCCTGCGTGGCTTCCGGCGAGATCCGCTTCCATCCCGAGAACTGGGTCAACACCTACAACCAGTGGCTGAACAACATCCAGGACTGGTGCATCTCGCGCCAGTTGTGGTGGGGCCACCAGATCCCGGCCTGGTACGGCGTGAACGGCGAGGTGTTCGTCGCGCGCGACGAGGCCGAGGCGCGTCACCTCGCTGATAAGGCAGGCTATGCCGGCCAGCTCGATCGTGACGCCGACGTGCTCGACACCTGGTTCTCCTCCGCGCTGTGGCCGTTCTCCACGCTGGACTGGGAGATGAGCAAGCCGTTCGAGCAGCAGAACCAGTTCGTCAAACAGTACCTGCCATCGTCGGTGCTGGTCACCGGCTTCGACATCATCTTCTTCTGGGTGGCGCGCATGGTGATGATGACCAATCACATCACGGGCAAGATCCCGTTCAAGGACGTGTATGTACACGGCCTGATCCGCGACGCGGAAGGCCAGAAGATGTCCAAGTCCAAGGGAAATGTTTTAGACCCCATCGACCTTATCGACGGCATAGCCCTCGAAGACCTGGTGAAAAAACGCACCACCGGGCTGATGAATCCGAAACAGGCCGAGCAGATCGAAAAGCGCACGCGCAAGGAATTCCCGGAAGGTATCCCCGCCTTCGGCACCGATGCGCTGCGCTTCACCTTCGCCTCGCTCGCCTCGCCCGGTCGCGACATCAAGTTTGACATGCAGCGCTGCGAGGGCTACCGCAACTTCTGCAACAAGCTGTGGAACGCCACGCGCTTCGTGCTGATGAACTGCGACGGCAAGGATGTCGGCCTTGACGAAAGTCTGCCGCTGGAATACTCCGCCGCCGACAAGTGGATCATCAGCCTGCTGCAACAGGCCGAATCCGAGATGGCGACGCACTTCGCCGACTATCGCTTCGACATGGCCGCCCGCGCGGTGTACGTGCTGGTGTGGGACAACTACTGCGACTGGTATGTGGAACTGGCCAAGGTGCAGATGGCGAACGGCAACGAGGCACAACAACGCGCCACCCGCCGCACCCTGGTGCGCGTGCTGGAAACCATCCTGCGCCTCGCTCACCCGATCATTCCATTCATCACCGAGGAGCTGTGGCAATCCGTTGCGCCGCTGGCGAACAAGCAAGGCGACAGCATCATGCTGCAAGCCTACCCCAAGGCCGACACCGGCAAGATTGACAACGATGCCATCGCACAGATTGAGCTGCTGCAGGAACTCATCAACGCCACCCGCAGCCTGCGCAGCGAGATGAACCTGTCGCCCGCAGCACGCGTGCCCCTGATAATGGGATATGGGATCGCCGCGGGGGATGCCGAAACACTGAAGGCGCTCGCCCCCTACATCAGCAGCCTCGCCAAACTCAGCGAAGTGCAGATCGTCGCCGAGCTGCCGGAAGGCGATGCGCCGGTGTCCATCATCGGCAACGTCAAGCTGATGCTCAAGGTGGAGATCGATGCTGCCGCCGAACGCGAGCGTCTGGACAAGGAGATCGCGCGCTTGACCAACGAGATCGCCAAGGCCAACGCCAAGCTAGGCAACGAGAGCTTCGTCGCGCGCGCACCGGCCGCGGTGGTAGAACAGGAAAAACAAAGGCTGGACGGGTTTTCAGTAACGCTTGCGCAGTTGCAGGCGCAGCGCAGCAAGCTTGGATGATCCCGGACCGTCATCCCCGGTTCGCGGGGGCTGTCAGCGACGGCGTATCAGGAAGCGGAACTCGCCGTCCCGCGCCTCAGCCAGGAGCAGCACGTTGCCGGTCTGACGACAGAACTCCGGAAAGTCATTCATCGAGCCTTTATCGGTCGCGGTTATCCTGAGCACCTGACCGCTGGCCATTTCCGACAGGGATTTCTTGGCGCGCAGTATCGGTAGCGGGCAGCTGACGCCTTTCGCATCCAGATCGACGTCAAAGTCCGTCATGTCTTGATCGGCAGGCCGGCATTCGCCCAGGCCATGATGCCGCCCTGCAGGTTGTACACATCGGCGAACCCGTTCGCCACGGCGAAGGCTGCGGCCTGCGCCGAGCGCCCACCGGAACGGCAGTAAAAGACCGTGGTCGCGTTCCTGTCCAGTTCGCCGATGCGCAGCGGGATCAGGTGCAAGGGCAGCAACTCGCCCTGCGCGATCCTGCCCTGCGCCGCCTCCGCGTCGGTGCGCACATCCAGCAGGCGCACATTGCCCTTGCGCAACATCTCGTCCAGTTCCGCCGCGCCGATATTTCTGAATCCGTCCATTGTTTCCCTCCTATTCCGATTGTCCCTGGTCCGCCAGCAGATGCGACAGGCGCGTATTCGCCACCGACAATCGCCTGACCAGCATGCGCAGGAAGGCATCGCTGAACTGGAAGCGGCACCCGGGCGTCGCATGCTCCAGCGCATCCGGGTTGATCTCGATCAGCACCACCGCATCCTTGACGATTACATCGGTGCTGCGCTTGAAGTCACGCTCCAGCAGGTGCGCCATCTCGCCGAAACAGTCTCCGCTGCGCAGCAGGCTGAGCAGCCGCCCCTCCTTCATCACGCGCACCGTTCCTTGCGCGAGGATGAAAAATGAACGCCCGCTCTCGCCGTCGCGCAGGATGAATTCCGATTCCGGGACCCTGTGCCAGACACTGAGGCGCAGCACCTCCCACAGCTCCACATCGCTGAAATTCTTGAAAAACACCAAGCTGCGCAGCGTACCGAATTTCTCGGTATCCATGATCTCGCTCGCACTGGGCGTGGCGTGGGCGGCGAACCCGACCAGATCGTTCGCGAACTCCTCCCAGGTCTGATACCGCTTTTCGGTATCCTTGGCCATCGCACGCCGCACGATGTCGTCCATCGCCTTCGGCAATTCGGGCCTGAACGTGCTGGGCGGGGGCGGCTCGATATTGATGATGTGGTAAATCATGCTGCTGTTGTTGCTCGCCTCGAAGGGCAGCTTGCCGGTCAGCAGTTTGTACATCACCACCCCCAGCGAATAGATATCCGTCTGGTGGGTCAGCCGGCCTTCCCTGATCTGCTCGGGCGACATGTAGGCGGGCGAGCCAACGCCGGTCACCTGCGTGGACTGGTCATTGAGCAGCGCGGCGGCGCCGAAATCGGAGATCTTGATGTCGTCCTCGCCCTTCAGCAGGATGTTGGCCGGCTTGATGTCACGGTGGATCACCCCCTGATGCTGGGCGTATTCGAGCGCCTTGCAGCACTTGTAGGCGATCTCGGCCAGTCTGCCGAACGGCAACAGCTTGTCCACCGAGGCAAATTGCTCCAGCGTGCTGCCTTCCACGTATTCCATCACCACGTAATTGACGTCATTCTCCATCTCCGCGTCGAGGATCTTGGCGATATGTGGGTGGGACAGCTTGCCCGCCAGCGAGGCCTCGGTCATCAGCAGCTTGCGGAACACCTTGGCGCGGCTCGGGTCGTGCAACACCCCCAGGTCGAACAGCTTGACGGCGACCTGCTGGCCGCTGAACGGGTCGATCGCCAGATAGACGGTGCTGGTCGCCCCGCTGCCCAGCTCGCGGACGACCTCGTATTTTCCTATTTTCTTCATAATCCTGCGGACCTGTAATTCTGCGCGATTCTGCGCACTTTGCGCGCCGATGTCCACTCCGTCCGTCGCCTGCCCCAGCCCGACTCGCGCCCACCGAAAGCTGTGAACCACCTGCGAAAACCATTATCATACTCAGCATGAATACACTACCCGGCATGAAAAAACTGCCCCTTCTGCTGTTGCTGTGTTTCCCACCCGCCGCACTGAGCGACGGGCTGCCCGACCTGGGCGACGTCTCGCAGACCGTGCTCACCCCGATGCAGGAACGCCAGATCGGCCACCAGAGCATGCTGCAGATCCGCGCCAGCAGCCAGTACCTAGACGATGTCGAGATCAACGATTACCTCAACCGGATCGGCTACAAGCTGGTGCAAAACAGCGCCGAGCCCAGCCTGGACTTCGAGTTTTTCGCTCTCGACGACCACAACATCAACGCCTTCGCGATGCCGGGCGGATACATCGGCGTGAACAGCGGGCTGCTGCTGACCGCGCAAAGCGAGTCCGAGCTGGCCGCCGTGCTGGGCCACGAGATAGCCCACGTCACCCAGCACCACCTCGCGCGCATCCTCTCCGGCACGCGGAACGACGGCTGGAGTACGATGGCAGCCCTCGCGGTAGCGATACTCGCCGCGCGAACCAACCCGCAGGCCGCCGAGGCCGCCATCGCCAGCGCCCAGGCCCATTCGATACAGAAACAGCTCGACTTCACCCGCAGTCACGAACAAGAGGCGGACCGCGTCGGTCTGGACATACTGGAAAAGTCCGGTTTCAGCATCCACGCGATGCCGGAGTTCCTGAACCGGCTGCAGTTGGCCACCCGCCTGCTGGATGGACAGGCGCCGACCTATTTGCGCACCCACCCGGTCACCAGCGACCGCATCGCCGACATCGAGAATCGCGTCAGCCGGCAGCCATACCGCCTGGTTCCCGACAGCATGGACTTCCAGCTGGTGCGCGCCAAGCTGCACGCCGCTCGCCGGACTGCAGCGGAGGCGGTCGCCTATTTCAGCGATGCGCTGGGCGAGCAGAAGCACGGCAACCCGCTGGCGCAGCGCTACGGCCTGGTGATCTCGCTCTTGCGCAACAACCAGCCGCAGCGCGCCGCGCAGGAGCTGGCGACGCTGCGTCGACAGCTAAAGGCCAGCCGCGGCCAGGGCAACAGCCCGATGATAGAGACCCTCGCCGGGCAGGTGATGCGCGCGGAGAAGGACGGCGATGCGCTGGCGTTCTACCGCAACGCGGTGCAGAACTTCCCCCAGCATCGCGCGCTGGTCTATGACTATACCGAGCTGCTGCTGCAGCACAACCGTGCCGGTGAGGCGGTCGAGCTGCTGGTCGAACAGCTGGCGCGCCACCCCAGCGACATCCGGCTGTACGACCTGCAGGCCAAGGCCTACGAGATGCTGGGAAAACGTCTGGAGCAGCACCAGGCGCAGGCCTACAGCTACGCCTGGCAGGGCAAGCTGTACGCGGCGCTGGAACAGCTGGAGCTGGCCAAGCAGGCCGGCGGCAGTTTCTACCAGCTCTCGACGCTGGAGAGCGACATGCGCGAGTTGCGCGACATGCTGGACTGGCAAAAATAGCTAGGTCCCGGTTAGTTTCTGGCAACGGTAATTCAGCCAGACCGTGCACAGAAATAACTCACCGGCGATTGTATACCCCCCCCAACTTCGTCGCCCAAGAAAAACGCCCTGCTATGCAGGGCGTTAAGTGATGCCGGGTATGGACCATACCCATACTGTATCAGCTTAGATCTTCGGTTGATACTTGATATCGAGCGTGGACAAAGGGTCAATCGCATATTTAGTGCTGCCTGCCCCTTTCGTCGCTTTGATGACGAGGGTCTTGCCGCCCAGCTGTACTGGCACGGAACCGCCGGCAATTTTGTACTGAACGGTGATGAGTGCGAACTGCTCCCCGGTCACCAAATCAGGAGCCAAACCAGTAACCGTCACTGAATCCACGTAATTGCCGTTGTAAGTGGTCGGTAGAGACAGGCCCATATCTGCATTGACGGTAGCGACATCAATCGTCCCGGAGTACTCGGCAACCGCCGTTTTTGCCGCACCAATCAGGCTTGATCCTTCAGAAGCCTTGGTCTTGATCGTGTAGTCCTGATAAGCGGGGATCGCCACGGCGGCCAGAATACCGATAATCGCAACCACGATCATCAATTCGATCAGGGTAAAACCCTTTTGTATGCTATTCATGTTGGAGCTCCTTGTTGAGTTGTAACACACACATTGTGTGTCGACACAAGTTACGCAACAACCATGCCAAATTCGCAAGTCATTGTTTAAAAAGGTACTGCCCTGAAACGGCACGACCTTCTTTGCCTTGTGCACTGCCGAAGATCGGCAGCAAACTGCCGGTTTTTGTCAGCCCGGCGGTTCGACGCCGGGGATCCGGCTCAGGTCCACCTCGTCGATTTGCTCGGGCGCGAGGTACTGCCGGGCGTAGTCCAGATAGACCCTTTCGCGGATGAACACGTCGAACAGGTCCGGGTCGATGTGACCGTCCAGCTTGAATTTGCCGAGTATCGTCAGCGATTCGGTGAGCGTCTTGCCCTTCTTGTAGGGCCGGTCCTTGGCGGTGAGCGCCTCGAATATGTCGGCGATACCCATCACCCGCGCCTGCACCGACATCTGGTCGCGCGTCAGGCCACGCGGGTAGCCCTTGCCGTCCATGCGCTCGTGGTGGCCGCCAGCGTATTCGGCGACGTTCCGGAGGTGGCGGGGCCAAGGCAGCGACTCAAGCATCTTGATGGTGACGTCGATGTGGTGGTTGATGATCTGGCGCTCCGCCGCGGTCAACGTGCCGGCGCGTATCGTGAGGTTGTCCACCTCGTCGTTGCTGAGGAAGTCCTTGGTGACGCCGTCCGCATCGCGCCACTGGCGGCGAGCGATCTGCCGCACCCGTTCCTGCGCCTGCTCGGTCATGAATTCGCCGCCGATGTTGCTGTGCCGCAGGAAGGCGCGGTCGTCGTCCAACTGCGCCAGTAGCGCCTCGAACTCCTGCCGCGCGGCTGCCGCAGCCAGAGTGCCCTCGCCCGCTGCTGCAACCGCGCGCAGCATGGTAATCTCAGCGTCGCGCTTGAGCACCTCGAAGCGGGTGTCCACCAGCTGGATGCGGTCGAACAGGGTCTGCAGCTTGGTCGATTTGTCCACGACGTGCACCGGGGTGGTGATCTTGCCGCAGTCGTGCAGCAGGCCGGCGATCTTCAGCTCATACCGGTCCTTTTCTGTCATTACGAAGTCCTTGAGCGGGCCGGTCCGGGTGCGCGTGACTGCGTCGGCGATCATCATCGTCAGCGCCGGGACCCGCGCACAATGCCCGCCGGTATAGGGCGACTTGTCGTCGATCGCGGTGTTGATCAGCTGGATGAACGCCTCAAACAGTTCTTCGAGCTGGTCGATCAGGTGCCGGTTGGTCAGCGCGATGGCCGCTTGGGAAGCCAGCGACTCCAGCAGCTGCTGGTCGTCGGGCGAGAAGGCGACGATCCCGCCGCTATCCTGGTCGATGGCGTTGATCAGCTGCAGCACGCCGATGATCTCGTTCTCGTGGTTGCGCATCGGCACCGTCAGGAACGATTGAGAGCGGTAGCCGGTCTTGGCGTCGAATTTCTTGGTGCCGGAGAAGTCGTAGCCTTCCGCCTCGTAGGCATCCGGTATGTTCACGGTCTCGCCGCTCAATGCCGCGTGGCTCACCACCATCGCGTGATTGGGGGCGCCGGCCTCGTCGTAGAGCTGGATCGGGTAGAACGGGATGGGAACGCCGCTGGTTCCGCCCATCACGGTATCCAGTGTATCGTTGCGCAAGATCTCGAAACGCAGCTCGCGCTTCTCAAGATCGTGCAGGTAGAGCGTGCCGGCATCGGCATGTGTGATGCGCTTGGCGGCATCCAGAATGGTTTCCAGCAGGCTGTTCAGATCGCGCTGTTTGGACAGCGCGATGCCGATCTCGTTGAGCTCCTTGAGCCGGCGCAGCAGCGCGTCAGTCGAATGCATCGAATTCACCCCTGATGTCGCGACATGGTTTTCCGGTTCCGGTACACGGTTGCATTTTTATTTTATGCAAACTGCCCGCACCTGGTGCATGTCGGTGATGCCCTGCAGCACCTTCTCCATGCCGTCCTGCTTGAGCGTGCGCATGCCTTCGTCGAGCGCGATCGCAAACAGTTCTGCAACCCGCGCGTGTTCCTGGATGGCCTTCTTGACCGGATCGGTGCCAATCAGCAGCTCGTGCAGGCCGACCCGGCCCCGGTAACCGGTGCCGGAGCACTTCTCGCAGCCCACCGGGGTATACAGCGTGAATTGCTTGTTCTCGTTGGCGAACAGCTTGACCCACTCCTCGTACAGGTTCTTCATCGCGGCTGTCGGATCCCGCTTCCATGTCGCGGTGTTCTCCAGTTCGAGACTGAATTCGGCCAGCATCGCCTTGATTTCTTCGGCTGTGGCGGTATGAGGCTTCTTGCAGTCGCTGCACAGGCGCTTGGCCAGACGCTGCGCCAGGATACCCAGCAGGGCGTCGGCGAAGTTGAACGGGTCCATTCCCATGTCCAGCAGGCGGATGATAGATTCCGGCGCGCTGTTAGTATGCAGTGTGGCGAACACCAAGTGGCCGGTGAGCGAGGCTTCGATGCCGATCGAGACGGTCTCCTTGTCGCGCATCTCACCGACCATGATCACGTCGGGATCGGCACGTAGGAAGGCACGCATGATGGTCGCGAAATCGAGGCCCGCCTTCTTGTTGATCTGCACCTGGCGCAGGCCTTTTTGCGTGATCTCGACCGGGTCTTCCGCAGTCCATATCTTGGTGTCAGGGGTGTTGATGAACTTGAGGATGGAGTGCAGTGTGGTCGTCTTGCCCGAACCGGTCGGCCCGCACACGAAGAATAGCCCGTACGGCTTACTGACCGTCGCGCGGATCAGCTCGTTGTTCCGTGCCGAGAACCCCATCTTCTCCAGTGGCAGCGGTTCTCCCGAGGCCAGGATACGCATCACCACGTCTTCGACCCCGCCCTGCGAAGGGATGGTCGCCACGCGCAGCTCGATGTCCAGCGGACCGTATTTCTTGAACTTGATCTTGCCGTCCTGGGGTTTACGCTTCTCGGAGATGTCTAGGTCGCACATGATCTTGAGACGGGTCACCAGCGCATTCCGGTAGTTGGAGGGCACCTCGATGTATTTGAGCAGCGAGCCGTCCTTGCGCACCCGAATCTGGGTCTTGGCCTTGCCTACGCCGGGCTCGATATGGATATCCGATGCGCCCATACGGTAGGAATCGACGATGATCTTGTTGACCAGCTTGACCAGCTCGTTATCTGCCGCAGCGCTTACCTCGTCCTGCGCCGTTGCCGCACTTTCATCCTCGTCCCCACCCATGCTGGACAGCAGCTCGTCCATCGATGTCTCGTCCACCGCACCCAAGCTGCCGCCTTCGGGTGTCGAGCTTCCGCCGTAGAACAGGTCCAGCGTCTGCTTGAATTCGCGCTGCGAGCAGACCTGGTAGATCAACCGGCTTCTTGGGAAGATGTTGTTGACGACACGAGAGGCCTGAATCCGCTCGGGGTCGGTGGTCAGGATGGCCACGCCCTCCTGCGTCTCATCGATCGGCAGCCAGTGGCTGCTTTCGACGTATTCCCGCCGCAGATTTTTAAGCAACTCCACCGGTTTGATGCGATCTGGGCGATAAGCCTCATAGGGAACCTTGAAAAAGCTGGATAGCGCCTTGCCCAGCGCCTCGGAGGTGACCTGAAACTCGTCGACCAGCACCTCTTCGACATTGACGCCCTTGCGCTTGGCGGTGCGGGTCGCCAGCTCCAGCTCGGCGGCCGACAATGCGCCACCTGCAACCAGAAAATCGTACTTGCTCTTGGCCGAGGGGGCCTGCTGACGCTGGTGCTGCCGCAACGCCTCCGCCAGGGTCTGAGCCAACTCCTGTATACCCTCCTGGATCAGGGGCGCAAAAGGAACACCTGCCTTGTTATTGATCAGTTGGATGATGCCCAGCAGGTCGCCGCTGGACTGATCCATGATCGGTGCGACCAGCATCTGCTTGGTGCGGTATCCAGTGCGCTTGTCGACTTCCTGCAGGAAACGCAGATGCGCGCTGTATTGCGCCAGTTCCTTGGCGTCGTAGACATCCTTGATGTTGAGCAGTTTCTTGTGCATCGCCGCATAACCGGCGACGCTTTGTTCGGCGATGGGGAGCTTGAGATCCTTGAAGGAGTTGAGTCCGGTCTTGACCTTGGAAACCAGCGAGATATTGTCCTCGCCCACGACGTAGATAGTGAGACGGTCTGCGTTGAACAGCGCGCAGATATCCTTGCTCAACTCCAGCATGATCTCGTCGACGTTGCTGGTAGCATGGATCTTGTTGTTAACCTGGTTGAGGTTCTTGGTGAACTCAAGCTTCAGGGCCATCTCCCCCGCATTTTTCGGTGCACTGCTGGCAGCCATTACTGTACTCACTCTGCTTCTCCTGTTCGTCCCGCTTGCTTACTTCTGCGCCGTTCTCGGCACCGACCAGAGACCGCCGTCCAGAACCTCGACATCGTACCCGGCCTGCGCCAGTATGAATGCCGCCGCCGCACTGCGCTGCCCGCTCTGGCAGCAGGCGATGTATTTTTTGCCGCGATCCAGCACCCCGATCGCGTCGCGTATCTCGTTCAGTGGCACGTTCATCGCGCCCGGCAGCCTGTCATGCCTGAACTCGGGAGGATAGCGCACATCCAGCCAAACGGCCCCGTTGCTCACTGCATGGATGGCGTGCTCGTAACTCGATTTGTGCAGCAGCGGCTCCTTGAGCAGCGTCATGAAATCCTCCCGCCCGAGGCGCAGCAGTATGCCATCGGTCTTCATGGTCACGGTTGCATTGCGCTTGGCGCCGGATATCAGCGCCTCTTCGCCGAATACATCACCTTCGCGCAGTTCTGCCAGGGGCAACTCCACCCCGCCCACATGGCGCGTCACCTGAACGCGACCGCTATCGATTATGTAGTAATAATCGCCCTCGCCGCCTTCGCGAACGATGACCTCGTTCGCACGGACATTCACCGACTCGATGCGGCGCAGCAATTCGCCGACATTAGCCATGGGCAGGTGCGCCAGCGGCCCGCTGTTCAGCCTGTCCACACTGAACATGCTGGAGCGCATCAGCCGCTGCGCGTCCACGGAATTGTCTGCGCGCGGTTCCATACGTGCGCCCGGTTTTGCCACGGCGTCCAGATTGTGCTGCGCGACCTGCTCCCAGGTCATCATCCGGTCCAGCAGATCTTCGTCTACGCTCAACAGCCGGCTAGCGCGCAGCGCACGAGCCGACACAATATCGGGCTGGCGCTTGCCCAACGGGTGCTTGGCCCACTCCGACTCCGCCTTGATCGTCACCTTGTTGCCATCCTGATAGGCCAGTTCAATCTCGCCGTCTATCAGGTAGACCGACTTGCCGGACTGCCCGAACAATTTTCCGGTGTCGCCTCCCGCGTTCACCGAAGTTATCTGGCAATATCCCGCCAATTCGCGCAACCTAACTTGATCGAACGTTGAAATCGGCTCGAGTGTTGACAGGATTTTGATATCAAGCTCTGTAGTCATCCCACCCTCCCTAGAACTCGATTACCTGGTTGTTCAACAGCATCTTGGGATGCAGATCGGGGCGCAATTCGCACACTGCTTGTTCCGTTTCCTGCATGGTCAATTCCAGTTCCCCGGGTTTGAGATGCGTGATGAATATTTCGGCATCGCGCCTCAGCTGGGCCAGTTCCTCTGCAACCAGACTGGGGCACAGGTGTTTGGACAGGATCGCCAGTTCCTTTTCGCTGTTCGAAAAGGCCGTCTCGATGATGATGTAGCGCAGATTCTTGATCCTGTTCACGACCGGCCAGAGATCCGGGTTGGTCGTAGTGTCGCCGCTGAACACCAGACTGGCCTTGCCGCTATCCAGATGGTAGCCGACGGCGGGCACCACATGGTTGGCGGGAATCGCCGTAATCTTCCGCTCACCCAGCGTGATCGTCTCACCCAGCGCCACCGGCTGATAACGCATATAGGGCTGCTTGGCATTGGGAATCTCACTGAAATCCGGCCAGATTTTCCAGTTGAAGAGATGCTGCCTCAGGATATCCAGTGTCTCTTCGCTGGCATAGATGGTGAGCGGCCGGTCGCGCATGAAGCCGACGCTGTCGACCAGGAAAGGGATACAAGCGATATGATCGAGGTGCGAATGCGTGACGAATATGTGATCGACCATGGACAGCTCGGTCAGGCTGAGCTCGCCCACCCCGGTACCCGCATCGATCAGAACGTCATGGTCGAGCAGGAACGAGGTGGTGCGCAAGTTCCCGCCGATTCCTCCGCTGCATCCCAATACTCTGAGTTTCATAAGCCCTGTGTACCTTGATATGTTGCCGGGTTATTTGGTCTGAAACACAAACACGCCATTCCACTCTGCGCTTGGCGGGTTCTTTCGGAAATAATTCACGCGCTCCGCATATATCTTGTACAGCGCCGTATCCGGCGCAATGCGCCGAAGATTCATCAGCTGCAACTCGGCCTGATCCCAATCCTGCCTGCGGTACAGCCGTCGCACTTCATGGAACAGCCTGATTTCGTCCTGCAACTCCCTACTCGCCTCACTCTGCAGACACACAGGCTCATAGATCGCCACGGGCTTATCTTTGCCTACTACCTGCACATGGTCAAGCTCGCGGTACAAAAAGTCCGGGACCGCATTCCTGGTGTTTTCCCCGACAATGATGCCCACACCGTATTTCTTGGTGATGCCCTCCAGGCGCGATGCAAGATTCACCGCATCGCCCATCACCGTGTACGCGACACGCACTTCGGAACCCATGTTGCCGACGCTGACGCGTCCGCTGTTGATGCCCACGCCGACGTGTATCTCCGGCCATCCGCGCTCCCTGAAGCGGGGCTGCAATTTTTGCAAGGTCTGCTGCATCTCTATCCCGGCCAGGATGGCGTTGCGCGCATGAGTTTCCAGCGGTTTCGGCGCGCCCCAGAAGGCCATGATACAGTCGCCCATATACTTGTCCACCTTGCCCTGATACTTCGAGATCACGCGCGACAGCGGCGTCAGGAATTCATTCATCAGCAGGCTCAATTCCTTGGGATCCAGCCCCTCGGAAATGGTGGTGAAGCCGCGCACATCGGAAAACAGGATGGTCATCTCGCGGCTCTCCCCCTCCATCGAAACCACCTGTTCGGGATTCTTGCTCATCTCGTCCACCAGTTCGGATGGCACGTATTTGCCGAACAGGCTGGTGATAAGACGCTTGGTACGCGACTCGACAAAATAGCCGTAGGACATGTTCAGGGCGAACAGCAGCGCGACCATCACCAGACTGTTCGCCACGGGCATCAGCACATTCCAGCCGTTCCACATCGCCAGGCTGAGCATGACTGAGGCTAGCAGTACAAAGGCCGAGGACAGGATAGCCTTGAGCGGACTCAGGAGCGGCAGCAGAAAACTCAGGCTCACCCCGATCAGCAGCAGCCAGACCACTTCCGCACCCAGCATGTAGGCTGGCCGCTCCTTGAGCCTTTGGTCCAGAATGCCGGAAATCATGTTCGCATGCACCTCCACCCCCGGATAAACCTCGGCAACCGGCGTGGCCCGCATATCCATCAGGCCCGGCGCGGTCGTTCCGACCAGCACGATCTTGTCCTTCAACTGTGCGGCATTCACGCGATCATGCAGCACGTCTGCGATGGAGATATAGGGAAAGCTCCCCTGCTTTCCCCGATAGGGAACAAAGGTCGCCACCTCGCCGTCCACCGGGATTCTCAGCTTTCCCCCTGCATCGATTTCCAGCCATTCCAACCCCGCATATCCGGCCGCCTTGCTCTGAGCGAACCCGGGTAGCAGTTTTGGCTGGCCCAGCAAGCTGCGCACGACGGCCAGCGAGAGCGATTCGTAATACGCGCCGCCGTATTCGACCAGCATCGGCACCCGCCTGACCCTTCCGTCGAAATCGACCAGCGGGTTGAAATGGCCCGCGCTGGCAGCGGCCCGCTGCAACTCGGGCAGATTGGCGCCATAGCCGTTCCAAACGGTAAAAGCTATCGGACGTCCACTGAACGCGCCGGACGGGAATGTCGGCTCGGGAAGCTGCCCTGAAACGTTGTTGTCACGCTGTCCGGTCAGGTAGTACCCGAGAATCACATTGCGCCCGCTGATTTTCGACGCAAAGAGCTGATCGTATTCCAGCTGCGGTTTTATCTGGTTGAGGACTGACTGAAACTGACCATCCCCCTTGAGCTGATTTTTGGCCAGCGTCTGGAGCACCTTCAGTCCAGAGCTCTCGTCTTTTTCCGCGAACACGACGTCGAACCCCACCACCGCAATGCGGTATTCATCGAACAGCTTGTCCATCAGCAAGGCCAGCCGGTCGCGGCTCCATGGCCAACGTCCTTCTTCCTTCAGGCTTTTCTCGTCGATATCTAGGATGACGATACGCTCATCCACGGTGCGCGGCATGGTCAGCCGCAAGCTGTAATCATAGAGCGCCGAGGACAACTGCTCGATAAGCTCCAGCCTGTAAAAGCGGGCAGCCGTGCCAACAAAAAACAGGACTATCAGTAAACCCAGCCCAATCAGGATTGCATTTTTTTTCAAGCCGCGCCCTTCAGCAGTGAACAGGAAATTTCAAGCGATTGGCGGCAGAAGGCCTGATCAACCCACTCCGCAGCCGCTTACTTTTTGTAATAGAACTCCATCTTTACGCCTGCCAGTTCGATCACATCATGCTCTTCCAGCTGGTGCGGCTGGCTGCTCAGCGTTGTACCGTTCACCTGTGGGAAGCTCTGCCCCTCGACATGGGTGATAAAAAATCCCTGCGGACGGCGGGTCAGCACGGCCACCTGGACACCCGGCTTGCCCAGCGTGGTGAGGTTCTTCACCAACTCAAGCTCCTTGCCTGCATTCGGGCCGTTCAGAACCTGTACGACCGCTACGCGCTGATTGGTATCGGCGGGGGATACGGATGGCTTGGCGGCCGGAGTGGTCGCACCCTGCGCAAAGTCGTGGGGAACCTCGAATTTCCCCGTCCGCTCCGCCGCTTCGGCAGCACTCGGCTTGCCTGCCGCCGGAGCGGCCTGCTTGACGGGCGCACGCATTACCATGGTCTTCTCGAAATCGGCGGCACTGGTTTGCGAAACCTGATCGTTGATATATTTGAGCTTGTACTTGCCAATCTCGATCACATCATTGTTCTGTAGGAAATGCTTTTTGGTCGGCGTGCCATTCACTTCCAACCCATTGGTGCTGTCCAGGTCTTCAAGGAAGGAGTCGTGCAGTATCGTGACGATCGCTGCATGCTCGCCGCTTACCGCCAGATTGTCGATGGCGATGTCATTGTGCGGTTTGCGACCGATGGTCATGCGCTCCTTGTTGAGCGGATATTCCTTGATCACCGCCCCATCCATGCTGAGTATCAATTTTGCTGCCATAGTAATGCCCCTTGTACCTTATTATTTCCGAATCCAATGTATCAGTCTTGCCAGCCAGCCGCGCGGCTCGGAAAACTTGCCCTTCACCTTGACCAGTATCACCGAAATGTTGTCCCGTCCACCGTTGTCATTCGCCATCTGGATCAGCTGGCTCGCCGCAAGTGGAAGATTTTGCTGAAGTGCAAAAAGCGTGGCCTGAATATCGCTGTCCTCCACCATGTCGTTCAGCCCGTCCGAGCACAACAGGTAAATATCTCCGACCATCACGTCATGAACATGGATCTCCGGCTCCACATCGGCGTCGATCCCGACCGCGCGCGTTACCAGATTGCGATTCTTGGACAGGCGAGCATCCGCCACACTGATCATTCCGCCGTCGATTTGCTCCTGCAACAAGGAGTGGTCGCGCGTGATCGACTCCAGCACATTGCCTCGCAACCGGTACATGCGCGAATCACCGATATGGCCCGCCACCACCCGGTCGTCATAAAAAAGTCCTGAAACAATGGTTGTGCCCATCCCGGCGTATTGCGGCTGGCTCTGCGCCGCATGATAGATGGATGCATTTGCCTTGCGAATATTCTCCCGCAACACAACCATGCCCAGCTCCTCGCCGCTATCCTCATCGCACTCAGCAGGACTGGCGTTGCGCAGTCGCTGGCTCACTTCCGTGGCAACCACGGAAACAGCCATGCCGCTGGCCACCTCGCCAGCGTTGTATCCACCCATGCCATCGGCCAGCACGACCAGTCCGCAAGCCGGTTCACACGCGACACTATCCTCGTTGTGCGAGCGCACCATACCCGGATGGGTCTGACTGAATATTTCCAGAGCTTCGGTTATCTTCATTCTTCGCCCCTGTATTTGGCTATGCACTTCCTCAACGCATCTGCCATCTCCGCGCCGCTGGCAAAGCGGTCCTCGACCTGCTTGGCCAATGCATGGTTGATGATCTCCACCAGACACGCCGGCAAATCCGGCCTGACGCTCAGGATATCCGTATGCGGCTCGTTGGCGATCTTGAACATCAGCTGCGCCATCGATTCGCCTTCAAACGGGAGCTTACCACAAGCCATCTGGTACAGACTCACGCCCAAAGAGAACAGGTCGGAATGCCCTTCGATCTTCTTGCCAGCAAGCTGCTCCGGCGACATAAAAGAGGGCGTCCCCAGCACCATGCCGGTCTTGGTTTTGCTCGAATCGGTGATCCGCGCGATGCCGAAATCGGTCACCTTGGTCGCATCAGTTTCCGGGTCGTACATGATGTTGGCCGGCTTGATGTCACGGTGCACCACATTCAATTTGTGCGCGTAATCCAGCGCATCCGCCACCTGTGCGATGATGTGCATCACCTTGTCCAGCGGCATCAGGTTATCCGGCTTGGTATAGGCGACCAGGTCCTTGCCCTTGAGGAATTCCATCGCGATGTATGCCAGGTCATGCTCCTCGCCGGCATCGTACATGGTTACGATATTCGGATGATTCAGCCGGCCGGCCGTCTCGGCTTCGCGGAAGAATCGCTCCTTTACATCCTGCAACTCGTCTGCCTCGAATTCCTGTGACAGGGCCATCGTCTTGATCGCCACCACGCGCCCGATCTTGGGGTCTTTGCCGAGGTAAACCACACCCATCGCGCCCTTGCCCAGCTCCTTCTCGATTTCATAGCGACCCAGCATTGGTTTGGACAATCCGGCCCGATCCAGCTTCATCGTGCTTTCGTTGCCCTTGCCAGATGATCCGCCCAGGATGATGGTCTCCGACATGGCTCTGGATTGCGTCAGGTGCGCCTCAAGATCGCGGAACTTCGGGTTGTATTCGGACATGTACTTGAATACCGATTCGGCCTTGTTGAACTGGCGCTTGCGCTCGAAATCCAGCCCCAGGTTGTATAGCACCTCCATCAGGCTGTCATCGATCGGCACCTTGCGGAACTTGTCAAATGCGATATCCAGCTGCC
Source organism: Gallionella sp. (assembly GCA_036401875.1). Classification (GTDB taxonomy): domain Bacteria; phylum Pseudomonadota; class Gammaproteobacteria; order Burkholderiales; family Gallionellaceae; genus Gallionella. The sequence continues at coordinate 40,715 of DASWTZ010000134.1, forward strand.
CTTGCCCCTGAAAGGCAAGTCCCAGCATGCGATTGCTCTCGGCGGATTCGGCATCAGACAATTGCTTGCCCTTTTCGACCATGAAGAACCGCTTGGCATCGAGGATCAGATGTCCCGCCAGCAGCATGCTGGCCGGAAGCATCAGCTGCAACCACATCGCATGCGCCGTCATCAGCAAGAAGTGTGTTGCCAGAAAGGCGATAAACAGCAGTGCCGTCACCAATGCGCTGACAGCCGCACCCAGACGCGGCAACAACACGATCAGATACAGCGCCACGGTCAGAAAGGCTCCCGCCTCCGCCCAGCCAGACCAGGCAGGCGAGATGAAAAAATCGCCCTGAAGTATGCTTGAGACCGAGTGCGCCAGAATCTGCGCCGGCGCCATTCCCGAAGATCCTGGCGTCACCTGCAGCGAACCTACTCCGGCTGCCGTGGCGCCGATCAGCACGATCTTGTCGCGATATTTTTCTGCGGGAATCTTGCCGGTCAGGACATCGTAGAAGGAATCCACCGGAAAGGCAGAGTCTGAACGCCCATCCTTGCCCTTGTAAAAATACGTGTACATGCGCAGCGCAGGGTCGGTGGCGATCTTCTGCTTGCCCAGCTGCACGCCCTCACCGAAATTCACCTGTATATCTCCAGGCTCCAGATTCAGGCTTTTTGCCGCCAGCATCAATGACAGTGAAGGATAGTATTGGTCGTAATAGCCAATCACGAGCGGCTCCGTGCGCACCGCACCGTCCACATCCGGATAGCTGTTCAGGTGCCCGACTGCCAATGCCTTGCCGCCCAGCGGCTCGATCGGCAGTAAGACGCCCCTGGAAAGCAGCGGCAAACTTGAATCTTCGCCATTTTTCAGGCTGGTCAGGCCATTGCGCAGTATGTAATCGGGCAACGCCTGGTCCGGATTGCCTTGCGGCTCTCCCAGCTCGAAGAACATCGCCAGCAGCACATTGTTGGCCTTTTCGAGGCTTTCACTGAGTTTCTGGTCATTGTCGAGATTCAGCATCGCCTCGGCCAGCAACGACTGAAGCCGACCCAGCGCTTCCTTGTGCGCCGGATTGGAGCTTTGCGCCAACGAGGAGTTGCCCACCAGTTCCGCTATCTTGTAGATGTAATCGAGGCCGGCATCGACTTGCGGCTCAAAGAAAAAAGCAGTATGCCCCACCACTTTGGCCTGTCCCGCAGCAAGGACATCGATCATTCTGGCGTGTATCTCGCGCGGCCAAGGCCAACGGCCCAGATTGGCTATGCTCTGTTCGTCGATCGCAATGACAGCAATTTTTTCACTTGGTACACGTGTCGATGCCAGTACACCCAGGTCGTAAGCTTTACGCTCCAGACTTTCGATCAGGTCACTCCCCGAGCCCAACACGAACAACAGCGTTACAAGCAAACCAACAAACCAGTCCTGCTGCCAAAACGACTTCTTAACCATTAATAACCCCTTGATAAGGCCTTGTCGGGCGATTCACGGCGAATATTAAGGTATTTTTCAGCTACACACCACAAGCCTTTTGATTTACTGAGGATAATTGGCTTTACCTGCAGCGCAGGCAGACTGTCATCTGACCGACAATACCGGGCATTTGGCCAAATGCAACACCTTGTTTACCACCGACCCCAGCAACAGCGACTGCAAGCCGCCCTGGCCCTGGCGCCCCATGACGATCTGGTCGACTGCCTGCTCCTCGGCGTACTGTGCAATCGCCTCGGCGGGCGTGCCGACGCTGATATGGTACTGATAGGGCATCCCGGCAGCATCAAGCGCCGCACTGGCTGCCTTCAGCGCCGCCATCCCCTGTTCGCGGTAGTAATCGTCTATGGTCTGCTGGTTGATAAACAGCTTCACGTTCCCGGTCGCGACATTCCACTGCACGTTCAGCAACAGCAACTGCGGCGCATCCTTCAATGTTGCGACACTACTGATCACATGCTCGACTGCACGCAGCGCATTGGCAGAACCATCCACCGGAATCAATATTTTCATCACCATTCCCCTTATGATTTGTCTTCCGACTTCACCGCTACCCGCTCGTCCACCAGATCAACCGCCTTGGCTGCAACAGCCCTGCGCATCGCCAGCCACCAGCCCATCGCCAGCACGAACGCGGCGCAGACACCCGGAACCAGCCAGTGCAGATAATGGTTCACCTCGACCAACTCCTTGAAGGAAGCCTCTGTGACCAACATCTCGCCCGCGACATAACCAAGCAGCGCTCCACCGCCGTAGATGATCACTGGATAGCGGTCAATCAGTTTGAGGATGAATTGGCTGCTCCAGGCGATCATCGGGATGCTGATGATCAGGCCGAATGCTAGCAGCCATGCATTGCCCTTGGCCGCTGCTGCAACCCCCAGCACGTTGTCCAGGCTCATCACGAAATCGGCGATGATGATGGTCTTCACCGCGCCCCACAGATTCGCTTCGGCCTTGATGTTGCCCTCACCGTGCCCCTCATCTTCCGGCAGGATCAGCTTGATGCCTATCCACAGCAGCAGCAGCGCGCCGACCAGCTTGAGGTAGGGCAGCGCCAGCAGGCTGACCGCAAAGAACGTCAATACAACGCGCAGGCCGATCGCGCCGCCCACGCCGTACATGATGCCTTTGCGGCGCTGCGCCTCGGGCAGGTTGCGGCAAGCCAACGCGATTACAACAGCATTGTCTCCCGACAGCAGCAGGTCGATCATGATGATCTTGAACACATCCACCCAGAATTGGGGGGTTTGCAACATCTCCAGCATATCTAACCTTTCAATATCTTCTGCATCGTGCGCCCCATCTCTGCAGGGTTGCGCGTGATGTGGATACCGCATTCTTCCATCACCGCCAGCTTGTCCTCGGCGCCTCCCTGGCCACCGGATATGATCGCCCCGGCGTGGCCCATGCGCTTGCCCGGCGGCGCGGTGATGCCGGCGATAAACCCGACCACCGGCTTCTGCATGTTGGCCTTGATCCAGCGCGCGCATTCCTCCTCGTCGCTGCCGCCGATCTCGCCGACCATGATCACCGCGTCAGTGTCCGGATCGTGGTTGAACATCCGCATCACGTCGATGTGCTTCAGCCCGTTGATCGGGTCGCCGCCGATGCCGACGCACGACGACTGTCCGTAACCCAGCGCGGTCAGCTGCCCCACGGCCTCGTAAGTCAGCGTGCCGGAGCGCGACACCACACCGATGCGCCCTTTCTTGTGGATGTGTCCCGGCATGATGCCGATCTTGATCTCGTCCGGCGTGATCAGCCCCGGACAGTTCGGCCCGATCAGCAACGTCTTCTTGCCCTGCATCCTGTGGCGCGTGCGTATCATGTCATGCACCGGAATACCCTCGGTGATGCAGATCACCAGGTCGAGCTCGGCATCCACCGCCTCGTCGATGGCCGCGGCCGCGCCTGCAGGCGGAACGTAGATCACCGACACAGTCGCGCCAGTCGCCTGCTTCGCATCGCGCACCGAGGCGTACACCGGGATGCCCTCGAAGGTTTCGCCTGCCTTCTTCGGATTGACGCCAGCGACGAAACAGTTCGCCCCGTTCGCGTACGCCTTGCACTGCTGGGTGTGGAACTGGCCGACCTTGCCGGTCATGCCCTGGGTGATGACTTTGGTGTCCTTGTTGATGAGGATGCTCATTTCGCCCCCTTGGCGGCAGCCACGATCTTTTGTGCCGCCTCCGCCATGTCGTTGCCGGAGATGATGGGCAGGCCCGATTCGGCCAATATCCGCTTGCCGAGATTGACGTTGGTGCCCTCCAGCCGCACCACCAGCGGTACATTCAGACTCACCTCGCGCGCCGCCGCGACCACGCCCTCTGCGATCACGTCGCACTTCATGATGCCGCCGAAGATGTTGACCAGGATGGCTCTCAGATGCGGGTTCTTTAACATCAACTTGAACGCTTCGGTGACCTTCTCCTTGCTGGCGCCGCCGCCTACGTCAAGGAAGTTCGCCGGGTTGCCACCATACAGCTTGATGATATCCATCGTCGCCATCGCCAACCCCGCGCCATTCACCAGACAACCGATGTCGCCGTCGAGCGAGATATAGGACAGATCGAATTTAGACGCCTCGATCTCAGCCGGGTCTTCCTCGTCCAAGTCGCGCATCGCGACGATCTCGGGATGACGATACAACGCGTTGGAGTCGAAATTGAACTTTGCATCCAGCGCCACGACGCAGTTGTCGGCGGTAAGGATTAGCGGATTAATCTCGGCCAGCATCGCATCCTTCTCCACGAAGGCGCGGTACAGGCCCTGCAGCACCCGCACCGCCTCGGCATTCGCCGCATCAGGGATGCCGATCGCGCGCGCGACCCGCGCCGCCTCCTGCGCATCCAGCCCGGTCACCGGGTCGATGCGTACGGTGTGTATCTTTTCGGGAGAACGGTGTGCGACCTCCTCGATCTCCATGCCGCCCTCGCTCGATGCCAACAGGGCAACTCGCTGCGCTGCACGGTCCACTACCATGCCGACGTAGAATTCTTTCGCAATCGCCGCGCCCTCTTCGACCAGCAGCCGACGCACCTTCTGTCCCTGCGGCCCGGTCTGGTGCGTGATGAGTTGCATGCCCAATATCTGCTGCGCGTACTGACGCACCTCATTCAGCGACTTAGCCACCTTCACGCCGCCGCCCTTGCCGCGCCCGCCGGCATGGATCTGCGCCTTCACCACCCAGACGTTGCCGCCAAGCTGCCGGGCCGCTGCCACTGCCTCCTCGGCGCTGAAGCATGCCGCTCCGCGCGGCGTGGGCACACCGTATGCGTGCAATATTTCCTTGCCCTGATATTCGTGAATCTTCATGATGTGTGATTGCGTTTTAACAGGCCGAATTTACCAGAGCGCCGCACAATGTGCTTGCCTTTCAAGCAACGAGGCCGTCAGTTATCTCTGACGGCCTCGGCAACCTGCGGGGATACAGGATCAGAAGTCCCAGCGCAACCCTGCAGAGTAGAAGTAGCGGGTAGTCTTGATGGTCTGCTGTGCACCACCGTAATCGTTGAGCTCCATGCCTGCATCCAGATCGAGATAGAGCTGTTCCCTGAAGCGGTACGCGCCACGGATCATCGGGGAGGTTCGTTTCGTTGTACCGCCGAACTGGTCAGTCTGGTCATACAGTTGCAGCGAGGTATCCATCGTCCAGCCGCTGGCAAACGGCGTGTGGTTGTACAGATATACGCCATTGCCCTCCACAGCGTTTCCGCTGTTGAAGGAAAGGCTGCCAGACCATATATCTCCCTGCTTGTACAGACTGCTGCCGATCAGCTGCAACGTAACGCCCTGTTCGGTGCCGCGCCCCGGTGTTGCCGGGAGCACGCCTTCCACAAGCGGATTGGTCCCGCTGGCCTCCAGTCCCGTGGTATAGGACGAACGCAGGTCGCCGCCAACCTGCCAATTTTCTGCAACAGGAACGGTCAGACCGATCTGCCCCATGCTCGCGGTGGCCGTACGCGCCAGCGCCAACTCGCGCAGGCTGCTCGCAGACATGGTTTGCAGCAACACATCTATGGACGACGTGTTTGCTCCGGCCAAGGCATTACGTATACTGAGCGAAGGTGCCTTGCGGCGGTCGACCATGAAATTCATGGTTCCGCCGAACGCACCGACCGTACCCATGACCTGTACTGCATTCAGTGTCTTGAAATAGGCGTCGTAGTCGAGCAGTGCGAACGCGGACTTGTCTCCATCGAAATACCGGTACTCCGTCCCCACTGCACGACGGTCGGTGGTGCCTTCGACAGTCTGGTTGATGCCATAGAGCGTAAATGCCCCCTGATCGACGCTTGCTCCGACGAACGCAGGCTGGTTGCTGGACGAATAATCCACCAGCGAACCTGCGGTAGCGCCGAACCGGGTCCCCTCAGCACTGCCGTAAGTGGCCGCTAGTCCGTCAAAGCGGCCCAGCACACCGCCGCCCGTGGCGGATTGGCGACCCAGACGAACCATGTAGTCCCGCTTGCGATCCTTGATTTCGCCATAAGCCGCATACACCCGGTTCTGGTCGGACTGGTTGGATAGGAAATTCTGCGTGTTCACATCGCGAAACACTAGGCGACCGTCGTAGTCGTCGCTCACGTAGCGTTCCGATGCATCCACGCTGGTAATCAGCATAGATTGGTCGGTCATCGACGTGGTGAGCGTTTCGGGTGCGTTATTGAACAGCTGGGTCGATTTAACCTCACTCTGTCCGTAGTAGTAGCGCGAGGAAATGCTGCCGAACGTCATCCAGCGCGTCTGCCGCTTGCTCTCCACCGACTCGACGATTCCCTGGTCTGCACCGGCCCCGGACAGTCCTGCCAGACGCTGGGCAACGCGCGACGCAGACTCGCCTTCCGGGTACAGGCGCAGGTAAAGCTCATACTCGACCCGAGCCCTTTCTTTCTGGTTGGCCCGCTCGCGTGCCACGCCTACCCACTCCTGCGCATCCTGTGTGAAATCGTTGGGCGGCAGTAACAGCAGTTTGTTGAATGCATCCACTGCCGCCTCGTTGTTCCTGGCAGCGAGGGAATCCCTGCCCTGCACCATGAATGCGCGTGCCTCCTTGACGGTCTCGGCGGCGGTCGCCTGTTCCGGCGTCAGCGTGGCCGCGGGCGCGGGGGCGACTGCCGGCGGAATGGTCGGCAGCCAGGGCAACGCGCCGGTGCTGACCGGACGTTTCTCGGGACGGATGGTAATCAGCAGGCTGCGATTGTCCTTGCCTGCCGCTACGCTGTATTCGGCCTCGCGCGAGAACTCGACCACCAGTCGTGGCTTGGTCTGCTGGTCCCGCGTCGTCACCGTGAAGCTGGGTATCAGATTCGATGGTGGCGATTTGCGCATTTCGTCATCCACCCACTTTTCGCTGCTGGTTGCGCCCTGCACCCGCTCATAGCTGATCTCCAGCGTCTTGCCGTGGCTCTGCGGGAAGTGGCTCAGATAACGGATCGGACCGCTCAACCGGATGGTGGCAACGACGCCCTGTTCCTGATACTCCAGCCCAACATCATCTAGCGGTTGAGCAACAGCTAACCCGAACCATGAGGCAGCGATCAGCAATACACCGCACGCACGCCACCAGATCGATGCCAATAAACTTTTATTCATCATTCCTAACCCAATCATCATGTTCGAAGTAAATTATCCGCGCCAGCTTGTGAAGCGCCCTGGCTTCGTTCCGTATCAGTCCCAGTTAACAAAGGCGCTCCCTCGCCCTCCCGCCGGGCTGTGGCAGCCGCTCATCGAGCAATCCATTGAAGGAGAGGCCCCCTCGTCGCCATCGTGCGCCGCACCGGCATGGCAGCTTCTGCAAGTCGGATTGTGCGGTGCCGCTGTGGTGGTGAGGTGGACATGCAACTGCCATCCGACCACGCTGACCCACGAACCGGTGGTGTAATGGCAAGCTTTGCATTGCGTCGTGGCCGGCGACAGGTATTGGATGTGGGTTGCCGGCTTGGCCCGGACTCCCGGGTACGTTCCATTATGGCAATCCAGGCAATCGGCCTTGCCGTTGTAGGCCGCATCGTTATGACGATAGCGGGCACCCGAAAAGGTTGCATAGTTCCGGGTGTGGCATGACTCGCAATTGGTGATCCCCAGCGTTGTCGCTGTTGCATGAATCGGGGATGTCGCCTGCGTCACCACGGCTGCATAGGTTGCATTCGCATGGCACCCGTCGCACGCGGTAACAGCGGGTACCTGATGGTTGTAGTAGTGGCTGTAAAAACTGCTGTAATTCGTGTGGCATGAATTGCAGCCCGATATGCCCATCGACTGGAAGGCGCTGTGCTTCGCAACCGTGGTGTAATTCCGCCCCGGCCCTGCAGCATTGTGGCACGCCTTGCAGTCCTGCCCCGCATACTGCGCGCCGGTATGATTCCAGCTTGCCGGGCTCCATGTACTGGTGCGGTGACACTGGTCGCACGAAGAATTGGTCACCACATGCGCAGCGTGCTTGCTCCTGGCGATCCGCCCGTTGTGACAGGTCACACACTGGCCCTGCTTGGCAGTACCGTGATTGTAGCGAGCCCCCAGGAAAGTGGAGGTGCTGAAGTGACAGCTCTCGCAGGGCGCGTCGGTCACGATGTGCGCGCTGTGCTTCGGTGTGGCCACCACGCGCCGCCCGACCGCATGGCAGCCGTCGCAATCCCTCGGCGTCCCCTTGAGCACACCGCCCACATGGCAGGTCTCGCAGGCAGCCGTCGCATGAGCGCCGGAGAGCGGAAATCCCGTGGTCATATGATTAAAATCGCGGCCTCCAGGCTGCTCTGCCGCCACCGCCTGCATGGAAACCATCACCATGACCGCTGCAAGCAGGCTGACAACGTATCGTTCCAGTCGCATAACAAGTTTTTTCATAAGAATTTCCCATTCCATATTCGGACAACCAACCCAGGCGATGCCTTCGCACGAAGGCGGTCCGATGATTATGACTCCGCCAATCTTCGGGCCCGGGTGTGACCGCCTAACTGCATACTTCGTTCCCAACCCAGTCAAAAAAACAGGGCATCTAGTGTGAATGGATGTCACATTCAATCACCCCGGATTTGGCTGTCGACACTCACAAAAAAGCCGCGCAACCCACGTTGCGCGGCTTCTCTTCAAGCCTGCTTAATCCCAGGTAACATAAGTAGAACCTCTACTTCCTGCCGGCCGGTGGCAGCCGGATTGTGAGCAATCGCCGGTACTCCAGCCTTCATGCCCGTAGGATTTCTTATCCATGGAGCCGAGGTAGGAGCTGCTCTTCAGGTGACAGGTCGTGCACGCATAGTTGCTGACATAGGTATGCAACGCTGCACCACGGGCGACGCCACCGCTCACGTGACAATTGCTGCACAGTGCACCCGCGTTGTAGGGGATATGATTGGCCGGCTTGGCACCCAGCGCGGGCAACCAGCTAGTCGTATTGTAATGGCACTGATTGCACTCATCTGCCGTCGCCGGATGGCCGGCAGGTTTTCCGGCGGCCGTGGTGCCATTATGGCAGCTTGAGCACGCCGCAGCCGACGTATGCTTGTATTGCGCGGGGAGCCAAGCGTCGGTGGTGTGGCAATCGCTGCACGCGAAAGTGGCCTTGGCTGTTGTCGTATGAGTCCCGGTCTTGCCCACGGCAGTAACACCATCGTGGCAACTCGCACAGGGCGCAGCCGACGTGTGCTTGAATTTGGCCGGTAGCCAGCCGACAAAACTATGGCAGGAATCGCATGTAAAAGTCGCCTTGGCAATCGTGGTATGACTGCCTGTCTTGCCAATGGCTGTCGTGCCGTCGTGGCAGGTCACACAGGAGCCTGGGGCGACGCCGACATGGTTCCAGCTGGCCGGCAACCATGCAGATGAACGGTGGCAGTTATCGCAGGACTTGGTCGCCTTGTTCCCGGTACCGTGTGATGAGGGTTTGCCCATTGCCTGCCTGCCGGAGTGACAGGTCTGGCACTGCCCGGGTACAGCCGAACCGTGGTTGTAGCGCGCACCGAGCCAGGTGGCCGTATTGAAGTGGCAGGTCTCGCATGGCGCATCGGTCACGATGTGCGCAGTGTGCTTGGGTGTCGCCAGAACGCGTTTGCCGACCGCATGGCAGCCATCACAATTTTTCGGGGTTCCCTTGAACACACCGCCGACGTGGCAGGTTTCACAGGCTGCAGTGGCATGCCCGCCCACCAGCGGGAAGCCGGTGGTCATGTGGTTGAAGTTGCGCCCGCCGGATGGGGCTTCGGCGGCTACTGACTGCAATGAAGCCGCGGTCAGCGCGAGGGCGATCAATGCGCCGAATATTCGTCCTGGTCGTTTCATGGTAAACCTCCCAAATTATTGCCTGCTTGCATGATTTGCCGGTTTTCTCGTTTTTTTCGAGTCGACTTTGGCTTCAGGGCTGGTTACGCCCACTTTCAACTGCTTCCAATCGTTTCCATCATGGCACCGGTCGCACCGGTCACCGAAGTTGCCGTTGTGCACGTCATCGCGGTCGTGGCAGCTGCCGCACGCGGTCGCCAGCACCACCTTCTTGCCCATCGGCTTCGCATGGCACGCATAGCACTTGTTCGCCAGCTTTTTGTGCGGGCCGTCCAATTTGAAGTTGGTCTTGTCGTGATTGAAATCCCACGCCATCCAGTCACGCGTGTTATGGCAGTCCTGGCACTCGGTACCGAAGCGGCGCTTGTGCACCTTCGCATCATCCTTTTCATGGCATGACCAGCAATCCGACGGCGCATCCTTGAAGGTCGGGGCGGCATGACACTTCTTGCAGTCCACCAGAGCATGCCGCCCGAGCAGCGCGAACTTGGACATCTTGTTGTGGTTGAAGGTGGTCTTGGTCCACGATTCTTCCTTGTGGCAAGTCTCGCACTTCTTGCCTTCCTGGCCCTTGTGCTTGTCGTCCTTCTCGTGGCATGCGATACACGTGCTGTCCTTGATCTTGTCCTTGTACAGGTCGCCCTTGTGGCAGCTGGAACACTTTGCCTCCTTGTGCTTGCCCAGCAGCGGGTACTTGGTCTTTTTGGCATGGTCGAACAGGATCTCCTTCCACTCCTTCTCTACGTGGCAGGTCTCGCATTTCGTCCCGAATTTGCCCTTGTGCGTCTTGTCATCATCCTTCTGGTGACAGGAGACGCATGTCTTGACCTTGATCTTGTCCTTGTACAGGTCGCCCTTGTGGCAGCTGGTGCACTTCGCCTCCTTGTGCTTTCCCAGCAATGGATACTTGGTCTTCTTGTCATGATCGAACTGAATGTCCTTCCAGTCCTTTTCGATGTGGCAGGTCTCGCACTTCGCGCCAAACTTGCCCTTGTGCGACTTGTCGTCGTCCTTCTTGTGGCAGGAGACGCAGGTGGTCACCTTGATCTTATCCTTGAACAGGTCCCCCTTGTGGCAGCTCGAGCATTTCGCTTCCTTATGCTTGCCGCGCAAGGGGTATTTGGTCTTCCTGTCGTGATCGAACTGGATGTCCTTCCAGTCTTTCTCAATGTGGCAGCCCTCGCACTTGTCGCCGAACTTGCCCTTGTGCGTCTTTTCGTCTTCCTTCTTGTGGCAAGAGATGCAGGTGGAGGGCGCCTCGCTGAATTTTTTGCCGGACTTGTGGCAATCCTCGCACTTGACCTTGGGCTCGGCATGCTTTCCTTTCAGGGGATAGTCGGTCTTCGCATGGTCGAATTTGTCGTGATCGAATTCGGCGGCCTTGAAATCGCGCCCCTTGTGCTCGGCATGGCAGTCCTTGCAGTCCTTGCCTGCCTCGATCCGCCCGTGATAGCCGCGCTTCTGGCTGACATCCTTGCCAATATCCTTATGGCAATTCATGCACAGCTGGGACTGCGCCTTCTTGTCGAATTTTTTATGACAGTTCTCGCATACTTCTTCTTCCTTGATATGGCCCTTGATGACCTCCCCGGGCATCAGCAATTTGTTTGCCTGCCCCTGCGCCGGGATCATGATCATGAAGCTCGCCAGTACGAGCATGCGAAGAAGGGATGTCATTTACTTTACCCGGTAATCAATAGGCGTGGACGGCATAGACATGGTAGATCGCGCTGAACACCATCATGTACACCAAGGGGATATGGAATATATGCCACCATGAGAACAATCTCTCATAGGTGTGGAATTGCGAGGCATCCCTGACCGCCCTGAGATAGCCGATGATTTTTTCGCGGTATTCCTCATACATCTTCTCCATCCCGGCCATTTGCTGCGCATTGAAATTATTCTCGCGCGCATGAGCCTGCATGGTTTGATGAAGTTCCTTGGACAAGGAGCGTGACAAAGCCGACGCCTGATACCCCACCCGGATGAAGTTGCCGAAACCATATCCGGCCACCTTGCTGCTCTTCTCGGCACGCCCCCGGAAATCTTCCAGCGCCTTTTCCACGCCGGGCGCAAAGCTGAACAACGACTTGACGTCGCCGGTCTGCTCCATTTCGGCCTGAAGCTCATTCACTGTTGCCTGCCTGCCGTACAGGCCGTGATGGATCTTGGTGTAGAAGAAACGTCCGAACGTGCCGCTGCCTGAAACCAGCAGCATGCAATACATCGCCACAGCCGCATTGATGGAGCCAGTCGGGTGGATGAACGGGATATAGACGTGATAGGTCGAGTGGAAGACGATGGTCAACGGCCCCAGTATGCCCAGCACCATGTGCCACTTGAACCAGGTAGGCAGAAACCCTATGTTTTCCAGGAACTTCCAGCGCTTGCGCAAAGGATAAAGCAGCAAGGTCAGCATCATCAGGCCGCCTGCCAGGCCCAGGTTGTAGCCAAAATCGAACAACTCCTCGCCAGGCTTGTAGAGCGTCTGCGGATACACCACAAAATACCCGCCGATCGTGATGACGCCCACGATGCCGATGAAAATCAGCCAGCGCGTGTGTTCTGATTGATCTTTTGCTTTCATGTCGTTCCCAAATATTTGCGCTGTAAATTAGCGGCACTATTTTAAACAAAATCCCCCGCCCGAAGGTGGTCAGATCGACTTATATTTCCGTCCTGCCCAAAAGAACCTGTGCTGCGACTGGCAGCTTCAAAATAAGTTCCAGCGCTATCCATTTATTCGGCAATTTCTCTCCCCGCTGTCCATCCCGGCACAAATGATTGTATATTCGCGTTTCTTTTTTTTCGGCATTCTTCAATCATGGGCGCACTCGATCTCGCAATTTATCTCATCCCGCTGGGCATCATCCTCTTTATCTATCTGAGCGGCCGAAAGAAAAAGGAAAAGGCTGCGGTAGAGCAACTGAACGAAGCCATCGAAGCCGGTCTGACCGAACCTTCCTCCTTGCATCCGGAGATCAACCCTCGGCTGTGTCTAGGCTCAGGCAGTTGCATCACAGCCTGCCCGGAAGAGGCGATCGGCATGATCAAGGGCAAGGCCGTCCTGATCAACCCGACCTTGTGCATCGGACACGGCGCCTGCGCGGCGGCCTGCCCGCATGATGCGATCACGCTCGTGTTCGGCACTGCCAAGCGGGGCATGGACATTCCCCAGGTTGATCCGCATTTCGAAACCAACGTGCCCGGCATCTTTATCGCCGGCGAACTGGGCGGCATGGGCCTGATCCGCAAGTCGGCCTCGCAAGGTGCCCAAGCCATCCAGTCCATCGCCAAACTGAAGGGCAGCGACAATCCGTATGACGTGGTGATCGTCGGTACCGGCCCCGCCGGATTGGCCGCCAGCCTGGGCGCGATCGAGAACAAGTTGCGCTACGTGACGATCGAGCAGGAAACCTCATTGGGCGGCTCCATCTTCCAGTATCCGCGCAACAAGGTCGCAATGACCGCCCCGGTTAAACTCCCCGTCATCGGGGAAATGCACTTCAAGGAAGTCAGCAAGGAAAAACTGCTCGAGTTCTGGGACGGTATCATCAAGAAGACCGGCATCAAGCTGAACTTCAACGAGCGCATGGAAACCATCACAAAGACCGACAAGGGCTTCATCGTCAAAACCACCAAGGGTTCATATGAAACGCGCGCCATATTGCTCGCGATCGGCCGGCGCGGCACACCGCGCAAACTCGGTGTGCCAGGCGAAGACCTGCCCAAGGTCGTATATCGCCTGATCGATCCGGAACAATACCGCGGCCAGCACGTCGTGGTCGTGGGCGGCGGCGACAGCGCGCTGGAAGCAGCCATCGCGATCGCCGAACAGCCCGGCACCACGGTCACCCTATCCTACCGCAGCGAGGCATTCGGGCGAGGCAAGCCGAAAAATCGCGACCGCCTGAAAGAAATGCAGGAAAAAGGACGCATCGACGTGCGACTGAAATCCACCGTCAAGCAGGTCGAATCAGACAAGGTCACGCTCCAGCAGGAAGACCAGACATTCGAAATTCCGAACGACGCGATCATCGTCTGCGCAGGCGGCATCCTGCCCACCCCTTTCCTCAAGGAGATCGGTGTGCTGGTGGAAACCAAGTTCGGCAGCAGATAAGCGCAAGAACGCGGAAACAAAAAAGCCTGCATTAGCAGGCTTTTTTGTTTCTTGGCGGAGTGGACGGGACTCGAACCCGCGACCCCCGGCGTGACAGGCCGGTATTCTAACCAACTGAACTACCACTCCAAAAACAGACAACTACAGCAAGTCCGATGTATCCCGAACCCGGTTCCAGAACCATGGGCATTAAAAAAGCCTGCATCGCTGCAAGCCCTTTATCCTGTACTGGTGCCGCTTGTCGGA
>DASWTZ010000135.1:0-30534 GCA_036401875.1 Gallionella sp.
ATTGTTGCGCGCGACCTAGGATAATCCGCAACTGATTTTTTTGAAGCACCGCACCAGACAACAACCATCCGGATACCCGGTCCGCCCACCGGACCACACCTTATTTTTCACACACTATCACCCATGCTGCCATCCATAGAACAACGCCTCGCCACCGATATTTCCGCCAAACCGGCCCAGGTCGCCGCAGCCGTCGCGCTACTCGACGAGGGCGCGACCGTCCCGTTCATAGCCCGCTACCGCAAGGAGGTGACCGGCGGACTGGACGATACCCAGTTGCGGATGCTGGAAGAGCGCCTGCGCTACCTGCGCGAACTCGAGGAGCGGCGCACTGCGGTCATCGCCTCGATCAACGAGCAGGGCAAGATGACCCCGGAGCTGCTGGATGCAATTAGCCACGCCGAAGACAAGACGAGGCTGGAAGACCTGTACCTGCCGTATAAGCCGAAGCGCCGCACCAGGGCACAGATCGCACAGGAAGCCGGGCTGCTGCCGCTGGCCGATGCGCTGCTGGCCGACCCGATGCTCAACCCGGAGGAAGAGGCCGCCAAATACCTGAAGCCGGCCTTCACCTCCGAGCAGGGGGACAATCCCGGCGTGCCGGATACCAAGGCGGCGCTCGAGGGTGCGCGCTACATCCTGATGGAGCGCTTCGCCGAGGACGCCGCGCTGCTGCAGGACCTGCGCGTCTACCTGCAGGAACACGGCGTGGTCGAATCCCGCGTGATCGAGGGCAAGGAGGAGGCCGCCGCGAAATACGCCGATTATTTCGCCTACGACGAGCCGCTGGGCGCGATCCCCTCGCACCGCGCGCTGGCGCTGTTCCGCGGCCGCCGCGAGGAGATGCTGAACGTCACGCTGCGCCTCGACACTGAAGCGGAAAAACCCAAGTGGGACGCACCGCTCAACCCCTGCGAGGCGCGCATCGCCCAGCGCTTTGGCATCGCCAGCCAGAGCCGTCCCGCCGACCGCTGGCTGACCGACACCGCGCGCTGGACCTGGCGGGTGAAGAGCTTCCTCCATCTGGAGAGCGAGCTGATGGGCACGTTGCGTGAGCGGGCCGAAACCGAGGCGATCAGGGTGTTCGCGCGCAACCTGAAGGACCTGTTGCTCGCCGCCCCTGCCGGACCGCGCGCCACGATGGGCTTGGACCCCGGTCTGCGCACCGGCGTGAAGGTCGCCGTGGTCGATGCCACCGGCAAGGTGGTGGACACCGCGGTGGTCTACCCGCACCAGCCGCAGAACGACTGGAACGGCGCGCTGCACGCACTGGCGAAACTGGCCGAGAAGCACCGGGTCGCGCTGATCTCGATCGGCAACGGCACCGGCTCGCGCGAGACCGACAAGCTGGCGCAGGAATTGATCGCGTTGCGCCCCGAGCTGAAGCTCACCAAGATCGTCGTCTCGGAAGCGGGCGCGTCGGTGTATTCCGCGTCCGAATATGCCTCACGCGAGCTGCCCGGCATGGACGTCAGCCTGCGCGGCGCCGTGTCCATCGCGCGCCGCCTGCAGGACCCGCTGGCCGAGCTGGTGAAGATCGACCCTAAATCCATCGGCGTCGGCCAATACCAGCACGACGTGGGGCAGTTCCAGCTGGCGCGCTCGCTGGACGCAGTGGTCGAGGACTGCGTGAACGCGGTCGGCGTGGACGTCAACACCGCCTCGGCCCCGCTGCTCGCCCGCGTATCGGGACTCTCCAGCGCGGTCGCGCAGAGCATCGTCAGCTACCGCGACACGCACGGCCTGTTCACCTCGCGCGTCGCGCTCAAGGAAGTGCCGCGTCTGGGCGACAAGACCTTCGTGCAGGCCGCCGGATTCCTGCGCATCATGGGCGGCGACAACCCGCTCGACGCGTCGGCCGTGCACCCCGAATCCTACCCGCTGGTGAAAAAAATCCTCGCCGACATCAATAAGAACATCCAGGAAGTGATAGGCGATACGAAACTGCTGAAGTCGCTCAGCCCGGCGAAATACGCCGACGAGCAGTTCGGCGTACCCACGATCAGCGACATCCTGCTCGAACTGGAGAAACCGGGCCGTGACCCGCGCCCCGAATTCACCACCGCGACCTTCAGGGAAGGCGTCGAGGAGATCAAGGACCTCAAGCCGGACATGATCCTCGAAGGGGTGGTCACCAACGTCGCGGCGTTCGGCGCCTTCGTCGACATCGGCGTGCACCAGGACGGGCTGGTGCACATCTCGGCGCTGTCCAACAGCTACGTCAAGGACCCGCACACCGTCGTCAAGGCCGGCCAGGTGGTCAAGGTCAAGGTGCTGGAGGTGGACGAGAAGCGCAAACGCATCTCGCTGACGATGCGCCTGACCGATACGGCAGCCGATATCGGCCGTGCCGGCGGCGCACCGCGTGATCGCGGCACCGATGCCAAGCGCATGGCGCAGCACAAGGAAGCGAGCCGGCCCGTGCTGGGCGGCGCGATGGCGGAGGCGTTCGCAAAATTCAGGAAGTGAGCGTCCGGATCTGGGGCGGCTAGCGGGGCGTCCCTGGTTCGGTAACGCGGACCGCCTCGCCCTCGATCACCTCGCCCCTCATCTCCCCGTGCCCTGCGCCGCCCCTGTACTGTTCATGAGACTGTTCATAGTTATGCTCGTGCATCTGCCTGCGCAGTCCACGGGTTTTCCAGCCCACGTAAGCGAGCGCGAACAGGCCGACGACGACGATGACCGCAAGCAGCGCCAGCGAGAACATCAGCGCCAGGACAATCACGGCAGTGGTCACGGCAAATCCGATGAGCTTGCGCAGCAGGGCGGGGGAATTTGCCCCGGTCGAGTAGAGTTGTTTCATCTGCTTTTTATATCCGTACAGGCATTCCGCAGCGGAACAAGCGGTCCACTACCGGAAAGTGCTTCAGTATTGCCGGCACCGCGCGCTGCGCGATTTACCAGCATCTGGAGGATTACATCGCGTGCGCCTTGGATTTCCTGCCGGGGGCGGCAGGCGGGATGTAGCCCGACACCCGGCAACGGATACCCACGATCTCCTTGCCCTTCTCGATCTTGATCGAGCGGCAGGTCATGATCTCGCGTTTATCGGACAGCTCGGTCAGATGGGCTCGCACCTTGGCCAGTGACAAACCGGTGGCGATGGCGATCTCGGAATCGAGTTTCTCGCCGTTCTTTTTCAGATAGTCCAGGATTTCTTTCATTAATTCATTACCATAAACAATTTAAACACGGGACAGATATATAACAATCGGGGCAAAGAAGCAAGCCCGCCAAATCTTCCAAGACCAAGTGCGACCACCAGAACGGCCAAAAATTCCCTATTGATTCAAATCCGGACTCACCCGCCTCAACCTGAACAATCCCCCGTTATCGCTGTCGCTGCTGAAATACAGGTCCCCGTCCGGCCCGATCGCCACGCCGGCCGGACGCGCCCAGCGCGATCCTTTGGGGAGCTGGAAACCGCTGACCAGTTCGTCCACGCGCTCCGCCTTGCCGTTCACAAAACGCACTGCGACGATCCCGGGCTCGCGCCGCGTGGCCGGATTGCCGATAAAACCGCCCCGTGGCCGGGTGCCCCACGAACCATGCAGCGCGACCACCGCATCGAATTCCAGCCGTGCATCCATCCCGCCCTTGGGCACGAAGGCCACCCCCAGCGGCGCATTGCGCGCCGGGAAGGTCGCCACCGGGAACGTCACGTCGGTGGACGGGCGGGGCGGCACGCTGGCGGCGCAGTCGTCCGGCCGCAGCCGTTTGCCGTCGAACTGGAACCACGGCATGCCGTGAAACGAACCGGCCGCGAGCTTGCTGAAGTATTCCGGCGGCTGGTCATAACCATGATGGTCCGGCCCGTTATTGCTGGCGTACAGCACCCCGGTCTGCGGATGCCAGGCAATCCCCACCGGATTGCGCAGCCCCGAGGCATAGGGCTCCCAGCGCGGCTTGCCGCCGCCCTCGCGCAGCACCAGCACCCCGCCGCGCTGTTCACTGAAGGGATAGCCGGGCCCCAGATACTGGTCGCTGCAATTGCGCTGGATGCCGAGGCTTGCATACACCCGTCCGTCCGGCCCCACACCCACCGTGCGGCTGTCGTGGCCGCTGCCCCCGGGTAGCGCCGCCAGCAGCTTCACCTCGGCGGGCGCGATATGCGGCTGCCCGGCCCGGTAGGGCGCGCGGTACACGCCACCCGTCTGCGCGATCAGGATCTCCCCGTCGCGAAACGCCACGCTGTGCGGGTAATCATCCAGCTCGACCAGCACCTCTGCTGCGGTATAGGGCGGCCGCAGGCGATACACCTTGCCCGATCGGGAGCCGGCGAACAGGTCGCCGTTGTTCGTAAAGGTCAGCATGCGCGGGGACTCCATCGCCGCCAACCACTCCAGCCGGTAGCCCTGCGGCACGCGCACCGTCCGCGCCTCGCCCTCCAGCACCAGCACCTGCTCCCGATAGACCAGCGCCTCCGTGCCCGCCTGTGCGGCGCAGGAAAACAGCAGACCCGCACAGGCTGCCGCGCAGGTGAGCATCCACTGCAAAAAATTCCTGTTCATCCCGACAGCCCTCCCGGATACAAGAAGCACGAGAATTGATCGCGCGCGCAACGACCGGAAGTCAGCGCTGGCGCAGCGGATCGAGCAGCGACGTCAGGCCATTGTGGTCCAACTCATGCATCAGCGCCAGCAATTGCCCCAGTTCGCCATGGGGAAAGCCCTCGCGCGCAAACCAGTTCAGATACTGCCCCGGCAGGTCAGCGATCAGCCGGCCCTTGTACTTGCCGAACGGCATCTCGCAGGTAACCAGCAATTCAAGATGGGCGTGATTCATAGTAGCTGTCCTGCGAATTCGGTTGGTGGCGCCGCAACGCGGAACTTTGCGAATCGGCCTCGTGTCCACGGAAACGGTAAACTCCGCGTGGAATCATAACTGGTGCCCCATGATGAAAACAATAACCGTCGTGATCGCCCTCGCCTTGCTCGCCGCCTGCCAGCTCACCCCCAGACTGGCCGACGACCCGCGCTACGTGCGGATGGCGACCGTCGTGGAGATACACGAATTCACAGACCTGGAGCGCAAGCAGGACCGGGCCAGCCGTACCGGCGTCAGCGTCGGCGTCGGCATCAATGTCGGGGTAGGTACCGGCTTCGGCGGAATGATGCTGGGCATGGGCAGCCGGGTGGATGAGCCGCGTGACCGGGAGCCGCCGCAGATCGGCCGTGGCGCGAACCGCATCACCGTGCAGGTGGTAGGCAGCGGCGAGCGTATCGAGGTCATGAGCTACAAAAAGCACAAAATCGGCGACTGCGTAAAAGTCCTGACGGGCCACCCCAGCGAATACCCGCGCTTCTTCACGCCCAGTTCGAACGAAAACTGCGCGCCTCCCGCCACAGGCACTGCCCCAGACAACCGCTGACTGCCCCTTGCATAATATTTCCCGTGCATTAACCTGAACTATTCCGGCCAGGCCGGTCGAACGGCTGCGGCCTCGATGCCGTATATTCCGCCCCCAGAAACCGAACATGAGGAACCCAGATGAAGCATTCCGCCCCGATCATCGTCATCGCCCTGTTAACCCTTGCAGCATGCGACAAGAATCCCGCCGACGAACCCTTCGTCCCCCCCGCCACGATGCCCTCGTCCACCTGGCCATCATCCAAGCCTGCGGTAGCCCTGCCACCGGGCCATCCTTCCGTCGAACCGAGCCTGGAGCTGACGCAGCAGGGCACCGTCGTCAGTAGCATCGCGGTGCCGGGGTTCACCTACATCGAGGTCAAACAGGGCAATGAAGTGCGCTGGCTCACCGCCCCCGAGGTCACGGTGAAAAAAGGCGACCTCATCAAATTCGACGAAGGCTCGACACTGGACAACTTCAAGAGCACGACACTGAACCGCACCTTCACCACCCTCACCTTCGTCAACAAGGCGCAAGTGGTCAAAGGGAAATGATCGCGCAGAACGCGCGGTCGATTTGAAATAATGCTCGGCGGCGGGCCGGGCAAATCATCCGTACGAGGCCAGCCCCATGATCACGCTGGTCATCTCCATCGGATCGTGGCCGAACTCGACCCCGGCTTCCGCGCCCTGCCGCCAGGCAATCCTGGCCCGGTACTCGCCGAAATTGCCGATCCTGACGAGCACCTCCATGCCCCGGCCGATGTCCCCCGCCACCTTCAGCTTGGCCCCCTTGGGCGAGATATTCACGATCGCGCAGTCGTGCCAATGGCCATCCACCCTGATTTCCGCGCTGGCGCGAACCGCCTCGCGGGGATGACTGCGCTGGTGTTCCTTCCCGTCAGATTCAGACATAACTCCGCCTTCAGATTGTTTTCCGCAAGGGACCAGTATAAGTCATCTGGCATCCGGCGGATGCCACGCGGCCGGAAAATGGCGGGGGATAACCTATTGCACAAACGAGAATGGCGGTGGCACTATAGTCACCACCTGCCCGGACACAGGCGACCGGCATGGAAGCACCTCTTGCGAAACCCTCGAAGGAAAGGAGCTCCAATATGAACCACCATCGCGCAAAGAGAAACGATTTCCGTCTCGGCGACGGAACCCTCGTCACGATCGAATCCTGGATACACTCGACCACCGCCCATGTCGCCGCGTTCGGGCCGGACGGGCACCAGATCTCGCTGGCCACCTACCAGGCCCATGTCGACAATCCCGACCTGTTCACGCCCGGTACCCAGGCGTCGCTGATCGACAGCCTAGCCGCACAACTCGAATACGACCTCACCAACCATCCGGAGCTGCATATCCGGAAGCGGTAGTTTCAAAAACCCCGGCGGGCAGCCTTGCCGCCGCCTGCCCAAATCACTGCATCAGGGTGACTGCATCATCTGCTCGAGCCTGCGCTTGTCCTCCGCACCCGGCTTGTGGCTAATATTCAGCACGATGCCCGCCAGGTCGCGCACCTCGGCAGGTGCGGTGGCATCATTTGCCAATTGCCTGAGACGGTCCTTGTCCCGGTCGGCCGCCTTGTGCTTCAGATTGATGATCGCGCCGGCCAGCACCCGCTCTTGCCCGGTACTCTCCTGACTGTCGACGATGCCCTGCAGCCTCGCCTTTTCCGCATCGCTGGGATAATGCGACAGGTGAGCCATGATCCCCGCCATCTCGCGCACCGCCGCGCTAGCCGCCAGCGCAGGCTGCGCTGCCAGAAGCAAACCCGCCGACGAAACCAGACACAATAGAATTCTGCTTTTCATCGCACACCTCCTTGTGTAATTGCCTCCATGAAGCCGACTTCATCGGCGATGAACAGATTAAACCTCCCGGAGAAAATTGATATGGTGTCTTGTACGTAGGACATCACCGCACCCCACAAAAACTTTTGCTGGCAATGCGGCTTTCCGCAAAGGTTTACCCCCTGCTGCCACACAACTATTCGTGCAACTTCGCTCAACTCCCGGGGCCTAACTGTTTGCCATTTCCTTTAACGAAAGGAGGTTCATCATGGCTCAACTTCATATGCCCGCAGCATGGGATACATTCACGCACAGACATATTTCCGTATTGAAAATGTGCCTGTTTTACGCAGTGCCGCTGTCTATCGTTCCGCCGGCGATGATCTATTACGCCGGCATCACCTATGGCGGAGGGCTGCTGCCTTCGCTGAGCATGATTCAATTGCAGTTCATAGGCGTCGTGTTTTTCGTTGCCGAAATCGCGATGACCTTCCTGGTTGCCTATATCATCCAGCGCATCAGCGCAGTCGTGGACCTCACGCCCACCTATGAGGACTGCTACAAACTGGCCGTGACGGTGCCGACGCCTTTATGGCTCGCGCCGCTGTTCCTGTTTATCCCCAGTTTCATGCTCAACCTCACGGTCGGCGCAGCCGCGCTGATATTCTCCGGCATGCTGATCTTCTCCACCGTACCGGCCACGATGGGAGTCGAGGAACCGGGACACGCGATGCTGCTGTCCGGCTCCATCCTGTCGGTCGGGCTGGTGGCCTGGGCGGCGATGATGTATCTCACGCTGATCACGTGGAGCTTCGTTTCATCCAGCCTGTTGATCATGCTCTGATTCAACGGGAAGATGCAGCCCGGCCGGGCTGCAAGGTGCGGGGAATGCGCGAGTGTTCCCCGCACTGTTTCTGCCCGCACTGATTTTGTCCGGGCGTGAATTCCGACCCCGCGCTAGAATGCCCGCCCCGGATTCCGTGTGCAGAACCACCCATGAATGAAGAACGTCTGGAAAACATCGAGGCAAAAATCACCTTCCAGGAAGACCTAATCGAGGAACTGAACAAAACGGTCTATCAGCAGCAACAGAAACTGGACCGGCTCGAAGCGGTCTGCGAAGCGCTTGCAAGGGAGCTGCGCACGATGGCTGAAGCGAAGAATGAGGGACTGTCCGCGAACGAGAGGCCGCCGCACTATTGAAATACCGCTCGCCGTCCTGAAAACCTACGAGGCCAGCGCGACCATCAGTCCGGCGATCTCTTCCGGGTCGTGATCGAAGCGCAGCCCAGTCTCGTCGCCCTCACACCAGACCACCGTCGCATCGTAAGGACCCAGTTCGTCGATCTGGATGCGCACTGCCTTGCCGATCGCGACACTCATCCGCATATACAGCCTGACACCCACTGCAGAGATATTGGTGACCACGCAATCGTGCCACTGGTCATCGACCTTCAGTTTCGACTTGGTGCGCACCGGCTCACGGGGATAGATGCGCTGATTATCCATCGCTCTGCGCCCCGGCTCAGTGCACCGCGGTGCTGCCGGCCAGCACTACCTCCGCGGCGAACACCTGCCCGGCATCCACGCTGTCGAACCGGTACTGGTGATTGCAGAACTCGCAGCTCACCTCCACCGCGCCCTGCTCGGCCAGCACCGACTCCACTTCGTCCCGCCCGAGCATCTTCAGCATGCGCGCCACCTTGTCGCGCGAACAGTTGCAGCGGAACGCCACCCGCTGGGCGTCGAACAGCCGCACATCCTCCTCGCCATACAGCCGGCGGATCAACTCCAGCGCAGGCAGGCCGAGCAGCTCCTCCCGCTTGATCGTATCGGTCAGCATCGTCACGCGCTGCCACATGTCGTCACCCTCGTCATCGTCGTGTCCCGCTACCGCATGGCCGCCCTCGCCGGGCATCTTCTGTAACAGCAGCCCCGCCGCGCCATGCGCATCCGCCGCCAGCCACAGGCGCGTCTCCAGCTGGTCCGAGCGCAACATGTAGTTCTGCAACACCTCGGCCACGCTGCCGCCGTCCAACGCGACGATGCCCTGATAGGTCTGCCCGCCCTCGCGCGGATCCAGCGTGATCACGAAACGCCCGTCGCCCACCATCTGCGCAAAGTCCAGCCCGCCCAGCTCGCCCTGCCACTTCGCAGTGGCGCGCACATTCAGTTCGCCGTCGCACTCCACCACCAGCAGCGTCACCGGCCCGCGGCCCTGGATCTGCAGGATCAGCGAACCCTCCAGCTTCAGCGTCGCCGCCAGCAGCATTGCCGCCGCCATCAACTCGCCCATCACCGCGCGCAGCGCCGGGGGATAGTCGTGCCGCTCCTGCACCGCGCGCCAGGCATCATCGAGATGCACCAGCTCGCCGCGCACGGGGGAATGTTCGAACAGGAATCGTTGCAGGGAATCGGGATCGGGTTTCATAGGAGAAATGATAGCACGCGGGCCTGCCGGATTTCGAATGGCGGGCCTGCGGGAAGGTTGCGTTCCCCGCGGATGCTGTAAAGCTACGTCCCTGACCGGTCGTGGACTTGGTCAAGCAACCGGGGTAGGTGCAACAAGGCATCAAAGACAACCCATCAGACATACGTACAAAAGTGAAATACAGCCACGTATCCTTGGGTACTGCGAAATCCCAGAGGATTTCAGTGTTTCGTGAACATCACCCTCCGCTCGCCGATGTACCATACCCGACACCGCAGTGCTCTCTTCAATAGACAGGCTTTTTACTCGGGTATACGATAGCCTCGTGTTTTAGCGGTATCCGGCAATTTGAGGGGGACGCACCGGCGTCGCCCGGAAGGCAGGAGGCGGCT
The DNA here is from genome assembly GCA_036401875.1 of Gallionella sp. Classification (GTDB taxonomy): domain Bacteria; phylum Pseudomonadota; class Gammaproteobacteria; order Burkholderiales; family Gallionellaceae; genus Gallionella. Next base: position 9,975 of record DASWTZ010000135.1, read on the forward strand.
TATGTACCCAGCTTACGTTTCCGAGTTTACGAGTTTCATCGAGCATTTCATGCATGAGCATCCCGAGGAGGTGGTGGCGCAGCACGCAGGTTGGTGTTCGCAATGGGATGTGGCGGTCGATCCGGCCGATCTGGTCCACCCGCGCGAGCAGGTGGTGCGGGACGACCAGTATGGTTTCCACTGATGCGCCTGTGCTGGACTGCGGATTACTGAAGGAGGTGGCGGCGCTGCCGACATGGCATACAATGGCATGCCCTTGCGGCCTTCAGGCTTGTGCCTGACAGAATACTTCCGAGGACAGTCCAGTGATCGATACGCCTGAGATTCTCCGCCTGCTTGCGCGGGCTCCGCTGTTCCACAATGTTCCGCTGGAGACGCTGCGTCCCCTATGCGACAAGGTGAAGCTGGTCAGCCTGTTGCAGGGCGACAAGCTGCTCTCGCTCGGCAAGATCAACGAGCATATCTACATCGTCGTTTCAGGGAGGTTGAGCGTCAAGGTTTCGCTCTCCAGCCTGGACGAACCCATTGCAATGCTTGCGCCGGGCGATTGCGTCGGCGAGATGTCGGTGCTGGTCGACGGCTTGGCCTCGGCCCATGTGATCGCGATCACCAACTGCGACCTGATCTCGATCGACTACACCTCGTTCTGGCACCTGATCGACCACTCCAGCGAGGTGGCGCGCAACATGCTGAAGATCTTGGTGCAGCGGATACACATGGGCAACGAGACGATGGCGAACAGCATCCTGCACCGCAACGCCTTTCCCGACCGCGACATCACCGACAACCTGACAGGGCTATACAACTACCACGGAATCCACCTGAAGTACGACCGGCTGCTGCAGCGCTGCGTGGTGGACAAGCAGCCCGTCAGCCTGATCGTGCTGGAGGTGGATGAGCAGGAGAAGCCGGCAGGTAACGACGAGTTCCGCTCGGACCAGATCCTGCACACGGTGGCCCAGACGATCCTGACGATCTTGCGCCCGGACGATCATTCGGCGCGACTGATCGGCATGAAGTTTGCCGTGCTGCTGGCCAACGTATCGCTGGCCGATGCCCGCATCACCGCAGAACGGCTGCGCACGACGATCAACCATGCGCCTATCCTGCTGCCCAACGGCAAGTCTCTGCCGCCGGTGACAGTTTCGGCAGGCGTCAGCGAGGCCTCGCCAACCGACAGCTGGGGTGCGCTGGTCGCCCGTTCCGATATGGCGCTCGACCAGGCGATCATCGCCGGAGGAAACCGGGTCGTCTAGCCTCAGTCGCCCGCGCCGGACGGCCAGTCGCTGAACGGGAAGGGTTTGTCTTCGCTGGCCCAGATGAGGTAGTTGACGCACTGCTGCAGGTAGCGCCCCAGGCTGCGGCCGAACGTGACCAGCCGTGCATTGGGCGTTTCACTGAGCAGCACCAGCAGAAACTGGATCAGCGTGACGAGGAACAGCACGGTCCCGCTGACGTGGATCGCCAGCAGGATCAGCAGCATGAATATTCCGCGCGTCCATACGTTGCGCCGGCTGCTTTGGGTTATTTCCGTCTGGTCGTTCATGATGCGCCTCCTGTCATTGCCTGGTTGAATCGCGGTCCACCTGCGCGGCCAGCTCGCGCAACGCGGGCGAAATTTCCACCGGGTAGGTGGACGGCTCGCGCAACTGGCGCAGCGCTTCGGGCAAGCGCGCCAGGTTGTCCGCCGCATGGCTGCGGATGTCCGCCAGCTCCATCGCCGGCCCGATGCGCCGGCCGCCGCGCATCACCGGAGCCAGCAGTGCCTCGCCCGGTTGCGCATCGTCCTCCAGCGTCACGACGTCCGCCGCGAAGCGGCCGTCTGCACTGTGGCTGCGCCACACCTGCTTGCGGCCCGGCCAGGTCTGCTTGCCTTCGGAACGCTTGCGCCGCGCCCTGCCGGCATATTCCTGCAACTTGTAGGCGCAGTCGAGGTAGGGCACGTCGTTCGAGGTGTCCATCCGGGTGCCGATGCCGAAGCCGTCCACCGGGGCGCCCGCGGCCAGCATTTGCAGCAGCTCGTGCTCGTCGAGGTCGCCGCTGGCGAAGATCGTGACCTGCCGCAAGCCGCCGTCGTCGAGTATCTGCCGCACCTGCCGGGCATGGTCGGCGAGGTTGCCCGAATCGATGCGCACGCCCTTGATGCGGATGCCGGCGCGTTCCAGTTTCGGCGCAAGCGCGACGACCTTGCGCGCCGCAGCTTCGGTGTCGTAGGTGTCGATCAGCAGCACCACGTTGCCCGGCTGGGCCAGCGCGAAATGCTCGAAGGCCTGCGCCTCGCTGTCGTGCGCCTGCACGAAGGAGTGCGCCATCGTGCCGAACAGCGGGATGCCGAACTGCATGCCGGCCTGCACTGTCGCGCTGCCGCTGAACCCGGCGATGTAGCTGGCGCGCGCCGCAAGCAGGCCGGCCTCGGCGCCGTGGGCGCGGCGCAGGCCAAAGTCCACCAGCAGCTTGTCCGGCACCATCAGCACCATGCGCGCCGCCTTGGAGGCGATCAGAGTCTGGTAATGCAGCAGGTTGATCAGCCGCGTCTCGACCAGTTGCGCCTGGGCGATCGGCGCGGTCACGCGCAGTATCGGCTCGTTCGGGAAGAACACCGTGCCTTCCGGCATCGCGTGCGCGTCGCCGGTGAAGCGCAGCGTCTCCAGCTGCGCGAGAAAGCCGTCGTTGAAATGCCCGGTGGAAGCGAGCCAAGCCAGTTCCTGCGGCGTGAAGCGCAGCGCTTCGAGGAATTGCAGCGCTTGTTCCAGCCCGGCCGCCATCAGGAAGCCGCGCCCGGGGCGCAGCCTGCGCACGAAAAACTCGAACACTGCGACATCCCGCATACCGGCGTCGTGGTAGCCCTGCATCATCGTCAGCTGGTAGAGGTCGGTGAGCAGCGGGCTGCCGGCCACCGGGTTTGACTGCGCGTCGGTCGGTCGGGTCATGCGGCCAGCTCTTCCAGTTTGACGTGGTGCGCGCCCAGCCGGAACATCTCCTTGACGGCGCGCTGCCCGTCGCCGAGCTTGACCTCCACCGCGCGGATCGCGTCGCCGAGCAGGAATACCCGGTAGCCCAGCTTCAGCGCATCGCGCACGGTGTTGAGCACGCAGTAGTCGGTGGCGAGGCCGCCGATGAACAGCCGCCCGATGCCGGCGGCATGCAGGCGGGCATCGAGGTCGGTGCCCTCGAAACCCGAATAGGCGTCATGCTCGACTGTGGTTGCCTTGGAGATGACCACGGTGGCCGGCGGCAGGTGCAGCGCCGCAGCGAACGCGGCCCCGCCGGTGTGGGCGATGCAGTGCGGCGGCCAGGGCCCGCCCTGCTCGCGGAACGAGCAGTGCCCGGCGGGGTGCCAGTCGCGCGTGGCGTATACAGGCAGGTTGTGCAGTTCGAAGATGCCGAGGTAGCGGTTGAGCGCCGGCACCACCTGGTCACCCTGAGATACAGCGAGGCTGCCGCCGGGCAGGAAGTCGTTCTGCACGTCGACGATCAGCAGCGCGTCGCCTGGCCGTGGTTGTTCGTCATTTCGATTCGGTGTGTCCATGTTCCACCTCACTAAGACAAGTTAACCCTTGATGCAGACCGGCGGCTTTGCCTGTACAGCCTCTTCACGAGGCCCGGCCGGCCGATCGAGACTGTGCCAACCCCTTTGTACGCGCCCGGCGCCTCTTATGCAACCCCCACGCGCAGCCCTGTCACAGCACCCTGCCGCCGAACGACGCGGCAAGTTCGGCACGCAGCAGCGCCCGCTCCTCGCCTTGGTAGCGCGGGGAAAAATGCATGGCGGTGACGCTGCCCGCATTCGCGGCGCGGGCCAGCTCTCCGGCCTGGCGCGCAGTCAAATGGAACTTGCGCAGGCCGTGTTCGGCATCGCGCTCCAGAAAAGGCGCCTCGATGTATAGCAAGTCGGCTCCGCGTGCCAGTTCAACGATGCGCTCTGCGTTGTCCCGGTGCCAGGCGACATCGGTGACGTATGCGATCTTCTGTCCGGGCACGATGCGCAGCGCGGGCTTCAGTTCCGCCAGGGGCACGAGTCGTTCCCGCGCCGCGCCATCCTGCTGCCAGACTACCCGGACCAGGTACGATTCCGGTTCGTTGCGCAGCACCGCCTGCTTCAATTCGCGCAGCCAGGCGCCCACCGGCAGGCCAGTTTCCTGCAGGCGGTTCTTCCATACGTTGACATGGGCCCGTTCCTCGAGCGCATAGGCCATGCACGGGATGCCGCCGTGGTCGAGCATCGCGCAGCGCACCAGCAGCGCCGCATCGCGCACCAGCACATTGCCGGGGAAATGCACCGCCGTTTCCACTTCGCGCAGGAACCTGTTCCGGCAGTGGAAGCTCGTGCGCCGTCCGGCCTCGCTGCCGTCAACCTCAGTGACCCGCAGCGTGAAATCGGACGCGTAGTTCTGCACGAGGTTCCAGGTATAGCTGCTCAGCCGGTGCTCGACCTGCGCCAAGAAGCCGGGCGGGCCGAATAGGTTCAGGTCCCTGTTGCGCCCCAACAGGATGCGCAGCAGCCAGTCGAAGCCGATGAAGTGGTCCATGTGCGCGTGGCTGACGAACACGTCGCTGATGCGCATCATCTTGCGCGGCGGCAGGGCGCGGATCTCGCCGAGGTCGAACAGCAGGGCGCGCCGCTCAAACAGGCAATCGACGTACAGCAGCGGATCGCCGGAGGCGCCGTTCACCAGATGGGGCTGGAACATCGGACGCATGTCGCTCCTTTCACGACTTGAACGCAGGCCGTGATCAGGCCGCTTTGAGCAGCGCGACCACCTCGTCGTCGTCCACCTGGGGGAAGGACTGGTAGAACTGCCCCACCGCGTAGAACATGTCAGGCGTGCTCAGGCATACGGTCTCGTCGGCGTAGGGCTCGACCTTGGCGAGCGTGTCAGGCGGCGCGACCGGCACCGCGCAGATGAGTTTTTCCGGGGACCTGGCACGTAACGCGTGCAGCGCGGCGATCATCGTCGAGCCGGTGGCCAGGCCGTCGTCCACGACGATGACGATGCGCCCGGCCGGGTCGAGCGGCGGGCGTACCGGGGTGTAGCTGGCGCGCCGCTCGCTCATCACCTTGAGCTGGTGTTCCTTCTCGGCCGCGATGTATTGCGCACTGCCCGCCTCATGCAGCGCATAGTCGCCAAGGTAGGTCCAGCCGCTTTCGTCGACCGAACCGATCGCGAATTCGGGATTGCCTGGCGCGCGCAGCTTGCGCACCAGTACCACGGCCACCTCGCCGCCCAGTTCGTCGGCGATGATCCTGGCCATCGGCACCGCGCCGCGCGGGATCGCCAGCACCAGCGGCCTCTTGCCGCGGTATCGTTCAAGGGCCGCCACCAGCTGGTGGGCGGCATCCACACGGTCACGAAACATGTTCCTCTCCTTTCTTTGCCCGACTACGTGCCGGCAGTTCAGAAGATCCTCGGTGGTGCATGTTGCAGTATGATTCTGGTGGATTTGGCTGCGACGCGCAACCGGATTCCGGATAGTCCCGCTACAATGCCGGTATGAGATTCTTGGCGCTTTTTTTCCTTTTCCTGTTCACCGCAGCACCTGTTTCTTCGCAGCCCGATGACGGGGCCGCATTGGCCGAAAATTTCAAGCGTGAGGTGGATCGCCGGCTGGCGGTTCCGCAGCAGGATCAGGCGCGCTATGCGCAGCTGTTGGAATCGGCATTGGCCGATGCCGGGTTGTTGTTCCTGCCGTCGCAATACCTGTTGCTGGTGGATCGCAGCCCGCTCGTGCAGGTGGTCTTCATCTACTGGCTCGACGCCCAGTCGCCGAGGGGCCGGCGCATGTATTTCATCGGCGCCTCGCCCACCTCGACCGGCAGGCCGGGCCGCTTCGATTATTTCACCACGCCGCTGGCGGTGTTCCCGCATACGCTGGAGAACCTGGATTATCGCGCCGAGGGCACGTACAACGGCCTGGGCAACATCGCACTGGGCCGCAAGGGCATGCGTGTCTACGATTTCGGCTGGACCGAGGGTGAGCGCGGCTGGGGGCGCGGCGGCAAGGGGCAGATGCGCCTGCTGCTGCATGCGACCGACCCCGACCATCTCGAACCCTATCTGGGTACGCCGATGTCGAAGGGATGTATACGCATCCCAGCGACGCTGAATAGCTTCATCGACCGCTATGGATTGCTGGATGCGGATTACGAACAGGCGATGCGCAAGGGGAAAAAGTTCTGGGTGCTGCGGCACGACCGGACGCCGACGCGGTGGTCCGGCCGCTATATGGCCATCGTGGATTCGGAAAGCCTGGTCCGCCCCCCCTGGTCACCCGATCCGCTTGCGGACGATGAGCCGCCCGGGCTGCCGCCCTGCCTGCTATGCAGCCTCCCCCTGAATCCTGCAGGGGGCGATCCCGTGGTGGCGGATTTCGCAGCTCATCCGAGCAGCGATTCGGCGGAGTGATACTCCAGCCCGAACGCTTCGGCGACTTTCTGGTAGGTGACCTTGCCGGCGATGATGTTGAGGCCCTTGAGCAGCGCGGGGCTTTCCTTAAGCGCCGCTGCGATGCCCCGGTTCGCCAGTTGCCGCACATAGGGCAGGGTCGCATTGGTGAGCGCCAGCGTCGAGGTGAGCGGCACGCCGCCGGGCATGTTGGCGACGCCGTAGTGGACGATGCCGTCGACGACGAACACGGGGTTGTCGTGGGTGGTGGGACGGATGGTCTCGACGCAGCCGCCCTGATCGACCGCGACATCGACGATCACCGCGCCGGGGCGCATCACCTTGAGGTCTTCGCGGCGGATCAGTTGGGGCGCGACCGCGCCGGGGATCAGCACCGCACCGATCACCAGATCGGCGTTGGCGATATGCCTGAGCACGTTGTGGCGGTTGGAAATGATCAGCTGCACGTTGGCGGGCAGAACCTCGCCGAGATGGCGCAGCCGCGATACCGAGACATCCAGCAGCACGACTTGCGCGCCGATGCCGGCGGCGATCTTCGCCGCATTCATGCCGACGATGCCGCCGCCGAGTATCACCACCTTGCCGGGCGCGACGCCGGGCACGCCGGCGAGCAGCACGCCCCGCCCGCCGTACAGCTTCTCCAGGTATTTCGCGCCTTCCTGAACCGCCATGCGCCCGGCCACTTCGGACATCGGCGTCAGCAGCGGCAGTTCGCGTGAGTGCAACTCGACGGTCTCGTAGGCAATGCAGGTCGCGCCGGAAGCCAGGTGCGCGCGGGTCAACGTCTCGCTGGAAGCAAAATGAAAATAGGTGAAGATCGTCTGGCCGGGCCTGATGCGCTGCCACTCCGGCTCGACTGGCTCCTTGACCTTGACGATCAGCTCCGCCGCGGACCAGACTGCCTCTGCATCCCCGGCGATCTGCGCGCCGGCCGCCAGATATTCGGCATCGCTGAAACCGCTGCCATGCCCCGCGCCGGTTTCGATAACGACGCCGTGCCCTTCCGCCACCAGCGCCTCGGCGCCTGACGGCACCAGCGCGACGCGGTTCTCGTTGGCCTTGATCTCTTTCGGTATTCCGATCTTCATGCGTGATCTTCCATCGTGTTGACACATATTAATGGCGGACGAATCTACTGCGTCATTGTATTGGAATCTACTGTCTATATGGTATTGGCCATACAGGGTGGGAGTTGAATAATTGCTTCGTACTTCTGAGTCTCATGTGCTTCTCCCGGCAAATTGTTGCACCGTTACAGAGGGGTGCCCCGATGAACAGAAATTGGCACAGACCGAAACACGCTGACACAACGAAACTGGTATGGTCCAAGACGATGAGCGTGGGCAACAGGATCATTGATGCCGAACACGAAAAGATATTATCTCTTGTGAACAAGGTTGAACATGCAATCCGGATTAAAGAGACTGATGCCTTGTTCAAGATATTCACTCAGTTTGAAGAAACCGTTGCCACCCATTTCAATAATCAAGCCCGGATCGCCGAGGCGATCGACCATCCTTTCGAGGAACACCATCAGGAACATCAGTATGTATTAGCTGAATTCAAGGCCATCAAGACGGAGCTGTTATCCCAAAATGGGAAATGGTCTGAAAGTGCAGCTGAGTACTATTACTATTTCCTGAGCGAATGGGCGACCACACATATATGCATGGATGACATGAAGCTGAAAGCGAAGCTGGAGACCTACCCCTACGACTTCATCCCACACGGCACCCATTAAACCAAGACGAGACGGCAGATCCGCACCGCTTTTCAGTCCATCACGCCGGCTGAGCATACTCCCGGTCAATCTGAACAAATTATGGTTTAGCCTGGCGAGAAGCCAGCTTACTGTTTTTGCCTGTGGTTTTCCCCAACAAAATACCGTAGTAATATGCCCGACATATTTGGGTAATACCGTTTCACTCAAAAACAGGGAGATCCGTATGATTTCGGACTGGTCTAGGTCAAGGCGCAGCGAGGCGACAAAACTGGCATGGTCCAGGGCAATGAGCGTAGGCAACAAGACCATAGACGCCGAGCATGCAGAAATCATCCGGCTGGTAAACGAGGTGGAACGGGCGATCAGGTCTCGCGAAGCCGATGTGCTGTCCCGTGTGTTCAATACGCTCGAAACAAAGATAATTTCCCATTTCGCAAACGAGGCGCGGATCGCCGAGGCGGTCGGCTATCCGTTCGGTGAGCATCAGCTGGAACACCAGTACGTGCTGGGCGAACTGGAGACGATGAAAACCGATCTAATCGCTAAGAATGGCATGTGGTCGGAAAGCGCCGCCGAGTTCTATTACAGTTTTCTGGGCGAATGGGCGACCGCGCACATCAACGTGGACGACATGAAGCTGAAAGCGAAACTGGAAACCCGCCCCTACGACTTTAAGCCCAATACGGTGGAATAGCTACAGCGGCGAGATCAGCACGTTCTCGCGCAGCTTCTTCAGCTCGTCGCGCAGCGCGGCGGCCTTTTCGAACTCCAGATTTTTCGCGGCCTGCAGCATCTCCTTCTCCAGCCGCTTGATCTCTTTGGCCACGTCCTTTTCGCTCATCGCCAGGTATTTCGCCTGGGTTTGCGCGGCCTTGAGCTGGTCGCGCGCGGCTTCGGGTTCGTAGGTGCCCTCGATGATGTCCTTGATGCGTTTTTTCACGCCGACCGGCGTGATGTTGTTCGCGAAGTTGTGCGCGACCTGCTTGGTGCGACGGCGCTCAGTCTCGTCGATTGCGCGCTTCATCGAGTCGGTGATGCGGTCGGCATACAGGATCGCCTTGCCGTTCAGGTTGCGCGCGGCCCGCCCTATCGTCTGGATCAGCGAGCGCTCGGAACGCAGGAAACCCTCCTTGTCCGCATCGAGGATCGCGACGAGCGACACCTCGGGGATGTCCAATCCCTCGCGCAGCAGGTTGATGCCGACCAGCACGTCGAACACGCCGAGGCGCAGGTCGCGGATGATCTCGACGCGCTCGACAGTCTCTATATCCGAGTGCAGGTAACGCACCTTGATGCCGTGCTCGGTAAAATATTCGGTAAGGTCTTCGGACATGCGCTTGGTCAGTGTCGTGACCAGCACGCGCTCCCCTGCCTGCACCCGCTGGTTCACCTCGGACATCAGGTCGTCCACCTGGCTGGTCGCCGGACGCACCTCGATCACCGGATCGACCAGGCCAGTTGGGCGCACCACCTGCTCGACCACCTGTCCGGAGTGAGTCGCCTCATACTCTGCAGGAGTCGCGGAAATGAAGATCGTCTGGCGCATCATCTTCTCGAATTCCTCAAAGCGCAGCGGACGGTTGTCCATCGCCGAGGGCAGGCGGAAGCCGTAATTGACCAGATTCTCCTTGCGCGCGCGGTCGCCTTTGTACATCGCGCCCACCTGCGGGATCATCACGTGGCTCTCGTCCAGGAACATCAGCGCGTTCGGCGGCAGGTAGTCGAGCAGCGTCGGCGGCGGCTCGCCCGCCTTGCGCCCGGACAGATGGCGCGAGTAGTTCTCGATGCCCTTGGTGAAGCCGATCTCGGCCAGCATTTCCAAGTCGTGGCGGGTGCGCTGTTCAATGCGCTGCGCCTCGACCAGCTTGTTCTCGCGGATGAAGAACGAGATGCGTTCGGCGAGTTCCACCTTGATCGTTTCGATCGCTGACAGCACCGTGCTGCGCGGTGTGACGTAATGGCTGGACGGATACACGGTGTAGCGCGGCACCTTCTGCAGGATGTGGCCGGTGAGCGGATCGAACAGCGACAGCGTCTCCACCTCGTCGTCGAACAGCGTGATGCGCAACGCCTCCTCGCTGCTTTCCGCCGGAAAGACGTCGATCACGTCGCCGCGCACACGGAACTTGCCGCGCGAGAAATCCGTTTCGTTGCGTTCGTACTGCATCTCGATCAGGCGCTTGATCACGTCGCGCTGGTGCATCTTCTCGTTATGGCGCAGGTGCAGGATCATGCCGTGGTAATCCACCGGGTCGCCGATACCGTAGATACTGGACACGGTCGCGACGATGATGCTGTCCTCGCGCTCCAGCAGCGCCTTGGTCGCGGACAGCCGCATCTGCTCGATCTGCTCGTTGATGCTGGAATCCTTCTCGATGAACACGTCGCGCGACGGCACATAGGCCTCGGGCTGGTAATAGTCGTAATAGGAGACGAAATACTCGACCGCGTTCTCCGGGAAGAAGTCGCGCAATTCGGCATACAACTGCGCCGCCAGCGTCTTGTTCGGCGCCATCACCATCGCCGGCCGCCCGGTACGCGCGATCACGTTGGCCATCGTGTAGGTCTTGCCCGAACCGGTCACCCCCAGCAGCGTCTGAAACGACAGGCCGTCCTCGATCCCCTCCACCAGCTGCGCAATCGCCGTGGGCTGGTCGCCCGCCGGCTCGAACGGCTGGTGCAGGCGATAAGGGCTGTTGGGGAAGGTGACGACGTTCATGGAGCTTGCATTTTACGCCAAATGGCGGCGAAATCCCGCGATTTCATCCCTTTGGCTGCGTGGGCAGACACAAGCAACATGCGCTGACATGTCATATCTGCCACCGCAAACCGGTGTTGCTTGTTTTCCATCACCGCATGCCCATAAGCTGAATGGCGTACAGGTTATCCACAGAATATTTTTTCGGATAGAATCCCGATCAGCAACTCGAGTTCGTTTTCAGCATCAGTAACTTACTGGAAGAGAAATACATGCGACAGTCTGCAATAACCGCATCGTCGGCGGAACTCACCCGTCTGAGCGAGCTGATCGACAGCATCTATCAGGGTGCCACCCAACCTTCCCACTGGAACACCGTCCTGCCAGCCATCGCCGACTGGGTGGGGGCCGAGCGCGGGGTGCTGTTCACCCCACTCAATGCACCAGTCAACGACGGCTTCTATTTTGCTCATGAACTATCTGAAGCCGTAGCACAACTCTGGTGGACGAAGTATCAGCCGCAGGACATCTGGACTATTCGCTCCGTGGAACGTGGGTTGATTTCCGAGGGCGACATGATCAACGGCGATGATCTGGTTCCTTTTGCAGAATTGAGCCGCACCGAACTCTATCAGGACTTTTTCTCCAAACATGATATAGCGCACCTCTTGAGCGGCATTGTATTCGGCATAGCCCCCCTTCAGAGAAATCCTTACGTGGTAATTTCGCTGCTTCGTGGTTTGCGGGGAGGTGCCTTCGAGTCTTTCGAGCGCGAACGGCTTGCGATTCTGGTGCCACACCTCTCGCGCTCGCTCGGCGTGATGACCCGGCTGCGCGATGCCGAACTAAAAGCAGCCGCCAGCCTGGCTGCGCTCGACCGCCTGAGCACCGGGGTGTTGCTGTTCCGCCAAGATGGGGTGGTGGGCTTTGCCAACCGCGTTGCGCGCCGCATCCTGGAAGAGGAGGACGGCATCTCCATGCAACTGCGTTTCAACGATTCGGCGCTCGGCAATGTGCTGGCGGATGACAAAAGGGCTGACCATCACTTGCGGGCTGCCATTACCGGGGCCATCTCGCCGGATATCCTGCACACCGAACATTTTTCGCGCTCGGTTGTCGTCCCTCGTCCTTCCGGGCGGCAGCCTTACACGCTGAATTTCTCTTCGCTGGCCACGCACAACGAGTTTGGCTCCGGCATCGATGCGCCGCGCGCCATCGCTTTCATCACCGACAGCACAGCGCCAGTCCGGCTGGATGCGGCACTGATGAAGCAGACCTACGGGCTGACGCCCACCGAGATCCGCGTAGCCGAGATCCTGGCGGAATGCCTGACTGCGGATGAGGTGGCCGAGCGGCTGAGGATCAGCACCAGCACCGTGAAAGTGCATATGAGGAACATCTACGACAAGACCGGAGCCAACACACGCGCCCGATTGATGAAGCTGTTGATGTCGCTGGCGCGGATCGACTGACACGCGCGCTTGCCATATTCGGGATTGCATAACCTTACATAGTGAAGGATACTGGCACAGCTGCAATGACCTGGCGTGGTGATTGGAGTTTCTGCTGGCATTTCCCCGGAGCAATCCGGGCGCCGTCACCGCTTATGCATCGCTAAGTGATTGAAGGAGGATGAAAATGGCAATCGAATGGACTGATGACCTAGACACGGGAATTGATGTTATCGACGCCCAGCACAAGTGCATTGTGGATTACATCAACCAGCTGGAAATCGCGATCGGGCAGGGGGACCGGCTTGCGGTCGGGCGCGTTTTGAGTGACCTGATGGGCTATACCCTGTCCCATTTCGCCTTCGAGGAGAGCCTGCAGGAGGAAGCGGGCTATGCCAATACCGAACCCCACAAGGCCGTGCATAACCTGTTCGCCAAGCGCGTCGCGAAATACCAGGAAGCGCACAACAACGGCGAAGATGTCGCCGAAAAGACGCTCGACATGCTCAGCTCCTGGCTGGTGCACCACATCAAGCGGGACGACATGGGCTATGTGAACGAGGTGCGGGCAAGTATCGATCACATCGTGAATGACAAAAAGGAAGGCGGCTGGCTTAGCCGCTCTCTGAGCAAGATGTTCAAGTAAGCGTTCAGTTCAACCTAGCGGGGGAATAACTCATGCAAAACCAGGACCTTTCTTCCATACCCTTCCCAGCCGGTATGGAGCTGCTTGTAGACGGCCAGGCCTCACAGGATGCCATATGCAAGATGCTGAAGGATCTCAAGGGCTTTGAAGGTTTCGAGCAACCCGACCTTGTTTTTCTCGCCAGACACATGAAGGCCTATCGCGCGAAAGCAGGGGACACGATCTTTCGCGAAGGCGACCGGAACAGCTATTTCAGCGTGCTGATAGAAGGACGTGCCGCCGTTTACAAGGAAGACAGCGACGACAAGGTGAAATTCCTCACGTCCATGTCACCGGGCAGGATTTTTGGCGAGGTATCGGCTGTCGACAATCTCCCCTCCTCTGCGAGTATCGTTGCCGAGTCCGATGCCGTGATCGTCACTATGAGCCGTGAAAGCTTCCGCAAGTGCATCTATGAAAGGCCGATCATTGGGGTGCGCCTGCTGGATCATATTGCCCACCTGCTTAGTGCGCGACTGCGCTCGGTCAGCAATCAACTGGTCGATTACATCGATGTCTGACCAAGGGATAATCACTGGAAGATAATCATGACGAACATTTGTGTTGGGCAGTGCGTATCCGCACTAGTTGCGCTGCTGGCATTGGCAGCAGCCACACCTGCTGCATGGGCCTACGATTCGGCAGTCATGGTCAACCTCGGCCAGTCCGCAATCGACTACAAGGAAGTCGATTCCTTCGGCCAGGCGCGGAGCGTGAAGAAAGATCTGGGTAGCTGGAGCATCGGTTACATCGGCCGTTTCAATAATTATTTCGGCTTCGACGTGCGCTGGGGCGGAGCTGGAAGCGCAAGTTCGTCTGGCCTGACGATACAGCCTGGCCTCTTCCTGTCATTGCTGCTTCGCCCGTCGGTGCCGCTCGGCGAGCGGGTTGAACTCTATGGACTGGCCGGTCTCACCAGCCTAGCTGTCGGACGCACAACAACAAGTAACACAGAGGAGATCATTGCCCGCGCCGCGACGAGCGTTGGCATCGGGGCCAATTTCCGCATCACCCAGCATATGGCGGTCGGCCTCGAGTGGGTCTCCTATCAGCGCGATGTCGATTTCGGCCCAAGCAGCAGTTCAGGTGCTCAAAACTGGACCGGCGTGAACCAGGCCAAAGTTTCGCTGGGCAGCATCGCGGCCAACTTTAAATATCAGTTCTGAACAAGTCCTACGGCACGGTGAAACGGCCACCCAGCGCGCTTTTCCATATCGTCCCAGCGCACCATGCTTCCAGCAGCCGGCCTCGATGCGCTTAGGCAGTTCAGAAGAATGTGCCGCAGTTTACAAGCTTTGCGAGTATCGCAGCTCAGGCCTGTTGAAAAACAATTAAACGCCACGGATTCCGGCCATCCCTTGATATTTCATCTGGTTCGCGGCACGATGCGGCATGGACATTGATAATTAGCAGTTGATCTTGGTGAATCCGCAAGCCCAACCACCCGAAGGCACATCCGACTTCCGCACCAAATCTGCGCTGGCTATCTCAGTCACCGCCCTGTTGCTGGTGATGCCGTTTTCGATCAACAACCTGCTTCAGGGGCGTTACCTGCTCGGTGGCTGGTCGCTGGTGATCGTGGCGATACTGGCGATCAATGCCTGGACCAGCGCTCGCGGACGCCATTTCCCGACACTTACGCTGCTTGGCCTCACGCCATCCATCATCCTGTTCCTGTCTTTGGCGTTCCAAAAACAGGGCATCATAGGCGCGCTGTGGTGTTATCCAGCCGTGCTTTCCTTCTATGTGATGCTGCCAGAACGCAAGGCATGGCTGGCAAATATCGTGCTGCTCGCCGTATCGTTGTCCCAGGCTTGGCTTGTCCTGGATCCCTCATTGGCAGCGCGGGTGACGGCGACGCTCCTTGCAGTAAGCATCATTTCCGCAATCTTCGTGCGCGTCATCACCATCCAGCAGCGCAAGCTGGAAGCGCTGGCGGTGACCGACCCGCTGACCGGGCTTGCCAACCGGCTGACGCTACACAGCACCCTCGAACAGGCGATCCAGCAGAGCTGCCGCTCCCATGTGCCCCTGACGCTGCTCACGCTGGACCTGGATCATTTCAAGTCAATCAATGACACGCTGGGACACGAAAGCGGAGACCTGGTGTTGCGCGTCGTCGGAGAATTGCTGCGCAAACGCATCCGTCGTGCCGACCAGGTGTTCCGCATCGGCGGAGAGGAATTCATCGCACTGCTCTACGACACCGATATGCCAAACGGCAGGCGGCTGGCCGAGGAACTGCGCGAGGCGGTCGAGACCCTACGCCTGCTTCCGGAACGCAGCATAACTGTCAGCATCGGCATCGCAACGCTCCGTCCCGACGAGAGCTGGATGGAGTGGATGAAGCGCAGCGACGCCAATCTCTATCGCGCAAAATCGGAAGGTCGCAACCGGGTGGCAGGCTGACGCTACCTTGAGCGCTTCTCCAGCTCCTCCCAGCGCGCCATCGCCTCAAGCAACGCCTCCTCGATCTCCTCGTTGCGCGCCTGCAGCTGTTTGGCGCGCTTGACGTCGCTACGGAAGATCGTGCCGTCGGCCAAGTGGGCGGCGATGTCGATCTGCTCCTGCTCCAGCGCTTCGATGCGCTTGGGCAGTTCATCGAGCTCGCGCTGCTCCTTGAAGCCGAGCTTGCCTGCGGTTTTCGGTTTCTCGACTGGAGCAGCCGCGCGAACTGGTGCTGGAGTGGCAGGCTTGGCTGCCGCGACACCTGCCTGGTATTTCTTCACCCGCACCCAGTCCTCATAGCCGCCGACATATTCCACCAGCTTGCCGTCCCCCTCGAACGCGATCACCTGGGTGACCACGTTATCAAGGAAGGCGCGATCGTGGCTGACAAGAAACAGCGTCCCGTCGTAGTTCGCCAGCAACTCCTCGAGCAGTTCCAGCGTCTCGATATCAAGGTCGTTGGTCGGCTCGTCGAGCACCAGCACGTTGGCCGGCTGGGTAAACAATCGCGCCAGCAGCAGCCGATTGCGCTCGCCGCCCGAACAGCTCTTCACCGGGGAGCGGGCACGCTCCGGCGGGAACAGGAAGTCGCCGAGATAGCTGATGACGTGCTTCTTCTGCCCGCCGATCTCGATGAAGTCCGAACCCTGGCTGATGGTGTCGGCCAGCGTCGCGTTGTCGTCGAGGCGAGCGCGCAACTGGTCGAAATACGCGACCGAAATCTTGGTGCCCAGCCTGACCTGCCCGCTGTCCGGCTGCAACTCGCCGAGGATGATCTTGAGCAGCGTGCTCTTGCCCGCGCCGTTCGGCCCGAGCAGGCCGATCTTGTCGCCGCGCTGGATGCGACAGGAGAAGTTGTCGATGAGTTTGCGCGGGCCATAGGCCTTGCCGACACCGGTCAGTTCCGCTACCAGCTTGCCGGAACGCTCGCCCGAGTCCACGGCCATCTCGACCCTGCCGACCTTCTCGCGGCGTGCGGCACGTTCGAGGCGCAATGCCTCCAGCCGGCGAACGCGTCCTTCGTTGCGGGTGCGACGTGCCTTGATGCCCTGGCGTATCCACACCTCCTCCTGAGCCAGCACCTTGTCGAACTTGGCGTTCACCACCGCCTCGTCGGCCAGCATGCGTTCCTTGATCGCCTGATAGGCGGAGAAATTACCGGGGAAGCTGGCCAACTTGCCGCGATCGAGCTCGACGATGCGCGTGGTCACGTTGTCCAGGAAGCGCCGGTCGTGGGTGACGAACAGCACGCTGCCGACGAAATTGTTCAGCAGCCCCTCCAGCCATTCGATGGACGCGAAGTCCAGGTGGTTGGTCGGCTCGTCTAGAATCAGCACGTCTGGCTCGGCCACCAGCGCCTGCGCCAGTGCCACGCGTTTGCGCTGGCCGCCCGACAGGTCGCCGACGCGCTTGTCTGGATCCAGCTCCAGCTTGTCGATCGCCGTCTCGATGCGTGCCTGCACCGACCAGCCGTCCTGAGCCTCCAATTGGGTCTGGAGATGCTGCATCTCCTCCAGCAGCCTGTCGTAGTCCGCGTCCGGCTCGGAGAGCTGATGCGATACATGGTGATAGTCGTGCAGCAGCTTCTGCAGCTTGCCCAGGCCCTTGGCGACCGCATCGAACACCGTGTCGTCCGCCTCCAGCACCGGCTCCTGGCTGACATAGCAGATGCGCGCGGTCGGGGCGCGCCACACCAGCCCGTCGTCCAGCGTGCCCTGCCCCGCCAGCACGCGCATCATGCTGGACTTGCCGCCGCCGTTGCGCCCGATCAGGCCGACGCGCTCGCCCTCGTCGAGCTGGAAATCCGCATGGTCGAGCAGCGCGACGTGCCCGAATGCAAGGCAGGACTTGTCTAACGTAATGAATGGCATGCGCGGCTACTGCTTTTGCGGCAGAGTGGACTGGTAGAGAAACGAGAACCCCACCATCCAGCAGGCCATGGCCCAGTAGCCGAACGCGTCGGTGAAACCGTTCAGCAGATGATGCACGTCGCGGTTTTCGATCAGCGGGAAGGTGAACTGGAAGATCACGAACAGGCCGTTCAGGACATTCCCCGCCAGCACCATCGCATGGCCGAAACGGAAACCGCCGCCCTGCGGGTTGCCCTGCGGCGGCAACGCGCCGCGAAAATGCAGCACGGTATACACCGCCGCAAACAGCAACAGCGCGCCGACGAGCCGGCCCGGTATATCCCCCTCGTAGGTATTCACGCCGAGCAGCTCCAGCAGCACGCGCCCGATCGCCGCGACAAAACCCATTGCCAGCGCTAGCGGGATGAAAAACCACGCCATGAATATGTTCACCTTGTACTTCATTACTGCTTGCTCCCTTCAGTCAATTTTTTCAGATCCTCGATGATCTCTTTCGAATGCCGCGATGTTTCCACGGTCAGGTAAACCTTGCCGATATTGCCCTGCGGGTCGATCAGGAAAGTGTAGCGGCGCGCGACTTTTACAATACCCCAATTCATCAATGCCCCATAGCGCGCCGCAGTCTCGGTGGTCTTGTCCGCCAGCAACGGGAACGGCAGGTTGTACTTCTTCGCAAATGCCGCATGGCTCTCGCTGTCGTCCACGCTGACCCCCACGACCTGCGCTCCCAACTGGGTGAGCTGGTTCAGGTCGTCGCGGAACGCGCAGGCTTCCCTGGTACAGCCCGGCGTGTCATCCTTCGGGTAGAAGTACAGCACCAGCCACCTGCCCCGGTAATCCACCAGCCGGTGCCGCTTGCCCTGCTGGTCCGGCAGGTCAAAGTCAGGCGCAGGCTTGCCCACCTGGGGCAAATCGCCCGCATGGGACGCACGGTTCATCAACAGGAAGGCAAACACCATCAACACCGCCGCAATCGCCAACCACTTCATGTCGTTCTCCTTGAGGTATGATCTGAAGCGCACCGAATGCGGGATGATACCAGCCAAATGCCGGGCCGCGCTTGCGCTTGTTGGACGGCCGACGGTTAAGCCTTGGCGGATGGAAGATCACTGCAATGTTGTATGCCGGACAGCCCGTGTTTGCGCTAGAATGCGCGCCGCTGTCCTCGTAGTTAAATGGATATAACCGGCCCCTCCTAAGGGTCAATTACAGGTTCGATTCCTGTCGAGGACGCCATAGAATCATCCAACCTCACTGGCGCATGCATCAGCTTGCGTACAGTCGACCCGTAACGGTCATCCCGCCCGCCGTTCTACGTTTCCATTGCACATTGAACTTTTTCCAATATCCCCACTCTCATTTGTTACCTGTCGTTGCCGTTGTAACAAAACTGCAACATAACAGGATTAAACTTAACCACGTTGAGGTGTTGATATGAAAAAAGCTTACGCTAGCGTTGCAAAATTTGTGCGTTGGGTCGTCGCGGCTATCGTTTCATTCATCGTTGCACTCCCAACCTACACTTCGCTAACCGCGTCCGTATAAGTTCTTCAGTAGCGCCCCTAGGACCCGCGCCGGTTTTCACTCCGTTTTCCGGCGCGGTTATCCTTTTTTAATTCCCCCGCAGTCTTGTCGCAAGCGTTCCATCAGCACGGCTGACACGCCGCGCGTTTGTCTGCGCAGCCCGTGCACGCCCATCAGAAAAGCCTGTGCTGTTGCGGCTCGCGTCCGACCCTGACCAGTTCATCTAGCGCATCGCGCGCAGGATCAGTAATGCCGTGCTGCCTGCCCAATTCCAGCAGTCTGGCCACCGCGCGGTCGAACGGATAGTCGGCATCGGACCAGTGCTCGACCAGTTCTGCGGCCGTGTATCGCGCCAGCTTCAGCACGCCAGACTTCACCTGCACCAGATGCGCGCAGGTCCGTCCCTTTTTCGCGACGATCGCGATCTGCCGCTGCCGGTCCATCAGCACCTGGCCGCGCGTCACGTTCAGTACCGGGGCGATGAAATCGACGGTGCTGTAATCGGTTGGGTCTTTGGCCATGTGGAGCCTATCCGCCGTCGCCGGTGCGTGTGGGCTTGCCGTAACCGGCGAAGCGCTGCTGCGCCGCCGCGAACTCGTCCGCCGTCAGCAACACCGGCTCGCCAGCCCGCAGCGCGAGCAGATACATCTCGCTGAGCGTCTCGACTTCCACCGCGATGCGCAGCGCCTCATCCAGATCCCTGCCCGCCGCGATCATGCCGTGGTTCGCCAGCAGGCATGCCTTACGCCCGTGCAGCGCGGCCAGCGCGTTTGCCGACAGCTCCTGGGTGCCGAAAGTCGCATAGTCCGCGCAGCGGATCGTGTCGCCGCCCATCAGCGCGATCATGTAGTGGAACGGCGGGATGTCCCTCCGCAGGCAGGCCAGCGACGTCGCGGCGACCGAATGGGTATGGGCGACCGCGCCCACCTCGGGGCGCTGCGCGTAGATGTCACGATGGAACAGCCACTCGCTGGAGGGCTGCCAGAGCCCCTGCGCAGCCCCGTCCATTTGCACGAACACGATGTCCGCCTCGGTCAGCCCCTCCGCGCCCATGCCGGACGGCGTGACCAGTAACCCCTCGCGGAACCTCGCGGAAACGTTGCCCGAACTGCCGCGGTTCAGCCCAAGTGCATCCAGCTTTTTTGCGGTGCGCACCAGTTCGCAGCGTAATCCGGTCTCGTCCATGCTCATCTCAGGACCGCCATGGCCGATTCCTCCGCCTGCACCGTGCCGCGCTCAGTGATCAGCCCGGTCACCAGTCGCGTCGGGGTCACGTCGAAACCGTAATTGACGGCACGCGAGTCAGGCGGCGTGAGCTGGACGCGGCGCACCTGCCCGTCGTCGCACAGACCGGCGATGTGCGTCACCTCCTCAGGGGTACGCTCCTCGATCGGGATCTCCCTCACGCCGTCGCGCAGCGTCCAGTCTATCGTCGGCGTTGGCAGCGCGACATAGAACGGCACGCCGTTATCGAACGCGGCCAGCGCTTTGAGATAGGTACCGATCTTGTTGCATACATCGCCGGTCGCCGTCACTCGGTCGGTGCCGACGATGCACAGGTCCACCATGCCGTGCTGCATCAGGTGGCCGCCGGTGTTGTCCGCGATCACCGTGTGCGGCACGCCGTGCTGGCCCAGCTCCCACGCGGTCAGGCTGGCGCCCTGGTTGCGCGGGCGCGTCTCGTCCACCCACACGTGCACGGGAATGCCGCGGTCGTGCGCCATGAAGAGCGGCGCGGTCACCGTGCCCCAGTCGA
>DASWTZ010000136.1:0-4364 GCA_036401875.1 Gallionella sp.
AGATCGATGCCAACTGTCGTAATATTCATGTGGACTTCTCCTTCGTTATTTAGATTGGTTGGAAACTCAATCTTGGCACATTCGATGCCGTGCGGTTCTGCCGCTCTACGAATGCGGGAAGTCCATTTATATTCGCTCAAGTTCGCTCCCTCCGGTCGCTGGGACGCGCCTTCGGCGCGCCCCTTAGCTACACTACAAGGGCTTCCCCAAATTCGCAAGTGCTGTTGATGTTTTTAGTTCATCGCTATTTCCCGTTTCATTCTGTTTCAAATCGCTCTGCTTGCATCGTGCGAGAAGGTGAAGGACTGCTAAACTACAAACGGTCATGTTGGGCATTCGCCCGGACCCTGATGAAAGACGCGCGCCGGGACCTCAATCGTTAGTCGGGTTCTACTGCTCCCCAGTAAGTTAATCAGGCTCTCCCAGCGCGGGTCCAACCCGCTTCACATCAACGCTGCAGTGCATCGGTGATTCTTTGCCACCGCTCGGCGGCGCATATATTCCTTTCAGGTTTTTTCTTTTTGGCAGACGCTTTTGGTTTTTACACTTTGCCCGGCTCCAGTTTGAAATCTTCGCCGTACCTCAGCACTGCCCAGGCCAGCCGCGCGTTCTTCGCCGCGATGGCGATCACCGCGCGCCAGTAGCCGCGCCTCTCCTGCAATGATCTGGCCCAGCGGCTGAAGCGATCCTGTTTGTCGCCGAGGCTGTTGAGTACCGCGCGTGCGCCCATGACCAGCAGGCTGCGCAGGTAGTTGTCGCCAGCTTTGGTGATGCGTCCGAGCCGTGCTTTGCCGCCGCTGCTGTATTGTCCCGGCACAAGGCCGATCCACGCCGCCACCTGGCGTCCATTAGTGAAGTCGTGGCCGCCGCCGATGCTGGCCAGTAATGCGCTGGCGGTGGTCGGGCCGATGCCGGGGAGCTTCATCAGGCGTTTGCTACGTTCGTCGTCGCGTGCGGCCTGGGCGATGGCGCGGTCGTATTCGGCAATGCGTTCATCCAGCCGGTCGGCATGGGTGAGCAGATCGGCCACGCAACGGTTGGCATAGCCCGGCAGGTCTTCCAGGTGTGCGCCGATCTCGCGGCGCAGGCAGGTGACTTTCTGCGGCAGGACGATGCCAAACTCGGCGATCAGGCCGCGCAGGCGGTTGTAGCTGGCGGTGCGTTCTTCGACGAATCCCTGCCGGGTGCGGTGCAGGCACAGGATGATCTGCTGGTGTTCTTCCTTGACCGGGACGAACAGCATGGCCGGGCGGGTGACGGCTTCGCAGATCGCTGCGGCATCGGCCGCATCGTTCTTGCCGCGCTTTCCGGTCATGCGGTAAGGCGCGACGAACTTCGGCGCCATCAGCTTGACGGTGTGGCCGTACTGCCTGAACTGCCGTGCCCAGTGATGCGCGCCGGAGCAGGCTTCCATGCCGATGAGGCACGGCGGTAAGTTGGCGATCAGCGGCAGCAGGTCTGCGCGCGAAACTTTTGGTTTGAGCAGGGCGGGCTTGCCGTTATCATCTACGCCGTGCACGGCAAATACGTTCTTGGCGAGATCGATTCCTACGGTGATAATGTTCATGGACTTCCCCTTTCGTGGTGTTGATGAAATGTCAGAAATTCCATCATGGCACTTGTTGCCGTTCGCGGAAACTTCTCCGCTGCCTCGGGACGGGGAAGTCCCTTTCATTCGTTAGGTCTATAGATGTCAGCTCCCGAAATCGACAAAGGTGATTGGCGCCTACAAAACACAACGCACTTGGCGAAAGATTTTACAAGTCCGTGGTCTGGAATCACTTCTCCGAAAGGAACACGCATCACTGTGGTGTCAATAATTCAGCTGACGAAAAAGAAGTTGCTCACCGTTCCAGTTCAAAATGCAACAGCGTTAATGCTTAATGCATCCGCAAGGGCTTTCGAGAGCGCTCGTGCGCTTAGAGTTTCCAGTGAAATCGACAAGTCTTAGAAAAAGGAAGTGTCGTTTACTTCTGAAACAGATGCGCTCGATTATATCGAGCGCATGATTGAGTCCATCATCCTCGCATACTCAGCAATCGAGGCATTTGCAAACGAATCCATCCGCATGAGACTCCTGTCCGTTAAATCACTGAAAACTTCCTTGCGCAACGGTGCGCGAATCGTCGACGACATCTCGTTCGACATCGCGGCGGGCGAGACTTACGCGCTGCTGGGCGAATCGGGCTGCGGAAAATCCACGACGGCGTTAGCGCTGATGCGCTTGCTGCCCGATGGGGTCGTGAACGCGGGCGGGGCGGTTGAGCTGGACGAAATGGAATTGCTCGGGCTGACGGAACGCGAGATGCGCGAGGTGCGCGGCGGCCGCATGGCGATGATCTTCCAGGAGCCGGGGCTGAGCCTGAACCCGGTGATGACGGTGGGGGCGCAGATTGCCGAGGTGCTGAGGCTGCACGGGGTAAGCCCCTCCCGGCCTCCTGTCAGGGGAGGAGTAGCGGCTCCCTCCCTTGATAAGGGGAGGGATGGGGAGGGGGTGGTCTTCCGGCGCTGCATGGAACTGCTCGACCAGGTCGGCATCCCGGACGCGGCTCGGCGCATGTACGAATATCCGTTCCAGCTCTCCGGCGGCATGAAGCAGCGCGTGATGATCGCAATGGCGCTGGCGGGCAGCCCGAAGCTGCTGATCGCCGATGAGCCGACCACCGCACTGGACGTGACGATACAGGCGCAGGTGCTGCGGCTGCTGCGCGATACGCAGGATAGGACGGGCATGGCGATGCTGCTGATCACCCATGACCTGGGCGTGGTGGCGGAGAACGCGCACCGCGTCGGCGTGATGTATGCCGGGCAGATCGTCGAGCAGGGCACGCGCGAGCAACTGTTCGCCAAGCCGTTGCATCCTTACACGCAAAAGCTGTTCGCCGCGCTGCCGGGCGCCACCCGCGCCGGCCAGCCTCTGGCGGCGATTCCCGGCAGCGTGCCGCCGCTGGGCAGCATCGAACAGGGCTGCCGCTTCGCCGCGCGTTGCGACAGGGCGTGGGCGCTGTGTGTTGAACAGACGCCGGAGTGGACCGAGACCGCGGCGGGGCAGGGGGTGCGGTGTCACCTTTACAGCAGGATTGAGGAGCGAGGAGGGAGGAGCGAGGGAAACGCGCCGGAACTTAATGCAGCCACATCCCGCCCGATTTCCGCCCCGCAATCCCCGCTGCTGCAAGTCGAGGACCTGCATGTCCATTTCCCGATCCGCAAGGGCATCCTGCAGCGCACCGTGGGGCAGGTGAAGGCGGTGGACGGCGTGTCGCTGGAGATTCCGCGGGGCCATACGCTGGCCCTGGTGGGCGAATCGGGCTGCGGCAAGACCACGCTGGGCAAGGCGCTACTGCAACTGGTCCGGCCTGCGTCCGGCAGCGTGCGGTTCGATGGCCGGGAACTGGCCGGGTCCAGGGAAGGGCGTGCGGCGATGCAGATGGTGTTCCAGGACCCCTATGCCTCGCTCAACCCCAAGATGCGGGTGGCAGAGATACTGGAAGAGGGGGTGAGTGCGCTGGGCATCGGCGGCAACAGCGCCGCGCGGCAGGCGCATATCGACGGGCTATTGGACCAGGTCGGGCTGGCGCGCGACAGCAAGTGGCGCTATCCGCACGAGTTCTCCGGCGGACAACGCCAGCGCATCGCGATCGCCCGCGCGCTGGCGGTATCGCCGCAGTTGCTGATCTGCGACGAGCCGACCAGTGCGCTGGACGTGTCGGTGCAGGCGCAGATATTGAATCTGCTCAAGTCGCTGCAGCAGGAGTTGGGCCTGAGTTACCTGTTCATCACCCACAACCTCGCGGTGGTCGAATACCTCGCCGATGAGGTGTGTGTGATGTATCTGGGGCGCATCGTCGAGCGTGGCAGCACGGCGGAGGTGCTGTCGGCTCCGAAGCATCCCTATACCCGGGCACTGCTCTCTGCTGTGCCGCGCATCGATGGTGCGGGCAGGGAGGTCGTCAGGCTGGAGGGCGACCTGCCTTCGTCGGCGAATCCGCCGCAGGGCTGCCATTTTGCACCGCGCTGTCCGCATGCCGCTGTGCAATGCCGGCAGGACTATCCGCCCGCCACCCGGCTATCGCAGACGCACATTGTGCATTGCTACCGGTATCCGTCCGGAAAGGATTGAGCGCTGTTCGCGGATCGGCATGATCCGCGAGGGGGAGGGGGCTAGATGTCTTTGTGGCTGTCGGCGGTGGCGGTCTTCACGCTTTTCGCCTTGAGTACGTTCGACTTGCCTTTGCGGGCGGCGGGCCGGCTCCTGTGCGTGTCGGACAGCACGATGTTGAAACGCTGACCTACGCGCAGGAAGGTGCGGCCCTTGTTGGCCTCGATCAACTGTCGCTGGCTCACCTTGAAGCGCCGTGCGATCG
>DASWTZ010000137.1:0-13824 GCA_036401875.1 Gallionella sp.
CGTTTGCGCTCGCTGATGTCGCGCGCAAACACGGCGAACTGCTGCGATTCGGGCAGGTAGCTGGTGGTGATCTCGATGTCGATCTCATGCCCGTCCTTGTGGCGGTGACGCGTCTCGAACTGGTCCGATCCCTCGGCAATGATTTTCACGATATGCGCCTTGACCTCGTCCAGGGATTTTTCCTTGGCCTCCAGCTGGCTGATATGCATGTGCGTAAGCTCGTCGATGGAGTAGCCGGAAATGTCGGCATAGGCCTGGTTGGCCATCAGCAGGTTGCCCTGCACATCGGTCAGCCAGAAGCCGTCGCTGGTGACATCCAGCACTTTCTTGTGCAACTGCAACGCCAGCTCATGCTGCTTGCGCGCGGTGATGTCGGTGCGGATCGCGATGTACTGGAACGGTTTGCCGTCGATGCCCATATACGGGACGATGGTAGTCAACACCCAGTACAGGCGGCCATCCTTGGCACGGTTGCATATTTCGCCGTTCCACACCTTGCCCGCCGCGATGGTGCGGTACATATCGCGGAAAAATTCCTTTGGATGAGTGCCGGAATTGAGGATGCGGTGGTCCTGCCCGATCAGCTCCTGCTGAGTGTATCCGCTGATCTCGCAGAACCGCTTGTTGGCATAGGTGATTGCGCCCTGCACATTGGTCGTCGCGACGATCGCGTGCTCGTCCAGCGCGAACTTCTGGTAATGCAGATCCTCCAGCGCGGCGTGTAGATGCTCCCGTGAATCGCGCAGCGAGGCCTCGATCTGCTCGCGCTCGATGATCTCTTCTTGCAGCTGCTCGTTGCTGACATTCAGGTCGCGGGTGCGCTCCTCGACGCGGTCTTCCAGCGTGCGGTAAATGTCTTGCAACCGTTCCGCCATGCGGTTGAACGCCTGCGCGAACAGTCCCAGTTCACCCGGTGCCGACTCGTCCGCACGCCTGTTCAGCTGGCCCATGGCCATGTCGCCTACCACCTGCGACAGGCCTTTGAGGGGCTGGCTGATCTGGCGGCCGAAATAGTACGCGGCCAATCCGGCGAACAGCAGCAACCCGGCCAGCACTTGCAGCAGGATGATCCGCTGCCTGTTGATCGAATCGAACACCTCATCCGCATCGATCTTGACTACCATCCCCAGATCCAGTTCGGGAAGAAAGCGCCAGGCGGCGGCCACCTGCACGCCGCGATAATCGGCCGCGACGTCATGCCCCCCCGTGCCGGACAAGGCCTGACGCATGATGTAGGGTACCTTCGCGAATTCTCTGGGCTTGAGCAATCCCAGTTCGAGCTCGCGGTTGAGCGGGGCGAAATACATCACATTCTGCCGGTCGACGCGCCGCGCCAGCACAGTCTCGCCGCTTTTTCCCATGGCGACCCGGTCGCCGGCCACCTCATATATCTTCGAGATCGTCAGTTGCGCCGCAGCTACCCCGATAAATACGTCTCCGCGCATGACCGGCGCACTGATGAACGCCGCAGGCTGGCTGGAAGGCGCATAAAACTCGAAAGTGGACAAGCTGCTTTCCAGCGTCATGCGCGATTCGCGAAACGCTTCTGCCAGTTGTGTATCCCGGTAGGGACCGTCCAGCAGATTGGTAGCAAAGTCCGCTTCGCGTTTGTAGCTGTAAACAATCTCGCCCTGGGCGGTGATCAGGAAAATATCGTAGAACAGCGAGCCGTCTTCGACCATGGAGGTCAATTCCCGATCGAATTCCCGCATCGCCTGCCTGTACTTTCCGGAATCCCGATTTTCCTGATAAATCCTGGACAACCCCTGCTGTGCCAGCCTGCTGTCCGCCAGTGTGCGCACCTGGCGCGTCCTTTCGTTCAGGTAGTCTTTGACCTGCATCGCCTTTTTATCCGCCAGATCGGACACCCGGTTCAGGACCTCAGTGCGCAGCGTCGTCTCATCCTGCCGCAAGTTAAAGTAGCTGAACAGCGCAAGGGGCAGCACGGCCACCAGCAGGAACAGCAACAGCATGCGTGTGGAGATTTTCACCGCGCCTCCCCTGCCAGCCCGCTGCGCTGGTCGTGCGGGATGAAGAACGGGAACGGCGCTGGCGCAACGCTGCGGCCGGATTGCCAGACGATATCGAATTGCCCGTCGGCGCGTACCCTGCCGATGCGCACCGGCTTCCATAAATGCCGTGTTGCCGCATCGACGGCCACCATCCCCTCCGGCGCATTCAGCGTCTGCTGGGACAGGGCGATCTTCACCGTGTCCCTGTCCAGCGTCCCGGCCCTGCGCAAGGCATTCACCCACAGACGCACACCAACATAAGCCGCTTCCATCGGGTCGTCCAGCACCCGCTGCCGGCCGAAACGGCTGCGGAAGCGCTCGATGAATGCGCGATTCTCATCGCTGTCTATGCTCATGAAATAGTTCCACGCCGCATAGTGTCCCACCACCAGTTTCGGCCCGATCGCCGCCAGCTCCACCTCGGCGATACTGGTGGAAAACACCGGGATGTCTTCAGAGCGGATGCCGGCCCTTTGCAGCGCGCGGAAAAAATGAAGGTTGCTGTCGCCATTGAGCGTGTTCACGACGAAATCGGGACGACGTGCCTTGATCTCGTCCGCCAGCGCATCCAGATTTTGATCGCCAAGCGGCACGTAGCGTTCCGCGAGCAGCTGGCCGCCCTTGGCACGCAGCAGCTTTTTGACAATCCGGTTCGCGGTGCGCGGGAACACATAATCCGAACCGATCAGATAGGCACGCTTGCCGCGCTGCTGCATCGCCCAGGTCACCATCGGGATGAGCTGCTGGTTGGGCGCGGCGCCGGTATAGATGATATCGGGCGACTGCTCCAGCCCCTCGTATTGCAACGGGTAGAACAGCAGGTGAAGGTGTTTCTCGACGACGGTCTTGACCGCCTTGCGGCAGGCTGAGGTCCAACAGCCGAACAGCGCATGGACGCCGTCTCGGGAGATGAGCCGCTCGGCCTGCTGCGCGCAATAGGCAGCATCTGAACTACAATCGGCGACGACCATCTCGATCGGGGCGCCGCCGATTCCACCCTCCGCGTTGACTTCTTCCACCGCCAGCCGCACCGCATCGACCAGCGGCGCCTCGCTGATCGCCAGCGTGCCGGTCAGCGAATGCAGCACGCCGATCCTGATGGGGGACTTTCTCGAACCGAAAGTGCTGTAGACCAGTGTGGCCAACAGCGCGAAGACCACCACTGCGATGGCAATCATGGTATTCGTCCTGCCGCGTAACAGATTTCTCATGGATGCTTGGCGAATGGCCGTTCTGACGGTATACAGATACTAGCAAATCAGATGGCAAAAGCCAGCACAAACAATATCCAGTGTGTCTAGCTGCCGATGGTCCTGACTGCCAGGCACAGGTCCTGCCATGCCTTGACTTTTTCCGACGGGCTGCGTAACAGATAGGCCGGATGGTAGGTGACGACCAGCGGGATGCCGTGATATTCGTGCACCGTTCCGCGCAAGCTGGCGAGCGTCGCGTCCTGGCCCAGCAGGGCATTCGAGGCGACCTTGCCCAGCGCGACGATCAGCTTGGGCTGGATCAGCTCGATCTGGCGGCGCAAGTAAGGCAGGCAGGCTGCGATCTCGTCCGCCTCCGGTGTGCGGTTGTTCGGCGGGCGGCATTTGACGATGTTGGCGATGTACGCGTTCCTGCCCCGTTTGAGCCCGATCGCCAGCAGCATATTGTCGAGCAGCTTGCCCGCCTGCCCGACGAACGGCTCGCCCAGTGCATCCTCGTCCGCCCCCGGCCCTTCACCGACGAACAGCCAGTCCGCCTGCTCGTCGCCGACGCCGAACACCGTCTGCGTGCAGCCCGCGCGCAGCCTGCAAATGGTGCAATCGCGCACCTGAAGCTTGAGCTCGGGCCAGTCGAGGCTGCCAACTCCCGGTGCCGTTGTCGGTACGGCGGCGGAAAGCGACGCGGGGTCGGCGCGTTTTTCCGCACTGCGCACCGGTTCCCGCCCAGGCTGCGCCACTGGTGCCGGCTCGCTCGCCTCGACCACCCCGGCGCGAACGACCTCGGGCGATCCGGCGTGCGCAGTCACCTGCTCAGGCTGTCCTGCGGCCGCCGGCTTCCTCCGCACCCACTGCGGGTGCAGGTTCAGCTCGCGCAATATCGCTTCGTCTCTATCCATTTTCCCCACCCGTCAATCCGCACGCCATCGTGACCGCATCCTCGGCCCCGTCGCCGCTCCGATAGTAGTCGCGCCGCAAGCCGATCTGCAAGAAACCCGCGCTGCGGTACAGGGCCAGCGCGGGAGCATTGGTAGCGCGCACTTCGAGAAACACACAGCGCATTCCTTTCCGCCGCGCCGCATCCAGCATCCCGACCAGCATCGCGCGCCCGAGACCCTTGCGCTGATGAGCCTCAGCCACGCCGATATTGAGCAATTCCGCCTCGTCGGGCAGCGGCATCAGGATCGCATAGGCGCGGATCTCGCCGTCCTGTTCGTCCACGCTGCACAGGTAGCCGCTGCCCAGCGCATCGGCGAAATTGCCGCGCGACCAGGGATAGGCCTGCACCGCCTTCTCGATGGCCAGTACGGCATCGACATCGTCCGGCGTCATCGCGCGCAGCATTTCTTCTCGCGCTCGCGGGTCTTCAGGGCCACCGTGTCGCGCAGGTACAACGGCAGAGCCAGCGCAGCATCCACGCCGCCCCCCCGGGCGAACTGTGCCGCGCCCAGCACCGCGATCGCTGCCGCCGGCGGGATGGCGGCAGCGTCGATGCCGTGCAGCTGCCCGGCATATCTTTGCTGCAACGCCGCACCGTACGCGGCGAAACCGCTGCCTGCACCGAACCAGCCATCGTCCGCAACTTCCGACGCCGCTTCCGGTTTGCACAGGCTCGGGGGGCATGCCACCGTCCAGCCATCGTCCTCCTTCTGGTAAGCCGCATGGTAGATCTCGCCCATGCGCGCATCGAGTGCGGCGATCACGCGCGGCCGGCCCGCGGCTTCGGCCAGCGCCTCCAGCGTGCACACCCCGGCCACCGGCAGGTTTGCGCCGAACGCCAGCCCCTGGGTCACGCCGCAGGCGATGCGCACCCCGGTGAACGAGCCCGGCCCCATGCCGAAGGCGATGCCGTCGCATTGCGCAAGCCCGACGTCTGCCTCCCGGAGCAACGCATCGAGCATCGGCATCAGCATCTCGGAATGTTTCTGCCCGGCCAGTTCGCAGCGCGACACCACCGCACCGTCATGCCACAGCGCGACCGAGCAGTACTCGGTGGAGGTATCCAGGGCGAGGACGCGCATCAGTCGGACAGCAGCAGCACCACCGCCTGCGCACCGATTCCCTCGCCGCGCCCGGCGTAACCCAGTTTCTCGGTGGTGGTCGCCTTCACGTTAACCGCGCTGCGCTCCACGCGCAGGTCGGCGGCGATGTTCTCGACCATCTGGAAGATATGCGGCGCCATCTTCGGTGCCTGGGCGATGATCGTGGCATCGACATTTGCGACGCGCCAACCCGCCTCGCGCACCAGGTGCAGCGATTCGCGCAGCAGGATGCGGCTGTCGATGTTCTTGAACCGGGCGTCCGTGTCGGAAAAATGGCGGCCGATGTCGCCCAGCGCCGCCGCCCCGAGCAGCGCGTCGCAAATCGCATGCAGCAGCACATCCGCGTCGGAGTGACCGAGCAGGCCCTTCTCATGGGGAATATCCACGCCGCCGATGATCAGCCTGCGGCCAGCAACCAGCTGGTGGACGTCGAAACCCTGGCCAATTCTCATGTGCGCTCCTTCAGGATCAGTTCTGCCATCTTGATGTCTTGCGGATAGGTCACCTTAAAATTGCCGGAATCGCCGGCGACCAGTTTCGGGTGCAGCCCGAGCGCCTCGATCGCGGATGCCTCGTCGGTGACGTTTTTGCACTGCTGCAACGCCTGCCCCAGCAACCCGGCGCGGAACATCTGCGGGGTCTGCGCCTGCCACAGTCCCTCGCGCGGCTCGGTGTGTGCGATGCGCTGCCGCGCGTCGGCGCGCTTGAGCGTGTCCGCCAGCGGCACGGCGAGGATGCCGCCCACCTTGTCGTCGCGCAGCTCGACGATCATCTTGTCCAGATGAGCCTGAGTCAGGCAGGGACGCGCCGCGTCGTGCACCAGCACCCAGTCATCTGGCTCCAGCTCGGAGGCCAGCAGGCCGTTGGTCACGGTATCGGCGCGCGTCTCGCCGCCGCAGTACAGCGTCTGCAGCTTGTCGCCGCAATGCGACCAGTCGTATGTGTGAAACAGCGTGTCATCGGGGGCGAGCACGACGAACACCGTGGATATCTGCGGGTTGCCGCACAGCGTGCTCAGCGCATGATAGATCATCGGCTGCCCGGCCAGGGGCAGATATTGCTTGGGCAGCTCGCCGCCCATGCGCGCGCCGAAACCGGCGGCGGGAACCAGTGCGTGGAATTCTGACATGGGCGGGATTGTAAATTAAAAGGCGGTGCGCGCGCATGGCTTATAATGCGCCCCTTATGTTTCAGGCTGTTCCCATGCTGTTCGATTCCACACACACCCGCCCGCGCTACACCAACCTGCAAGGCTCGTCCGACGCGCTGGCGCTGGCACAACACGCCGCCGGCCATTCACCGCTGGTAATCATCGCCGCAAACGCGCTCGAAGCGCAGCGACTGGTCGAGGAGATCCCATTCTTCGGCCCGCAACTGCGCGTGCACCTGCTTCCGGACTGGGAGACGCTGCCCTACGACCACTTCTCGCCGCACCAGGATCTGGTATCGGAGCGCCTGGCGACGCTGCACCACATCCGTAGCGATGCCTGCGATGTGGTGATCGTGCCGATCACCACCGCGCTGTACCCGCTGCCGCCGGTCAGCTATCTCGCGGCCTATACCTTCTTCCTGAAGAAGGGCGAGCGCCTCGACCTGGCGGCGTTCCGCCAGCAGATGACACTGGCCGGCTACAACCATGTGCAGCAGGTGCTCACCCCCGGCGAATACTGCGTGCGCGGCGGCATCATCGACCTGTTCGCAATGGGCAGCGTGCTGCCCTACCGCATCGACCTGTTCGACGACGAGATCGAGACCATCGCCACCTTCGACGTAGACACCCAGCGCACGCTGTACCCGGTACCGGAGATCCGGCTGCTGCCGGCGCGCGAGTTCCCGCTGGACGAGCAGGGCCAAGCTACCTTCCGCCAGAACTTCAGGGACAGGTTCGAGGGCGACCCGTCCAGATCTCGCATCTACAAGGACGTCAGCCGCGGCATCGCCCCGGCGGGCATCGAGTATTACCTGCCGCTGTTCTTCGAGAGGACCGCGACGCTGTTCGACTACCTGCCGCAGCACGCGACGCTGTGCCTGCACCACGACATCGATGCGGCGATCGCCGGATTCACGAAGGACACCGCATCGCGTTACAACCTGCTGCGCGGCGATCCCCAGCGCCCGCTGCTGGAAACTAAGGAGCTGTTCCTGGGCGCGGAGCAGTTCTACCTTCGCGTGAAGGAATTTGTGCGACTGGATATCGTCATTGAAACAGGCGCTGCGGCCACCCCCTGCCCGACCGCCGCGCTTCCGACTATCGCCGTCGACCGCCGCGCCGAAATCCCCACGCAGAAGTTCGAGGATTTCCTGCGCGACTACTCCGGACGCGTGCTGCTGCTCGCCGACAGCCTGGGCCGGCGCGAGATCCTGTCCGGTTACCTGAAGGAATACGGCCTCGCGCCAGCCGTATGCGAGGACTACGCAGGCTTCCTCGTCGGCGGGGAGAAATTCATGCTCGGCGTCGGGCTGGTACAGAGCGGCTTCATGCTGTCAAACGACGGGCTGGCGATCGTCACCGAGACCGAGCTGTACGCCGCGCAACCGCGCAGCCGCGCCACCCGCGCCGCAAAGAAGAGCAATGTCGAAGGCATGCTGCGCGACCTCTCGGAGCTCAAGGTCGGCGACCCGGTGGTCCACGAGCAGCACGGCATTGCGCGCTACCAAGGGCTGGTGAACCTCGATCTGGGCGAAGGCGAGAACGAGTTCCTGCTGCTGGAATATGCTGAAGAGGCCAAGCTGTATGTGCCGGTGTCGCAACTGCACGTGATCAGCCGTTACAGCGGCGGCGCACCGGAAACCGCGCCGTTGCACAAGCTAGGCAGCGGCGCATGGGACAAGGCCAAGCGCCGCGCGATGCAGCAGGTGCGCGACACCGCCGCCGAGCTGCTGAACCTTTATGCGCAGCGCGCGCTGCGCAAGGGCCATGCCTTCAAGCTGACGCCGCACGACTACGAGGCCTTCGCCGCCGGATTCGGCTTCGACGAGACGCCAGACCAGGCCGCCGCGATCGAGGCGGTGATCGCCGACCTGCAATCGGGCAAACCGATGGACAGGCTGATCTGCGGCGACGTCGGCTTCGGCAAGACCGAGGTCGCGCTGCGCGCCGCGTTTGTCGCGGCGATGGACGGCAAGCAGGTGGCGGTACTGGTGCCGACCACGCTGCTCGCCGAACAGCATTTCCAGAATTTCTCGAACAGGTTCGCCGACCTGCCGGTGAAGCTCGCCGAGCTGTCGCGCTTCCGTTCCGCGAAGGAACAGAACCAGGCGCTCAAGGAGATGGCCGAAGGCAAGATCGACATCATCATCGGTACGCACAAGCTGATCCAGAAGGACGTAAAGTTCCACAACCTCGGTCTGGTGATCATCGACGAGGAACACCGTTTCGGCGTGCAGCAGAAAGAAAGATTGAAGGCATTGCGCGCCGAGGTGGACGTGCTAACGCTGACCGCGACGCCGATACCGCGCACGCTGGCGATGTCGCTCGAAGGGCTGCGCGACTTCTCGGTGATCGCGACCGCGCCGCAGCGCCGACTGTCGATCAAGACCTTCGTCGCGCAGGCCAGCAACGGCATCATCCGCGAGGCGGTGCTGCGCGAGCTCAAACGCGGCGGGCAGGTTTATTTCCTGCACAACGAAGTCGAGACCATCGCCAACATGCTGGAACGGCTTGAGGCGCTGCTGCCCGAGGCGCGCATCCGCGTGGCGCATGGCCAGATGAACGAGCGCGAACTGGAGGCGGTGATGCGTGACTTCCACCACCAGCGCTTCAACGTGCTGCTGTGCACCACGATCATCGAGACCGGCATCGACGTCCCCACCGCGAACACGATTCTGATAAACCGCGCCGACCGTTTCGGCCTCGCCCAGCTGCACCAGCTGCGCGGCCGCGTCGGGCGCTCGCACCACCAGGCCTACGCCTATTTATTGGTTGAGACCGAGGCGCTGACCGCGCAGGCGAAAAAACGTCTGGAGGCGATCCAGGCGATGGAACAGCTCGGCTCCGGTTTCTACCTCGCGATGCACGACCTAGAGATACGCGGCGCGGGCGAGGTGCTCGGCGAATCGCAGAGCGGCGAGATGCAGGAGATCGGCTTTTCGCTGTACAACGACATGCTCTCCGCGGCGATCACCTCTCTCAGGCTGGGTAAGGAACCGGACATGGCTCACCCGCTGGGTGTCACCACCGAGATCAACCTGCATACGCCAGCCTTGCTGCCCGACGACTACTGCGGCGACATCCACCAGCGGCTGGTGATCTACAAGCGGCTGGCCAACTGCAGCACCCAGCAGGAACTCGACGACATGCAGCAGGAGCTGATCGACCGCTTCGGATTGCTGCCGGAGCCAGCGCAGACGCTGCTCGACAGCCACCGCCTGCGCATCCTCGCAAAACCGCTGGGCATCACCAAGGTGGACGCCTCGGGCGAGGCCATCGTAATCCAGTTTGTACCGAATCCGCCGATCGACCCGATGAAGATCATCACGCTGATCCAATCGAAGCGTCATATCAAGATGGCTGGGCCAGACAGGCTGCGCATCGAACTGAAATACGGCGACCTGCAGCAACGGGTGCTTGCGGTCAGGAATTTCTTCACGGAACTCGACTGATCGCAGCACCGCTGCGCGCTGGAATACGAAGGACAAACTCAGTCCGGTTTTCACCCCGCCCGGTTGTGCTACAGTGCGGACGAATTTTTCCGTTCCAGTCCGAAAGGGTAACAATGAAAGACGTCATCGCAAGGCTGATCGATTTTCCCATGGTCCGCATGTTTGTCCTGTCCGGCATCATCTTCCTGATGATCGCGGTGCTGGGCAAGATCGAAGGCAAGATCGAACCCGGCCGCATGGGACGCATCGGCGCAGCGATACTGGGGGTGGCGATGATCGTGATCGGTCTGGCAATGCAGCTGGGCGAAACGCCCAACATGTACACCCGGCTGCCGCCCGAACTGACCGCCGCGATCCCGATGCAGGGCGGTGTTTCCGCCAGCACACCCGCCAGTGCCTCACTCACCACGATCAAGGTCGTATCCGCCAGCTACGGTCGCAACTGCAACGCCGCTGCGGGCAATGTGACCTCGTTGCTGTCTACCGCTTGCGACGGCAGGATCAGTTGCGACTTCGTTATCGACACGTCCGTACTGGCCGACCCGGCACCTAATTGCAACAAGGACTTCGCTGCGGAATGGAAATGCGGCGAGGGCAGCACCGTCTACTCCGCCGCCCTGTCCGGCCTTACCGGCCGGGGCGACCGGCTGCGCCTGAACTGCACGGGCTGATTCTCCGACTGCTCCCCACGGGCGATTGCACGACCTGCATGATATTATCCGGCCTGTCTGATTTTTCAGGTGTGATGATTATGAATAACTGGTTCCGATTCAACCTGCCAGCGCTTTTCTGTGTTCTGGCGATCAGCTTTCCAGCGTTTGCAGAGCAGGCCACCGTCGAGATGTCCGGCAGCTCCGTCGAGGATGCCGTGGGCATCGTCAAGACTGCCAGGGGCAGCGTCATGGTCGAGCGCGGCTCGGGCATCCAGGTGCTGTCGGTGGGCAGCAGGGTCTATCAGGACGACCGCATCTTCACTGGCGCGCTCAGCTCGGTCGGCGTGACGTTCAAGGACGACATGCGCATCTCGCTGGGGGCGTCGTCGTCCTTCAGGATCACCCGCTTCGCCTACAATCCCAGCACGCAGGAAGGCAGCTTCCTGGGCACCGTCCTGAAAGGATCATTGCGCTTCGTGACCGGCCTGTTGGGCAAGGTGAAACCGGAGTCCGTCGCCGTTTATACGCCCTCCACCACTATAGGCATACGCGGTACGGATTTCATCGTGACCGTCGAAGAACTCAAAGAGGTACCCCATGCAAAATAAACCGTCCTTCCTGCCGTTGCTGGCAACCCTGGGGATCCTGCTAGCCGGATGCGCGGCGCCGCCGGTCGCGAAAGAAAGCGTCATCCTGCTCCCGCAGGCGGATGGCAAGCCCAGCGCCGTGGTGGTGAGAAGCAAGGGCCAGGAAGTTGTGCTGGACAAGCCGTACATGACGGCGTCCTTTGATGCCGGGAAAATTGCCGCAAGCCAGACCTCCGCCGAATCGGTGCAGGCGACATACTCCGACCTCATAGCCGCCGATCCGCCAGGTCCCAAGCAATTCCTGCTGTTCTACGAGCCGGGCGACATCAGGCTGACCGCAGAGTCGCTTCAGCTCTATGAACGGGTGAAAGCCGAGCTCAAGAACTACCCGGCGGGCGAGGTCGTCGTCATCGCCCATACCGACCGCACCGGCTCGGAAAAATCCAATGACAAGCTGTCGATGCGCAGGGCCGAATCAGTCCGGGCTTTCCTGATCGACATCGGCATTCCCGCGGACATCATCCAGGTTGCCGGGCGCGGCGAGCACGAGCCGCTGGTGCCCACCCGGGACGGGGTCGCGGAAGCGAAGAATCGCCGCGTGGAACTAAAGGTGCGGTAGGCTCGTCGGCCACCCCGCCGGCCGCTACTTCGCTGCCAGCCTCCACAACGACGTGACCTCCGCCGCACGCGCCGCATGCAGCGGGTCGCTGTCGTCTGTGACCTTGGGATGGTGCGGCCGCACCTCCAGACGCCCCGCCACCCGCAGGCCGGCACCATCGAACCACGCCAGCAGCTCATCGCGCGTGCGCAGGCCCAGATGCTCGGCGATATCGGAGAGTACAAGCCAGCCCTCCCCGCCCTGCTCCAGGTGTTCCGCCAGCCCCGACAGGAAACCGCGCAGCATGCGGCTGTCTGGGTCGTAGATCGCGTGCTCGATCGGCGAACTCGGCCGCGCCGGTATCCACGGCGGGTTGCACGCGATCAGCGGCGCTTTGCCTGCGGGGAACAGGTCGGCCTGCACCACCTCCACCTGAGCGTACAGGCCGAGCCGTGCCAAGTTTTCGCGGGCACAGGCCAGCGCACGCGGGTCCTGGTCGGTCGCGACGACGCGCCTGATGCCGCGGCGCGCCAGCACGGCGGCGAGCACGCCGGTACCGGTGCCGATGTCGAATGCCAATTCGGGTGAGGGGAATTTCTCCGGCATCGGCGCCGAATTCACCAGTCCGACATATTCGCCGCGCACCGGCGAGAACACGCCGTAGTGCGGATGGATGCGCGCCCCGCCCAGCTCGGGCACTGCGACACCCTTCTTGCGCCATTCGTGCGCGCCGACCAGACCGAGCAGCTCGCGCAGCGCGGCCACCGAGGGCTCACCCGCCGCACCGTATGCCTCGCTGCATGCCTGCCGGATGTCCGGCGCGCGGCGCAGCGGGATGGTGTAATCGTCATCCAGCGGGATCAGGACCATCGCCAACGTGCGTGCGCGCTGCGACTGCGCCTGGCGATGAAGGTGAAACGCCTCCTTCGCTATCGCCGAGGTCTTGTGTGGCTTGCGATCCGCGCGCCGCGACATCGCCTGCAGCAGCTGTTTCGCGTTCTGGAAATCGCCGCGCCACAGCAGCGCGGTTCCCTCGCAGGCCAGGCGATAGGCCTCGTCGGCCTTCATCGTGTCGTCCGCGATGATCACGCGTCTGGGCGCTGACGCGCCGCTATCTGACCGCCAGCGTGCGGTGCATGTCCTGCCCGCTTCGGTCCAGCTGATGGCGGCAGTCATCGGGCTAGTAACCGAGCGCACGCGCGCCCTGATAGAACGCGAAGCTAACCACCCATGCCAGCACCAGCGACCAGGCCAGCGACAGCAAGGTGAACCTGAGCTGCTTAGATTCGCTGTGCAGCGTCGCGATGGTGGCCAGACAAGGCGTGTACAGCAGCGTGAACAGCATGAAGCTGTATGCCTGCACCCAGTCCAGTTGCATCCCTATCGCGCTGCCGAGATCATCGCCGCTCAGGCTGTAGATCACCGCGAGCGCCCCGATGACGATCTCCTTGGCGATGAAGCCGAAGAGCAGCGCGATCGTGAGCTGCTCGTTGATCCCGAGCGGCGCGAAAAACGGTTGAAGCGCGCCGCCTATCATACCGGCCAGGGTATCGGCACTGGCCGGCACCGCGGAAACGGGCAGGTTGGTGAGCAGCCACACGATCACCACGCCGGCGACGATGAATTTGGTGGCGCGGCGCAAGAAGTGACGCACCTCCAGCCAGCCGCGCAACACCATCTGGCGCGCGGTCGGAAAGCGGTACGGCGGCAGTTCTAGTACGAAGGGCTCGTTGCTCCGGAAGCGGCCCTTGAATACCAGCGCGGTGACGATCGCGGCGGCGAAGCTGAACAGGTACAGGCTGAACAGCACTACCGGAGCGGCCTCGGGCGAGAACAGCGCAGCGGTAAAGAAGATGAATACCTGCAGTCGCGCCGAGCACAGCGACAGCGGGATCACCAGCATCGTCAGCAGGCGCAGCGCACGCGAACGCATCACCCGCGTGCCCATCAGCGCGGGCACGTTGCAGCCGAACCCCATCAGCATCATTACGAACCCCCGCCCGTCTAGCCCGAGACGCGCCATCAGCGCATCCATCAGGAAGGCGGCGCGCGACAGGTCGCCGCTGTCCTCGACGATCGCCATGAACAGGAAGAACAGTACGATGATAGGCACGAACGCGGC
>DASWTZ010000138.1:0-9717 GCA_036401875.1 Gallionella sp.
GCCGCCTTTTTTTGATGCCATGCTATATGCTCCTTACCGAATTTCGCCAGATTAAGCCGAGATGCCGTCGATGCGGATCTCGGTATAGTTTTGACGATGACCTTGATTTTTCTGATAGTGCTTACGACGGCGCATCTTAAAGATGCGGACCTTATCGCCGCGACCATGAGAGACGATGGTTGCTTTTACGCTTGCACCGGCCAGCAAAGGTTTGCCAACAGACAGCTTGTCGCCATCGGCCACCATCAGTACCTTGTCCAGAACGATAGCGGAGCCAACGTCACCTGGAAGGATTTCGACTTTCAATGTTTCGCCGGAAGTGACGCGATACTGTTTACCACCGGTTTTAATGACTGCGTACATAACAACCTCGATTTATTGCGTTTTTTTACGAAGGCGCGAATTATACATAAATATCCGCAGCGGTCAAAACCATTTTTTGCTTTGGTTATGGACGGGTTTGCCGTCCCCGCTGTGGATGTGATGCCGGTCCAGAGCCTAGCGGCGCATGGAATCGAAGAACTCGGCGTTGTTCTTTGTAGCCTTGATCTTGTCGAGCAGGAACTCCATCGCCTCCAGCTCGTCCATCGGGTAGAGCAGTTTGCGCAGCAGCCAGATTCGTTGCAGGATGTCCTGTTTGATCAGCAATTCTTCCTTGCGCGTGCCGGAGCGGTTGACGTTGATCGCCGGATAGATGCGTTTTTCGGCCATGCGGCGATCCAGATGGATCTCCATGTTGCCGGTTCCCTTGAATTCCTCGTAGATCACATCATCCATGCGCGAGCCAGTATCGACCAGCGCGGTGGCGATGATGGTCAGCGAGCCGCCTTCCTCGATGTTGCGTGCCGCACCGAAGAAGCGCTTCGGGCGGTGCAGCGCGTTGGCATCCACCCCGCCGGTCAGTACCTTGCCGGAGGAGGGGATCACGGTGTTGTAGGCGCGCGCCAGGCGGGTGATCGAATCGAGCAGGATGATCACATCCTTCTTGTGTTCGACCAGGCGCTTGGCTTTTTCCAGCACCATCTCGGCGACCTGTACATGGCGGGTGGCCGGCTCGTCGAAAGTGGAGGCGACCACTTCGCCGCGCACAGTCCGGCTCATCTCGGTCACTTCTTCCGGGCGTTCGTCGATCAGTAATACGATCAGGGTCGCGTCCGGATTGTTCGAGGAGATGGAATGCGCGATATGCTGCAGCATCACAGTCTTGCCGGACTTGGGCGAGGCGACCAGCAGGCCGCGCTGGCCCTTGCCGATCGGCGCGATGATGTCGATGATGCGCCCGGTGATGTTCTCTTCTGCCTTGATGTCGCGTTCAAGGCGTAGCGGGTTGGTTGGGAAAAGCGGGGTCAGGTTCTCGAACAGGATCTTGTTCTTCGCATTTTCGGGTGGCTCGCCGTTGACCTTGTCCACCTTCACTAGCGCGACATAACGCTCGCCGTCTTTCGGGGTGCGAATCTCGCCTTCTATCGAGTCGCCGGTGTGCAGGTTGAAGCGGCGGATCTGGCTGGGGCTGACATAGATGTCATCCGGCCCTGCCAGGTAGGAGGTGTCCGGTGAGCGCAGAAAACCGAACCCGTCCGGCAAAATCTCCAGCGTGCCATCGCCAAAAATGCTCTCGCCCTTCTTGGCGTGGCTTTTCAGCAGCGCAAACATCAGATCCTGCTTGCGCATTCGGTTGGCGTTTTCGATCTGGTTGGCCGCAGCCATTTCGACGAGCTCTGTGATGTGTTTGGTCTTTATGTCGGATAGATGCATAGCGATGCGAAAATGATGATTGAGGGAAGAAGGGTGAGTGTTGCGAGTGAATTGACTGTTGCGAATGAAATTGGCAATCAGGGGCGCCGGCCACCCGCATGGCCTAAACAGAGTTCGGTGAGCTTATTTTTCGCCAGGACAACCGGGGAGGCGATGCGGGTGCGACACTAAACGCTTTAGATGTGGCTGTCAATAAATGCGGTCAGTTGGGATTTCGACAACGCACCGACCTTGGTCGCCTCGATGTTGCCGTTCTTGAACAGCATCAATGTCGGAATGCCGCGAATGCCGAACTTTGCGGGCGTCTGCTGGTTTTCGTCCACATTCAACTTTGCGACGCTCAGACGACCAGCATATTCCTTGGAAATTTCATCGAGAATGGGGGCGATCATGCGGCATGGACCGCACCATTCTGCCCAGTAATCCACCAGCACCGGCAGTGGCGCCTGCAATACTTCGGCCTCGAAGGTCGCGTCAGAAACGTAACGGATATGTTCACTCATGGTTATTTCTCGCTTAGCTTAAAGTTGGTTCGGGATACTGCGTGAGGTTGATTTTGGGAGGCGTTACCGGATTCTCAAGTGCCATGCTAACCAAAAATGTACCGGCTGGGAAGAGCTAAAATTTCCGTCGCTCTGTTAAAATGTCCCACCAATAGAGTTGGAGCATTGCCATGACCTATGTTGTATCCGAACCCTGTATCAAGTGCAAATATACAGACTGTGTGGATGTTTGCCCCGTGGACTGTTTTCGCGAGGGCCCCAATTTCCTGGTGATCGATCCTGAGGAGTGCATCGACTGTACGCTCTGCGTGGCGGAATGTCCGGTTAACGCGATTTATGCGGAAGACGATCTGCCTGCCGGACAGCAGCACTTCACCGCCCTGAATGCCGAATTGGCCAGGAAGTGGAAACCCATCGTCGAAAAAAAGGACGCGCTCGATGATGCGGATGAATGGAGCGGTGTCAAGGACAAGCTGCATCTCCTTGAGCGTTGATCAGCCAGTATCCTGACCGGGTAGCGCGCCATATCCTGTCCTGCCATGCGCAGGACTTGCCCGATCTTCGCGGCATCACCATCCTCTTGCCGAATTTCCATGCTGCCCAGCCGCTGGCACAAGCCATGGTGCGCGCAGCGCAAAGGCCGGCCTTGCTGTTGCCGCAGATGATCACGCTGGACGGCTGGGCACAGAGCGTTCCGCTCGATGATGCCGTCATCACCGACAGCCAGCGCAGTACCTTGCTATACCAGCAACTGCGAAAGCTGCAATGGTTCGGCAATGCCGATCTGTGGGGCATGACGCAGGAACTTCTCAAGCTGTTCGACGAACTCACCCGCTCCCTGCAGGAATTGCCGGAAGATGCCGAGGCCTTTGCCGCAGCCGTGCAACAGGCCTGTCAGGCGCGGCAGAACGCAGCGCTGCAGCTGGAGGCAAGACTGGTGTTCGAGCTTTGGCATGCGATGCAGGCGGGGCGTGAGCTGGATGCGGCGCGCGCCTACCAGCAGCGCCTTGCGACACTGGCGGCGCGGGCCGCCAAGCCCCTGTACGTATTGCGCACTTCGGATTGGGACACGCTGGAGCAGCGCTTCCTTGAGGAATATGCGCGGCATGCACCCGTGACAGTGTTTGACCTGCGCCAGATGGGGGCTACGGGCAATTTGCCGATGTTTTTCGCTGCGATCAGCCTGGAGGAGGAGGCCCGTGCCGCGGCGATGCAGGTGCGCCGCTGGCTGGCTGAGGGCTGGCGCAACATCGCCATCGTCGCGCAGGACCGCGTGGTGGCGCGTCGGGTGAGGGCGCTGCTGGAGCGCGCCGAAGTGCTGGTGGCGGACGAGACCGGCTGGACCCTTGCCACGCTGTCGGTGAGCACCGTGCTGGAGCGCTGGCTCACCGCGCTGCAAAGCGATTTCTACCATCACGACCTGCTCGACCTGCTCAAGTCACCCTTTATCTTCGCCGACATGGCGGCGGAAGAACGAAAATCCGCCGTGTACCAGCTCGAACAGCTGCTGCGCAAACAAGGTGTGGTGGCCGGTCTGGAAAAGTTCATCGCGCTCGCCGGACACGAAGTGGCGCTGCACCAGCCGCTGGCACGCCTGCGTCAGGCGGCAGCGCTGCTGGACCTGCACAAGAAAATAACTCTGGCGGAATGGCTCGCTGCATTACGGGAGAGTTTGAGCCTGCTGGGCATCGAGCAGGGCCTGGGGCAGGACGATGCGGGTCGGCAGTTGCTGCGCACACTGGGAGACTGGCAGCTGGAACTGCAAGCCGACGATGGACGCTACCGTTTTGCCGAGTGGCGGCGCTGGCTCGCGCAGCAGCTGGACACGCAGACCTACCGCGACAGCAGCATAGACAGCCCGGTGCGATTCACCCACCTCGCGGCCACGCGATGGCGCAGCTTCGAGGCAGTGCTGCTGCTGGGCTGCGATGCCGATCACTTGCCCGGCGCGGCGGATGGCGGACGCTGGTTCAATGATGCCGTGCGCGCGGCACTGAACCTGCCAACGCGCAGCACCCATGCCACACGGCAGCGCGACGACCTGCTGGCCTTGTTGGCCATGAACGACACCGTGCTGGCCACCTGGCAGCGTGACAAGGGCGGCGAAGCACAGCTGCTGAGTCCGTTCCTGCAAATACTGCGCGATGCGCA
Organism: Gallionella sp.; assembly: GCA_036401875.1. GTDB lineage: Bacteria > Pseudomonadota > Gammaproteobacteria > Burkholderiales > Gallionellaceae > Gallionella. The sequence goes on from DASWTZ010000138.1 coordinate 4,410, forward strand.
TGAGCGTGACGACGATCTCGCCGAGCGCGAGTTGCATGCCTATCTGGCGACGGAAGATGCGCATTGCGTGTCGTTGCCGCAGTCGGTGCGACCTGCACCCGGTGTGGCGCAGGAGGCTGTACCGGCGGGCGTGTCCATCAGCGGGTACAACTCGCTGGTCGCTTGCCCCTATCAATTCTATGTGCGCCATATCCTGCGCCTGAACGAGCTGGACGAGGTGCAGGAGGGTATCGAGAAGCGCGACTACGGCGAGCGCGTGCACGGCATCCTGCAACGATTCCACGAGCGTTACCCATGGGTGAGCGGATACGGCAAGGAGGAGATGGAAGCCGCCCTGCGCGGCATCAGCGAGGAGGCATTTGCCGATCTGTTGGCACAGGATTTTGCAGCGCGCGCCTGGCTGGCGCACTGGTACCGGTCGTTGCCGGCCTATCTCGAATGGCAGGCGGAGAACGAGGTGCAGGGCTGGCGTTATGCCGAGGCGGAGAGCAAGTTCGACTGGCAGCTGGACGGTGTGCGCCTGCGTGGCCGAATCGACCGACTGGATGTGCGTGCCGAAGAGAAGCTGGTGCTCGACTACAAGACGCAGGGCGAGTCGCTGCTGCGCAACAAGTTGCGCGAGCCTGGCGAGGACGTGCAGCTTGCCTGCTACGCCTACGCGCACGAGGCAGCGGATGCCGCCTTTGTCTGCATCGAGAACGGCAAGGTGAAGCGGGTGGAACCGAAGCACGATGTGCCCCTGCTGGCGCAGCTCAACACCGAGCGTCTCGAGCATGTGATGCAAAGCGTCCGCAAGGGGGCGGGCCTGCCTGCCAATGGCATCGATCAGGCATGCAACTATTGCGAGGTGCGCGGTGTGTGCCGGAAAGGGGAGTGGGCATGAGCAACCCTGTCGCCCTTGACCCGCAGCGTAGCGTCGTCGTCGAAGCCTGCGCTGGCAGCGGCAAGACCTGGCTGCTGGTGTCGCGCATCGTGCGCCTGCTGCTGGACGGCGCGCAACCCTCGCAGATCCTCGCGATCACCTTCACGCGCAAGGCTGCTCAGGAGATGCGGTCTCGCCTGCAATTGTGGCTGCGCGATCTGGCGCTGAAAGACGATGCCTTTGTGCGCGGCTTCCTTGCCGAGCGCGGTGTGGAAAATCCGGACGATGCGCAGCTGCAGCGCGCCCGCAGCCTGTACAGCGAGCTGCTGCTGGCACAGCCCGGCATCACCATCAGCACCTTCCATGGCTGGTTCATGCAGGTCATGCAGCGTGCGCCGCTCAATGCCGGCGTGATGCAGGGCATGAGCCTGCTGGAGCGCGCCGCTAGCTGCCAGGAAGAGGCGTGGGAGGAGTTACTGGAACAGATGCGCAGGCAGCCGGACAGTCCGGAGGCCCGGCACATGCTATGGCTGTTCGAAGATTGCGGCCTGTCCAATACGCGCCAGCTGCTGTTCAACTTCCTGGGCAAACGCGCTGAGTGGTGGGCCTATACCCGGGGGCAAGCTGATGCACTGACGTTTGCACTCGACAGGTTGCGCGACGATCTGGCGGTGGATATGGCGTTCGACCCGGTCGCCGACTGGGGCATGTGCGGCAACAGCGAGGAGGTGTTCTTCGCCTTCGTGCGGCAACTGGCGGGCAACGGCACCGATACGCAGGCGAACAAGGCGGGCGAGCTGGAGCGGGCGTGGACAGACAGCGCCGAAGAAGCGCGGTTCGATGCTGTATTGCCCTTGCTGTTCACGCAGGCCGACGAGCCCCGGAGTTTCAAGCCGACCAAAAAGCAGGACAGCGAAGCGTTTTTGGTGACGCGTGATGCACTGTTCGCCAGTTTGCAGGAAGTGCGCGACACGCTTGCCGAGCAGCAGGCGTACCGCCTGAATGCGGCGGTGCTGCATTGCGGCTCGGCATTCCTCGAGCGCTACCAGGCGCTCAAGGCGCAAAAGCAGCAGATGGATTTTTCCGATCTGGAATGGCAGCTGTGCCGCCTGCTGCAGCAGAGCGAACATGCCGAGACGATGCAGTACAAGCTCGACAGCCGCTACCGCCACGTGCTGCTGGACGAATTCCAGGACACCAATCCGCTGCAATGGCAGATCCTGCGCGCCTGGTTCGACGCGGCGGTGGCGGTCGAGTCGCAGCCCACGGTATTCGTCGTTGGCGACCCCAAGCAGTCCATCTACCGCTTCCGCCGCGCCGATGCGCGGCTGTTCGGCGTGGCGCGCGAGTATCTTCGGGAACACTTCGACGCGGCGACGTTGGGCAACAGTCTCACGCGCCGCAACGCGCAGCCGGTGGTGGACGCGGTGAACGCCGTGTTCAGCGAGCAGCCGGACGGCTTCGAGTTCGTCGAGCACCAGACGCACCAGAAGGACTTGCCGGGACATGTGCTGGTGCTGCCATTGGCTGTGGCAGCGCAGGAGGAAAAACACGTCGATGAAGATGTCCCGCTGGTGCTGCGCGATCCGCTGACCATGCCGCGCGCGGAAACGGAACAGGGGGCGCGCAATATTGAAGCCGCGCAGTTCGCCGACTTGCTGCGGACCATCGTCAGCGACTGGGCAGTGACGGCGGAGGACAAGGCGACCGGCCGGCCCATCGAGCGCCGTGCCGAGTGGGGCGACATCATGGTGCTGGTGCGCAGCCGCACCCACCTAGCGGTTTATGAAGAGGCGCTGCGCGAAAAACACATCCCCTTCATCAGCTCGCGGCGTGGCGGCCTGCTCGACACTCTGGAAGCGGAAGACCTGCAGGCGCTGCTGTTGTTCCTGATCACCCCCTTCGCCGATCTTGCTCTGGCGCAGGTGCTGCGCACACCGGTTTTCGCGTGCAGCGATGAGGATCTGATGCATTTGTCAGGATCAGGGATCGAGGATCGAGGATCGGGGATCGGGGATCGAAATGCCGGAGCAGCAGGATTTTCACAATCCTCGATCCCCGATCCCCGGTCCTCATGGTGGCAACGCCTGCAACACCTAGCCCAGCCTTCGCCTGCGCTGCAACGTGCCGCCGAGCTGTTGAAGCGCTGGCTTGCACTCGCCGACAAGCTTCCGGTGCACGACCTGCTCGACCGTATCTATTTCGAAGGCGACGTGCTGGCGCGCTACCGCGCCGTGCTGCCGTATGAAATGCGCGCCAAGGTCACTGCCAATCTGCACGCTTTCATGGAAATTGCGCTGTCGGTTGATGCCGGGCGCTATCCTAGCCTGCCGCGTTTCCTGCAGGAATTGCGCGAACTGCGCGAGAGTACAGACGACGCGCCGGACGAGGGCAAGCTCGGGATGGCCGGTGACGCGGTGCGCATCTACACTGTGCATGAAGCCAAGGGGCTGGAGGCACCCATCGTCTGGTTGCTGGATGCAAACGCGAAAAAAAACAGCCGGGACGGCAACGACGTGCTGCTTGCCTGGCCGCCGCATGAAGAATGTCCGGCGCATTTCTCGATCTATGCCGGCCTCGCCTCCCGGGGCAAAAAACGTGCACCTCTGTTCGAGCTGGATGCCGCCCAGCAGGCGCGCGAGGAGATGAACCTGCTCTATGTCGCGATGACCCGTGCGCAGCAGGGGCTGATCGTCAGCGGCAACAGCAAGGGCGAGGACAGGGAGGGCAGGAAGAACGCGCCTTCGTGGTACGACCGCATCGCGGCGGCCGTGGAAGATGCACAACAACCTTCCGGGCCGAGGCTGACGAAGCACATGCAGGGTCAGCCTGTATCGTCCGCTCAGCCGTCGGCAGGTTCAGCGCGGCCGGTGATGCTACCTCCCGTTATTCTGACCGGCAAACGCGCCGCAGTCAGCACAACGCAACAGCAGCGCGGCATCTGGCTGCACGCACTGCTGCAGCACCTGACGGAGGGCGTGAATGCCGTGCATGAGTTGCACCAGCGCCTTGCCATCCCTGCCGCCGAAATGGATTCCATGTTGCAGCAGGCCCGGCATCTGCTCGGCTTGCCGCAGCTGTCACGCTTTTTCGATACCCGGCAATTCCGCAGCGCCTGCAACGAGATGCCCTACATCAACTCCCGGGGAGAATTGCGACGCATCGACCGGCTGGTCGAATTCGACGACGAGGTGTGGGTGCTGGATTACAAGCTGGGCGACAGCGGGGAGACCGCACGTTATCGTGCGCAGATGCAGGAATACCGCAACTCGATCCAATCCGTTTTCCCGGACAAAAAAGTACGTTCGGCACTTCTGTTTGCCGATGGAATGCTGCACGAAGTGTAGGGCTGGTCGCCGATTTGTTGATGTAGATTAAATGGCACCATGCAAACATTTCGGATAATCTGGACATTCGGAATTGGGAGGGCGACATGCGCAACGTGGTTCTGTACAGCAACGAAGATCACAAGTTCGTTTTATTGAACGAGAGCGAGCCGGGCGAGGAGGATGGCGTCCGCTCCAACCAGTATCTGGTGGTGCATGGCGATTGCGGCGTGATGCTCGATCCGGGCGGCTTCGGCGTGATGCCGAGGGTGCTGGCGGAGATGCTGCGCTACATCTCTCCGGACAAGCTGATGGGCATCGTCCTGTCCCATCAAGATCCCGACATCGTTGGCGGGATTTCCACCTGGCTGGAAATTTCCAATGCGGATGTCTACGTGTCGCGCATTTGGACACGCTTCCTGCCCCATTACGGCATTACCGAGATGAAGCGTTTCATCGGCGTGCCGGACGAAGGGATGCACTATCCGGTCTGCCCGGGCTTCGATTTGCAGCTGGTGCCCGCGCATTTCCTGCACTCGGAGGGGCAGATCAACGTCTACGATCCCGTCTCCAGGATATTGTTCTCCGGCGACATCGGCGCTGCGATGTTGCCGATCGAGAAGGATTATGCCTATGTCGACGACTTTGCGGCCCACCGCCCCTACATCGAGGAATTCCACCGCCGGTACATGTGTTCCAACAAGGCAGCCAGGCTCTGGGTAGAGGCCGTATCCAGACTGGACATCGAGATAATCGCCCCGCAGCACGGCCCGGCGTATCGCGGTCAGGCGGTGCGTGATTTCCTGAAATGGTTCGCCGAATTGCAGTGCGGGATCGACCTCATGGTCAGCAGCGGACACTTCCAGGCTGGAGCGTAGACAGATGAAACAGTTTTCCACCGAACTGCCATCGGGTCTGGAAGAGCTGCGCTATCAGGGACTGGTGCGGTTTGCCGCCCTGTTGGAGAGCCAGACCCGCTCCCGGCTGTTTGCCAGGAATATCGGCGATCTGGTGCACAGCATCAATGCGGAAATCGGAGCCAGCCTTGAAGACTGCATCCGCCAACTGGAGCAGACCAGCCTTTCGGTGGGCGAAATATCCGGACTGGTCGAACAGTTGC
>DASWTZ010000139.1:0-30379 GCA_036401875.1 Gallionella sp.
ACACCATTTCACTGTCTGGCCTGGGTGGTGAGGTGATGCCCGGCAAAACTCGTGCCGCCTACGCAGAGGTAATCAAGAGCGATGGTTTGCCCAAGAGCGGGGCGCAAGTTTCACTGACGCTCACGGTTGTCCCAGAGCTGCAAGGCCAGCTTCCCATTACCTATACAGGATATTTATCGGCTAATACCGTATCCATTGGGACGACGACATATGCCGGGACAACCGGTGAGGATGGCAAGTTTTCATTTGTATTTACAGCGCCCACAGGTGGTGGCACCCATACCATTACCGCTACGTGCACGGGTTGCACAAATAATCCGGTGACTGGGACGATCAAGGTGCCGGGGTGTGATGTCGATGATATAAGAGAGGTCGAAGACATCCCGCCCAATGGGCCGGACGTGCTGCCGCTTACGCTGGAATTGGAGAGAACCAAGGGTGAAGGCCTCGCGCTGTTGCCGGCGGCACAGGCGGGTGTGGATTGCGTCAAAACCAAATTCCCCGGAGTCACAATTTCAGGCGGCACCCGCACTGTGGCCTACCAGGCACATCTAAAAGAAGTTTGGGATAAAGTAATCGAGTTGGATCAAATCAAAGACCCAGCTCAAATTCAAGCCTGCAAACCACTGCGCGACAAGATTAAGGCGCATAAGGAATGCGATGGTGGTCACTGCATTGTTTATCCACCCGCGACAGACAGCAAACACCCCAAAGGCACGGCGTTCGATATTTCTCGAAATAGCCTTGCCAGTCTGCTTGGTCAACTGAGACCACCGCCCGACCTTCAACTACCCCCACTGACCCCGGCGCAGCAACGCCAAGCGGATGTCCCGTTGATTGCAGATTGGCTGGCCAGCCCCCCGCCATGTAATCTGGAGTGGGGCGGAAGTTATGGCGACACCGTGCATTTCTCAATACCTTAAAGGAAACAGCCATGATAAAAAATCAAACCATATTTAAGCGCGCGCCCATCTGGATGTGCGCGTTGGCGATCATTGTTGTCAGCCCCCTGAGCCACGCTCTGGAGCCTGTTACAGTTAAAGCCTTGGCCGTACATTCTGGCGGCAATATTCAATACAGCTATCGGGTCAGCAACCACACCAGCGCGCGCGACATCGGAGCAGTAAACATCGGCGACAGCGGCGAACAAACTCCCAATTCTAAATACCGCGGCGGAAATCCTCAGCCCGAACTTTCCGTCTTTCCGGTTGACTCCTACTGGGGGCAGCCCAGCGGGGTCGGGGATCAGCGTTATATTGAACCACGTCTAGGGGGTATCTTTACCAGCCCGCCTGGTTGGAATGCGCAAATAATGCTGTATGAAGAAACCACCAATTTTTCGATCAACTGGAAGATCGACGAAAGCATTACCAGCAATTTCCCCGTCATCTATCCGGGGCAGACTTTCAACTTCGGCGTAACGGTTCCGGCCACTAACAGGGAACCGTTTTCCAACTATTACTCGCTGGGTGACTTGGCTTATTTAACGGGCCATTTCACCGTAATATTTACTCGTAGCAAAGTAACCTATGAAGGTCCTGCATTCTGGAGATACACGGGTGTTATCATACCCATCGACACCACCCCGCCAACGCTCACGGTGACGTTAAACCCCGCCACCATCTGGCCACCCAACAACAAGCCAATGCCCGTCGCGGCCACGATCACGGTGCAGGACGACTACGATCCCGAAGCCGAAATAAAACTTGAATCCATCACCGCGAATGAGGCGCTGGCAAACGGAGATATACAGGAAGCCCAGCCCGGAACCGACGACCGAAACTTCTATCTGGCTGCCAAGCGCGAGGGGAACAACCCGACCGGTCGCATCTACACCGTCACCTATTCCGCCACCGACGCCTCCGGCAACAGGGCCACCGCCAGCGCAACGGTGACCGTGGCGCACGATCAGGGGAAGTAGCAGCGCCAGGTTATACGAGGGAGGCTCACGGATTGAAATTGCGCGCCTCCCGCCATCCCTCCGACAGCGCCATTGTCTGGAATTGCGCTCGCGTGATACCCTCGGGCTTCCGATAACAACCAGCAAGCCCATGTCCGTATCCATCAAAACTCCTGAAGAAATCGAGAAAATGCGCGTCGCCGGAAGGCTGACCAGCGAGGTGCTCGATTACATCGGCCCGTTCGTCAAACCGGGCGTGACCACCAACGCGCTGGACAAGCTGTGCCACGACCTGATCGTCGATGTGCAGAAGGCGATCCCCGCCCCGCTCAACTACGCGCCCGGCGGGCACAAGCCCTACCCAAAGTCGATCTGCACCTCAATCAATCACCAGATCTGCCACGGCATCCCCAGCGACAAGGTGCTCAAGAACGGCGACATCGTCAATATCGACGTCACCGTGATCAAGGACGGCTATCACGGCGACAGCAGCCGCATGTACTACGTCGGCGAGCCATCCATCCAGGCCAGACGCCTATGCGAGGCCACCTGGCAGGCCCTGTGGCTCGGCATCCGCGCGGTCAGGCCTGGCGCCTACCTGGGCGACATCGGCCACGCCATCCAGAGCCACGTGGAGCCGCTGGGCTACAGCGTGGTACGCGAATTCTGCGGTCACGGCATCGGCAGGCATTTCCACGAAGACCCGCAGGTGCTGCATTACGGACGCCCTAAAACCGGCATCCGGCTCGAACCCGGCATGACCTTCACGATCGAGCCGATGATCAATGCCGGCAAGGCGGGCATCAGGCAGCTCGGCGACGGCTGGACCGTGGTCACCAAGGACCACGCGCTATCGGCGCAATACGAGCATACGATACTCGTCACCGATACCGGCTTCGAAGTACTGACCGTCTCCGATGGCTGCCCTCCCCCGCCCTGACCGGAACGATGTAACCGCATTGCGCACCTCGCTGCGCAACGACCGCGCAGCGCTGGAGCAGGATTTCCGGAACACCGGACGGGCCGCCACCCTGCTCAAGGCCCACAGCAGACTCATCGACCGCTACCTTCGCCTTGTCTGGCAGCAACTCGCGATGCCACAGCACATCGCGCTGGTCGCGGTGGGCGGCTACGGGCGCGGCGAGCTGTACCCGAAGTCGGACATCGACCTGCTGATCCTGCTGGACGCCGAACCGAACGAGTCCTTGCAACAGAAGCTGCATCAACTGGTCGGCACGCTCTGGGATATCGGGCTGGAGGTCGGCCACAGCATCCGCACTGTCGCGCAGTGCCTGATCGAATCCGCCGACATCACTGTGCAGACCAACCTGATCGAGGCGCGCCTGCTCACCGGCGACAAACGACTGTTCGGCGAGATGCGAGATGCCTTGCACCTGCATCTCGACCCGAAGCAATTCTTCCTCGCCAAGCTGCAGGAACAGCAGCAGCGGCACGCACGTTTCCTGGAGGCGGACTTCAACCTGGAACCGAACCTGAAGGAAAGCCCCGGCGGGTTGCGCGACCTGCAAACCGTCGCCTGGATCGCGCGCGCGGCTGGCTTGGGCACAGGCTGGAGCGAACTGGCCAGGGCCGGGTTGATCACCACCAGCGAGGCACGCCAGATCGCCCGGCACGACGCGCTGCTGCAGGACCTGCGCATCCGCCTGCATTACCTGGCAAAGCGCCGTGAGGACAAGCTGGTCTTCGACTTCCAGACCGCACTCGCCGAGCAGATGGGCATCACTGCCTCGGCCAACCGCCGCGCCAGCGAACACCTGATGCAGCGCTACTACCGGACCAGACGCGCCGTCCGCCAGTTCAACACCATCCTGCTGCAAAACCTGCGTGACCACCTGTTTCGCGAGACACTCCCGGTACAGGCGCTCAACGAACGCTTCCGGACCGTAGGCAACCTGCTGGAGATACGCGACGAGCACCTTTTCGAACACACGCCGGGTGCGATCTTCGAGCTGTTCCTGCTGCTCGAACAGCACCCCGAGCTGACCGACCTTACCGCGACGACGCTGCGCGCCCTGTGGCGCGCACAGCATTACATCGACGCCCGATTCCGCCGCGACCCGCAGAACCGGGCACGCTTCATGGAGATCATGCGCCAGCCGCAGGGCGTGCTGCACGCGCTGCGGCGGATGAACCAGTACGGCATCCTCGGCGCCTACCTCCCCGCGTTCGGGCGCATCGTCGGGCAGATGCAGCACGACCTGTTCCACGTCTACACCGTGGACGAACACATCCTGATGGTGGTGCGCAACCTACGCCGCTTCGCCGTGCCTGAGTTTGCGCACGAATACCCCCTGTGCAGCAAGCTGATCGCGGAATTCGCTCGCCCAGAAGTACTGTATATCGCCGGATTGTTCCACGACATCGCCAAGGGGCGCGGCGGTGACCATGCCCGGCTCGGCATGAAGGATGCACGTGCCTTCTGCAAGTCGCATGGCATCAGCCGCGACGACACCGACCTGATCGTGTGGCTGGTCGAGCTCCACCGGATGCTCTCGGCGACCGCGCAGACGCAGGATCTGTCAGATCCCGAGGTGATCGCCGGTTTTGCTGCGCACATCAAAAACGACCGCTACCTGGTCGCACTTTACCTGCTCACCGTCGCCGACGTGCGCGGCACCAGCCCCAAGGTGTGGAACGCATGGAAGGCCAAGCTGCTGGAAGACCTGTTCCACCTGACGCGGCGATACCTCAGCGACGGACAGGTTGCAGACCAGCTCGGCGCGATCCGCAACGAGGCGGCAGGCGCGCTGAATCTTTACGCGCTGGCGCCGGACAGCTACCGGCTGCTATGGGCGCAGCTCGACGACAGCTACTTCCTCGACCACGAGGCGCAGGAGATTGCCTGGCACACCCGCTTGCTCGCGTTCAAGGCCGATCCCGGTGCGCCCGTCGTCAAGGCGCGCCTGAGCCGCGCCGGAGAAGGCTTGCAGGTGATGGTCTACTGCCCAGACCAGCGTGGCCTGTTCGCACGCATCTGCGACTTTTTCGCCCGGATGAACTACACCATCGTCGAGGCCAAGATCCACACCACCCGCCACGGCTACGCGCTGAACAGTTTCCAGATCATGGAAGCGGTACGCAGCGACACCCCGTACCGCGACATCATGAACTACATCGAGTTCGAGCTGACCGAGCAGATCACGCAGGCAAAACCCATCTCTCCCGCCGCCTCGGGGCGCATCAGCCGCCAGCTCAAACACTTCCCGATACACACCCAGGTCCAACTCAAGCCCGACCACAAGGGCATGTATGTGCTGTCGCTGACCGCTGGCGACAGGCCGGGCCTGCTGGCGCGTATCGCGCTGATCTTCGACCAACGCAGCATCCGCCTGCACCGTGCCAAGATCAACACGCTGGGCAGCCGTGCCGAGGACGTGTTCTGGATCAGTGGCGCGATATTTGCGAACGCGGAACAGACCGCGGCATTCCTGGACGAGTTAAGAGAGAAGTTCCAGGGGTAACCGCTGTCGGCAGCGTCCCCCTCTTGAGTAGAATTTGGTGAAGAATTGAGTGATGGAGTTGTTATTGATTGTAGCCAGGCAGCTCACCCGGCTTCTCCGCAAATGGCTGAGGCGGCATTGTCGGGCGGCGCATGTGCGCCAATCCCGGATCACGATCAGTCAGCTCAAAACCGAATTGCCGATAGAAACTAATCAGGCCAGCAATGATGTCCTCGCCGCTTTGTCCCAAAGGGCGCACTGTGACAAATACCTCCTTGCCCGCTGCATCCGCGATTGCCAAGACACGTTTTACCAGTGCCTTGCCAATTCCTTGTTTCCGAAAAGGTGACGGCACAAAGACTATATCAATCGAGAAGCTGCTAACTCCCTCGCTGAACTTCGCCCGGGCGTAATCTTTGCCTTCCAAGTGATAATGTAACTCCCCCGTCAGGTTCATGTTTTCCCCTTAGTGCGAAAATGCATGCGAGTGGAACTTGGCCGATCGATGCAGAAATCAGCGCTATGTGACTCACACTTATAACCATTCCTGAGTATCACCCCGATATCCGTCAGCACTCACAGCCGTCAGGGGAATTTTGCAGCCGCACTTGCGACCAGCCGACGAACCACAGGAACATCGGACGGATTGGCAAGCCGAACCACGAGAATTTTCAGCTTATCCGCGGATCCGGATTTGTGCATGAGGATAGCCGAATCCTCTGAAGCCAGGGTGAGCGTGGATGGCATCGTAGCGGTCATACCCCATTTCGATAACAGGGCTCCTGCTTGCTCCTGAATCGAAGCCAGAATTCCTCCAATTTCGGCCAGGTCAGCCGACAAGGGGAACTCGTTGTCGCAGACGATCATCCTTGACTCGTGATCAAGAATGGCCGCGCCTTGATAGCTGGGGATGATGTTCCGGAATCCGAGTACGTGCGCCAACAAACCTTGCTCGTCGCCGCCTTTCGGGGGGGGGGATACATTTGCATCGGCTTTCGCCTGGGAGACCTCAGGCTCGGGTGTCGCCGGCCTGGATGCCTCAGATGGTTTCGTTTCAGTAGATGGCGGAACCTTTGATTCTTGCTCAGTGGTTTCCGCCACCTTGAAGGAAATTTCGCCCGGCTTATAACGTGCGTGAGGAAAGGGCTCGCCGGTATTCGTGTGATGGCCAACCAGAAGAATCGCCTGGGCTCGACCTATGTTTTCAGACTTGGCGACAAAATCGTACCTGTCGCCTTGGACGCCGCAAGACAGGCACCCCCAGTACTGGTTTTCCAGTGAAAGGACGAGACTATCTGCAGACAAGCAAAAAGGACACTGGCCTTTATAGTGTGATTTTCCTTCCTGGGTCAACTGGACATATTGCCCCACGATATCTTCTAATTCCAGGAAATCTGATTTTTTCATCTGTTGAGCTGGCTGTTTTTAGATTTCAACAAAAGCAGATGCCATGATGGCATCTGCTTCTTGCCTGCGATTATGCAGATTGTATGAAGACATGCTCATGCCAAGAGGATGAATACAACCTAGCATGAACCCGTACCGCTCTATTTGGGCTAATAGAGTCTCGGCTCTTCACCGAATTGAATGTGCCTCTGGTCAATCCAGTTGTGCCATTGCCTGGGGCGCGATCTTATGCATTGCCATCTTTGCCAATGCCTGGTTGCCGTCCTTACTCAAGATGGTTATCAGATGCAAATGCGACTTTTGCTCGGTCCCTGTACACATCATCACGATAGTGCCCTCCGGTGTGTTGATCACCAGATCTGTAGCCGCTTTGAAACCTACTTTGCCGGCAGCCGCGTGTGCGCTGCGGAATATGTCGTTGAATGTGGCTCCTGCCACCTGAAGATCAACGGCTGTCGAGGTGGAATTGCTAGCCAACATCTCGCCGGTAAAGTCCATGATCGCCGATGCCACATATCCGTTAACGCCCTTTATATCTTCCAACAGTGCTTCGAGACTCATTGCATTCTCCTAATCGTTATTGAACTGTCATTCCCCATTTCGCATTACACTTCACTGGCCGGCGTGATGCGTACAACAAACTTGTAATCTGCGAGTGCTTTGATACTAGTCGAATTCCAGAAAGCCATCAAGCGTGCCAGCCCAATACTGCATACTCCACACGACTCCTCCCATTTTGCCTAAGAGAAAACCGCTGTCAGGCCCCAGTATGAGCCTGCGGGCTCCATCCCGGCGCATGCAGTTCATTTGCCAGGATCAATGCCGACCGTGATAATGCTCATGACTCTTGCCGTGTCGGATTTTATGAAGTCTGGAAATTCCATCATGGCACTTTCAATGTCGCTCGCGAGAACTTTACCTCTCATTCGGGACTGGAATGTCTCATTCACTCGTTATGCATCTTGACCCGCTCATGCTGAAACGACTATTGCTGTTAACGCTGCTGACGACGCCTCTCGCGACTTGGTCATTAATCAAACCCGTTCGTGTATTGGCTCCCGAGTTGAATGGAGTCTCGTGCCTGAACGACACTATCTGCACAGATGATCCGTCGCGCTATATGGACGCATCTGATCTATATGAAAGTGCCCGCCAGTTCGTTGAGGCCGCAGTCGGGCCAATAGAGCACAAGCCCCGCGTAATTTTTTGTTCAGCCGACAGCTGCTTTCAGGCGTTTGGCCTCGGCCGGCGATCTGCTGCGACGCTTGGCACCGTGGCCATCGTGATCAGTCCTCGCGCGTGGCAGCCTCACTATGTCCGCCACGAAATGCTTCATCACATTCAAAACGAACGGTTGGGCAGCTTCAACGTATGGATCGCCCGCCCTGAGTGGTTCGTCGAGGGAATGGCCTATTCCGTCAGCGAAGACCCGCGGCCGGTACTGAGCGAGCCGTGGCAGCAAGATCGAAATCGGTTCGAGGCATGGTACCGCCAGGTAGGCAAGGATAACCTGTGGGATGCAGCGGCGAAACTGTGATGACACACAGCAGTTAACTCACCCACAGATCATCCTGTCTTCCAGCAGCCGGTCATCGGCGCGCAAGTCACTGTTTCAGAGCGACTGCGCCCGGTACTTCCGGTAAAATCCAAGCACCTGCGGCACATAATTCACCGTCTCGGGATAGGGAGGAATCCGGTTGCCGTATTTTGCGACCGCTGTCTCACCCGAGTTGTAGGCGGCCAGTGCCAGGCTGATGTCGTTGTTGAACAGTTTCAGCAAATAGCTCAGGTGTTTGGCTCCACCGTGCAGATTCTGAACCGGATCGAACGGGTCGGCCACGCCATAGTGCCGGGTGATGAGCGGCATCAGCTGCATCAGCCCGGCAGCCCCCGTCCTTGAAACGGCCTTCGCCTTGTACCGAGATTCCACGGTGATCACAGCATGCAGCAGGGCGCTGTCGAGACCATAGGTCCTGGCGACCTCATCGACTGTCTTGTCGTAAAGGGCCTTCCGGGGGATGGACCGTGGCGATGGCACAGCCTTGTTATTTGCCGGTTCCGAAACCAGGACCGCATAGCGATCGTCCTGATGCACATCGCTCAGATTCACCGTACCTTCCTTCGATGTGTATACATAGATGTCTGCATGCGCCGGATGCAACAGGCCAAGCTCGTACACCAGGATTACCGCAACCGTTGTCAGTGATTGGATGCTTGCCGATTGCTTCATGGTTCCCTCCTTGCGGATTGACGTTAACCGATGTTGCGCACGCAGGTTAAGCAGGGCGTATCTGAGTCGCAATACAGTGAATACCGTAATTCGGCCATTGTTCAATCCTGTATTGTGCGGCAAAGTCATCCCTGTCCAGCCTTCTGAAAAACGGGGTCAACATGGTCAAAGTGCAACGCTTCTTCTCGCTCACCAGCTTCATCATCGTGTTCATCACGGCAGCGCTGCTGATCCTGTTTTTCCGGCAGGTGACCCTGCACTGGGTACTGCACCTTGCTGAAACCAGCCATCAGGCCGTGGCGCAGACTGCGCTAAAATCGATCGTCCCGGAGCTGGCGGGCCGCCTCGGCGACGAGGTCGGGAGCGAGGCCGGCACAGGATTACCCGCCGAGCTGGCGGAAAATCTCCGCAGAATGACGCATGAGACAACGCTGAAGCGGATAGACATCCACGACCACAACGGCATGCTGATCTTCTCGACCGATCCTGCCGCAGTCGGGAATAATCAGGAACGCGATCCGGATTTACAAGCGGCCCTGGGCGGCCTTGTTTCGAGCGCCGATGCATACCCGGACATCTTCAGCCGCTTCGATGATGCTGCTACTACTGACAAGCTGATGCAAACCCACATCCCGATACGCGGCGGGTCGGCCAGGGCGGTGCTGGGTGTATTCACGGTGCATTCGGACATCAGCCACCTGATGGAAGAAAGCGACCGCATCCTGCTGTTCGTCCTGCTGGGGGCCGAATTCATCCTGGCAATCCTCTATGGCGTATTGCTGCTGGTTGCACGGCATGCCAAGCGTGTCATCGATACTCAGCACAGCTCGATACGGGAGCGGACTACGAGCCTGGAGGTTTTTTCCATGCATTTGCTGAAAAAGGAGGAGCTCAGGAAAAAGCAGATTGCGACCGATCTGCACGAGGGGCTGGCACAGACCCTCAGCGCGATCAAGGTCAATGTCGAGAGCAGCGAGCTGATCAAAACCAACGGGGAACACTCGCACCCGCTGGCGGCGCTGGTTCCGGTACTGCAGCATGCGATCCATGAAGTCCGCAGCATCGCATCCGATCTGCGCCCTGCCAGCCTGGATGACCTCGGCCTGCTGCCCACGATCAACTGGTTCTGCCGTGAATTCGAAACGCGGCATCCGCAAATACGCATCCAGCGGGAGATTTCCCTACCGGAAGGTAAAATCCCGCCCCGTTTGAAGGTCGACATTTACCGTATCGTCGAGTCAGCCTTCAAGAACATCGCAGAACATTCAAACACCGACCATATCCGTTTTGCGCTGCAACTGGTGGATGGCACGATCCACCTGATCATCGGCGATTCCGCGACCAGGCAGCACCCGATCCCGCCGGTTGCACGGCTCATCCCCAGCGCCGATCCGCAACTTCGATTTGCCGAAACGAAGGAACGCACCTCACTGTCGGGCGGAATATTCACCGCCAGGCAGGAACTGCCATGCTGGGTCACGCTCTGCGCATCCTGGACTTGCGTGGAGTAGTTCCGCCGGCGGTCCGCGCGCGGACTAGGTCGCGATCAGCCCCTTTTCGATCGCATAGGCGGTGAGCGTCGATGCATTGTGTAGATCGAGTTTCTTCATCAGGTTGGAGCGGTGCTTCTCAACCGTCTTGATGCTCAGGCAGAAGTAGTCGGCGATGAACTTGTTCGGGTGCCCCTCCGCCACCAGCTTCAGTACCTCCCGCTCGCGGTGGGTCAGCGTGTCCCAGGGGCTGGAGGGCGTGTTCGCCTGGTCCGTCCCCAGATAGCCGTTGATCACCTTGGCCGAAATGTCGGGGCTCAGGTAGGTCTTACCGTTGAGCACGCTGCGGATCGCGATGCGCAGCTCGTCGTGCGAAGCATCCTTCAGGATGTAACCGTTCGCCCCCGCACGCAGGCTCTCGTGGATGTATTCGTCCGTCTTGTGCACGGTCAGCACCAGCACATGCACCGCGGGGAAACGCCGCTTGATGTCCACAATGGACTCGATCCCGTTCATGCCCGGCATAGACAGGTCGGTCAGCACCAGGTGCGGCGATTTCGATGCGATGACATGCAGCGCATCGTGTCCGTTATCCGCCTCGCCGACGATCTCGATCTCGGGATCCTGGGCCAATAACGCCTTGAGACCAGCTCTCAGCAGGGTATGGTCCTCCACTATCACCACGCGTTTTTTTTCAATCATTTCGACCTCCAGATTTTCGTCACGCCCAAAAAATGTGCATCACGGTCTTGGCGATGCGCCTGTCGAACGCTGGCCTGGGATATGCATGAACACCCAGTCGGCGTATTTCGTTTTCCCTTCGAAATTCCTGTCGGCCATCCTGAAGTTCCCTTTTTTCAGCGGTTCCGCTTCAGACAGGCTGTACACCCCGTATATCTCCCCGTCCGGCCCCCGGACCACTCCCCAGTTATCGCCGCCGCCGACGGGATCGGTGTAAATCCTGCGCAGGTAGCGCTGCGTCGACGGATAACGCGGGTCCTTGAGCAAGTCCGTCAGGCTCTGCGGATAGCGCCGTTGCTGGCCGGGCGTATGTTCGTAATAGCGGCCGATGGCCTGCCGGAACTGGTCCCCGACGAACAACAACTGCCGCTCCTGCTCGCGCCGCTGCGACGTATGCCATACCTCGCCAGTAGCCGCCATCGCAACGGTTATGATAGCGATAACGGCCAGCAACCCGATATAGGTAAAACCACCTGCCCCGCCCCGTCCGCGGCGCAATGCTGTGCATTCCGTCCTGGCCATTGGCATCACCAGTCCTTGAATGCCGTGCCATCCCTGGCATTTCCCGGCGCGCTGCTTCTGATATCGAAGACTCCGCCCTTGTCTGGCGCATCGGGAGGGAAGATCAGCCACGCAGTGGCATTGCCGGTATATGGATCGAAAGGCAGGCTGCGCAGGTACTTCCTGCTGACCAGATCCTCCAGACTGTCGGGATAGCGGTTGTTGTCGCCATAGTATTTGTCCAGCGCCTCGCGTGTCAGCGCGAGGTTCTGGCGCAGCACCGCCTCCTTGGAATTCTCCACGCTGTTGAAATACCGCGGCACCACGATGGTCAGCAGCGTCGCGATGATCGCCATCACCACCAGCAGTTCGATCAGGGTAAATCCGTTTTTAGCATGCCTGTTCATTCAGATTCTCACCAGTTACTGTAGGGGATGCCATTCAACCCGACACCGGAAGACAACGAGTACACATCGAACACATCCTCTCCTTCTTCCGGGGCGTCGGCACTGCTCTCGTAACTGCGCTTGCCCCAGGTCTCCTCGTTGCGCAGACCGGGCTCGGAGGCCATCGGATCGCGCGGAATGCGCCGCAAAAAATAGATTCGGCCTTTGCCGTCAGGGCTGCCGGCATCCGGCTCGCCATCCACCAGCACCTGCAACGAAGCCGGATAGCCCGACTTGATTACCGAGTGGACGATGCGCCCGTCGTCTACCGCCTGTTTGTAGGAATCCAGCCCGGCGCGGATCTCCCGCAGCGCCGCGCGCAGTTCCTGCTCCCGGGTGCGCTGCACGGCGAGCTCCGCCATCGGCAGCACCAGCGTCGCGAGCAAACCGGTAATGGCCACCGTGATGACCAGCTCGATGAGGGTGAACCCCCTGATGGACGGCAGGCTCATTCCGTTACCGCGATGAAGTGCGGCGCAGGTGCCGTAAACGCGAGCGACTCGCCAGCCGAACCGGCAAGGTTGATGCGGCTTACCGTGACCGGCGACTGCGCCGTGGCCGCCGTCACTTCGAACACCAGCGTGGCAACGCTGCCCTCGCCGCCTGCTGCGTCCCCCTTCATCTCGACCAGTATCTGGCCGCTCGCCTGATCTATCGTCCCGGTAAAGTTCGACGGCGAACCGCCATCCTGCCGCATTAAGCTCCCCTCGGCGACCTCGGTCGCCTTAAGCACCGCGGGATCGAACCCCACCAAGAAGCCGAGACTGTTCGCGCCCTGCGGCGATTGAGTATTGAGCGTCAGGCTGACCTTGTCGCCGACCTTGGCCTGGTTCGGCCCCTGCCATGAAAACAGCCGGGGCGGCGCTGCAACGGCTGGCTGCTGGACGGGAGCGGAGGCGAGCGCGGGGGAGGCAGCCGGCTTGGGAAGCACGCCAGGCTGCACGGCAAAAGCATTCCCCGCGCTGTTGAGCGCGACGACGCCCAGCGGCTTCATCACCAGCGGCTTGCTGCGCAAGCTGGCTTCGGTGCCCGACCAATATTCCACCTCACGCGCATCGGGCAGCCGGTTATTGCCGACCAGCCGCGGCGTGATCGAAAGCACGATTTCCGTCTTGCTGCCGTTGTCCTTGTGGCTGGAGAACAGGCGCCCGAGCAGCGGCAACTGCCCCAGCCCTGGCACCTTGCTCGCGGTGTTGCGGTCTTCGTCGCTGATCAGGCCGGCTAAGATCTGCGTTTCGCCGTCCTTCAAACGCAGCACCGTCGAGGCGTTGCGGGTGCCGACCTGGTACGACAGCGTACCGGACACTTTGTTCTCCACCTCCTTGATGATGGAGCTGACCTCCAGACCTACCTTGATGGCGACCTCGTTGTCGAGATGAATCTCGGGCTCGACTTCCAGCTTCAGGCCGACATCCAGATACTGCACGCTGCCGGTAATCACCGGGCTGCCGGTGGTCACCGGCGTCACGGCATTGGTAATAACCGGAACGCGGTCGCCGATCATGATCTTGGCCTTCTCACGGTTGCGTGCCCGGATACGCGGGCTGGCCAACAGATTGGTGTCGCCATCCTGCAGCATCAGGTTGAGCGTGACCGAGGTCGCCGGGCTGGTCAGGATGTTGCTGCTGTTGATGTTCTGCAATGCCTCCAGCGTCGGCGGCGTGTCGGCATTGGCGCCCATTGCCGTGAGGGTCAGCTGGCTGGGAAATTTGATGCCGATCTCGGACAGGCGCGAGCGGCTGATCTCCAGCACCTCCACCTCCAGCATGACTTCCGGGTCGGCGATATCCTGGTCGGCAACCATTTTCTCAGCCAGGCGGATCGCCTCCGGCGTATCGCGCATCACCAGTGAATTGGTCTTCTCATGGACAAAGACGTCCTTGGTCTTGAGCAGCGTCTTGATCATCGTCAGCATCTGCTTCGGGTCGGCGTTGGTCAGATGGAAGCTCCTGATCTTGAGGTCCTGGTAGTCCTTGATCTTGGCGGGTGTATTCGGATATACGAATACTGTGTTGTCGCTGACGATCTTCTTTTCCAGTTGGCTTTGCAGCAGGATCAGGTCGATTGCGTCCTCCACCGAGACATCCTTGACGAAGATCGAGGTCTTGATGTCCGGCCTGACATCCCGGTCCAGCAGCACATTGATGCCACTGGTGCGGGACAGCGCCTCGAACACCATCTTCACGCTGGCATCGCGAAATTGCAGCGTGACCGGCTTCCTGAACTTTTCCCTGAGCGCGGGCGCGTCCAGCATTTCCCTGGCTGCCTGCTCGTCGATCTGGCGCTGCAGCAGGATGGCCTGCCCATGTTTGGGATTTTCGAGGAACAGCGGCTTGAGCACAGTGCGCGCCGCCTCCTGATCGCCCTGCTTGAGCAGATTGCGAGTCTCCTCGATCATCGCATCGTGACGCCGGTCCATGGCCAATCCATCCAGTCCCAGCCTGGCCCGGCCGTTATCGGGATCATACTTGAGGATGCGCTCGTAGATCGCCTTCGCCGACTCAGGCCGACCGGAGGCCCGCTCGCTGCTGGCCGCCGCCAGCAGACGGCCGGTCCATTGCTCGCGATTGCGCAACCAGTCTCTGCGGTAGGTAACGTTGTCCGGTTCTACCTGGCTGGCCTGCTCCAGCTTGACCAATCCCTCTTCCACGTGCCCATCGTCCAGCAAAGACATTCCCTGCCGGTGCAGTTTCTGCCCAGCGCAGCCCGTGATCGTTACCATGACCAGTAACAGCAGCGCTTTTCGCCCGAATCCAAGTCTGAATTCACGCATGTCGCCCCCCCTGATAATGCATCCTGTTTTTCATAATCCCTCGCCTGTATTGAGTGTCTGTCTGATGTCCAGCGGCAGGTAGGTCAGTTCCACTCCGCCGGGAGTGACACGCTCGATGCGATAGGTATCCTCGATAACGTCCCCCTCGGCAACGGTGTACATACGCTCGCCCTTGACCAGAATCGCCAGCCGCGTCGGCGCATCCTCATAGCGCCCCAGATAGGTGAAGGGCAGCGGCGGCGCGGTCGGCACCGGGGGCGGAGCAGGAGGTGCCGGGGGCGGCGGCGGGGGCGGCACATACCAGGAGGTAACGCCGAAGGCATTGCCTGTCCCGGTCTTAGGCTGTGCTCGGACCAGACGCTCCAGTTCCACATGAGCCGCTTCAGCCTGCCGGTCCGCACGCACCGGGGCATCCTGCCCTGGGACGCGGCCCGTGACGTGCGTCGCTTCGGCCGTGCCATCGTCTCCCGGCGCGGCGAACAGGATAATGGCTATGGCGACGATGCCGAGCAAAGACCACCTGACTGTGCTGCGCGGCAGCAGCTTCATGATTCCTGCTCCAGATAAAGCGCCAGCCTGATCCGCGCTTCCACCGCCGGATCGGCAACGTTGGGGCGGGAAAACTGCACATTCTCCAGCGCGATGACGGGAATCTCGGCTGGCAGCATGGCGAGGAACCGGCGTATCTGCCGGTACTCCCCCTTCACCGGCAGCACGATCTGCAAGCGCATCAGCCGCCCCTGCCTGTCGCGCATCGCCCTGTATTCCCCCTCGTTCAGCGCGAGTCCGTTCTTCCCGGCCAGTGCCACCAGCTTCTTCAGCCATTGCGGTGCAGCGTGCTCATCCGGAATGAGGCGGTAAAACTCGGCGAGCTGCCGGTCTGGCGTGCGGCGTACGCCTGCAAGCGACTTTCCGGCATGCGTGATCTGTTCGCGCAGCGAGAGCGTGCTGCGTCGGGCCGCATCCAGACGCTCCTGCGCAGGAACGATCGCCGAAAAATAGAACGGCGGCAACACGGCCAGCAGACCGATGGCAGTCACGCCGGGCCAGCCCAGCGCGCGCAGCCAGCGCCGCGATACCCAGCGCAGGCAATCCGGCAAGGCTGCCGCCGACGGCGATCCGCACAGTTGCGCGCACCGGTCAGCTGCCAATCCCAGCAGTTCGTTCGCGAGCCGCTTCATGGCATGCTCCGCCATATGGCAAGCACCGCAAAGCGCACGGGCTGGTCCGGGTCGCGCAACTGGACCTGGTGGCTTTGCAGATAGACCGGGCCGAACACCGGTTGTGCCTCCAATTGCGTGATGTAGTTCAGCAGCACCATCATGTCCCGTGCCTCGCCGCTGATCTTGACCTGCTGTTTATCGATATCCGGTTCCAGCGTCAGCAGGGCAACCTTTTTGCCGCCGGCAGCCTCCACCGCTTCGAGCAGCTCTTCCCAGGGCAAAGTCAGCTGACGCAACACCTCGTTGGCGCGCCGCACATCCTGCGCCAGCTGCTCTGCGCCCATGCCCCCGGCTGGTGTCCGCAGACCGTGGTCACGCTCGATTGATTCCAGTCTCTGCTCCCAGCCGGCAGCCTGGTCGTTCAGGGACATCTGATAGGCAGCGGCCACCAGCAGGGCCAGCAGCGCCGCACCAAGCAGCGCCGGCCCGGCCCAGTGAATGGGGCGGCTCTGCTGGTAATCTAGCCAGATCGCTGCCATCGCTTCACCCTCCCAGCGCCACTGCAAATCGGATGTCGTAATCCGCCATTAGGTCGGCGCGTATCGCCGGCTGCAAGGCGTGCATCTTCCATCCGCTCCCCGCCGGCAGGACCGATGGTTCAAGTTCCGGCGCCCAGACAAGGACCTCATCGGTGTGCGCGACCTCGTCGATCAGGTATTGTTCTCGCTCCAGCAGGTGCGGCAGCGTCTCGCACCAGTCGGCACCGGGGCGCAATGTGCGCACGCTGGCCAGCCTGCCCTGTTGCAGCAGGCACAGGCACAGGTTACCCGCCTCGAACAGCACAAACCACGCGCTGCGTCTTTGCAGGCTGCCGCGGCAACTGTTGAAGGCGGCCATCAGGCCGGGCTGGATCGAACGCAGCTTCATCCCGGCTCCGTCGAACAATCCGCGCAGCGCCCCGGTCAGCCCAAGGTCTACTGCACTGGCAAGCTGCGGCACGCCGGCCCTGTCCATGCTCAACCGCAATTCCCAGGAACCGGCGGCGGAACCATACAGCTGACTGAAGAAGTGCCGCGCGTATGCGGCCTCTTCCGCCTCATCCCTGAGCGCACCGCTCCACGGGACGATGGCGTATTGCACGAAATGGTTGGACAGGATGACGGTCGCGAACGCGGTGTCTTCATCGAGGGCGGGCAATTCCGCGGCCAATGCGTTGACCGCAATGCCCCATGAATCCGTGCCGTCTGGCGCATCGGCACAGGCGATAACCTTCTTCTGCAACACCCGGCGGGTCAGCCCGCGCCGGGTAAAGCCGCGCCCGATGCGGACCAGCGACACCCGGTCAGGCGCGAGCACTACCCGCAGTTCGTCACGCAACGAAAGTGACACGATTGATCTCCTGTAATGTCGTTTCACCGGCTAATGCCAGTTTCAGCGCACCCTCGCGCAACAGGCGCGTGCCGTTGCGCCTGGCTGCCTCGCGGACCAGCCGGACAGGCTGCCGTGCGACGATGAGTTCGCGTATCTCGTCGTTCAGGTAGAGGATCTCGGCGATCGCCTTGCGCCCCCTGAATCCCGTACCGCGGCAATGTCCGCATCCGCGCCCGGCACGGAAGGTCGCCGATGCGGCTTCTGCCGGGCCGACCCCTGACACGTCGAGCAGCTCCTGATCCGGATGATCGTCGGCCGTGCAGTGGATGCAGTTCACGCGCACCAGGCGCTGTGCCAGGATGCCGTTCAGTGCCGAGACGAAACTGTAGGGATCGACCCCCATGTGCATGAAGCGGCCGATGACGTCGAATACGTTGTTGGCATGCACGGTGGTGAACACCAGATGGCCGGTCAGCGCCGACTGCACAGCGATCTGGGCGGTCTCCGGGTCGCGGATCTCGCCGACCAGTATCTTGTCCGGATCGTGCCGCAGAATGGAGCGCAGGCCGCGCTCGAAGGTGAGCCCCTTTTTCTCGTTGACCGGAATCTGCAGCACGCCGGGCAGCTGGTACTCGACCGGGTCTTCGATCGTGATGATCTTGTCGCGGCCATGGTTGATCTCCGAAATCGCCGCATACAGCGTGGTCGTCTTGCCGCTGCCGGTCGGGCCGGTGACCAGCACCATGCCGTAAGGCTCGTTGGAAAGGCGGCGCATCGTGGCGATGGAATGTGCATCGAATCCCAGATAGTCGAGGCTCAGGCCCTTGATATGGTCGGACAGCGCCTGCTTGTCCAGGATGCGCAGCACGGCGTCCTCGCCGAAGATGCTGGGCATGATGGACACACGCAGGTCCACCTCATGCCGCTGCATCGACACCTTGAATCTCCCGTCCTGCGGGACGCGCCGCTCGGCGATGTCCAGACCCGAGATGACCTTGATGCGCGAGATCACCTGTTCGGCGATGTCCAGTCCAGCGACCGCTCCGACAGTCGTCAGCACCCCGTCAATGCGGTACTTGATGCCAAGTCCCGCCGCCGAGGTCTCCATGTGGATGTCGCTGGCCTCGGCCTTGAGCGCGTCGTACACCGTCGAGTGCACCAGCCTGACGATGGGGCTGACATCCTCGCTGATGGTCTTGAACGACAGCTCTTCCACCCCGTCTTCGAGCACAGCCAGATTGCCCGTCACCGGCTGCATGCTGTCCATCGCGTGCAGTGATTCCTCGTAGTGCGCCAGATAGGCGGCGATATCCCCGACATGGGCAAGCCCCCGGGCAGAATGCACCGGCAAGCGGTGCTCCAGCCACACCTCGAGACTGGCGTGGAACGGGTCGCCGATGATGACCAGCAGCTGTCCCTCACCGTCGCGGAAAGCGACGCATCCGCGCTCCATGGCATCGGCAAACGGCAGGACATCGAATGCCGGGCTCAGCCGGTTGAGCTCATCCATGCCGTATACCGGGTAATGGAGCAGGCTGCCTAGCGCGGCGACGAAGTTTGCTGCATCCAGTCCGGCCTGCTCTTCCAGCACCTCCACAACGCTGCGCATCGCCTGAGTGGCAAGGATGCGCGCTTCCCGCACCTGCTGCGCCGAAAACAGCGAGGCGAGTACGGCGTCGGGCGCGCTCATGTTCATTGGATGCTCCCCGCCAACTCGAAGATCGGGAAATACATCAGCACCACGATGATCCCGATCACCAGGCCGACAAAGGTCATCAGCAACGGCTCGAACAGCTTGATGAAGCGTTCGACCCAGCGCGCCATCTCATCCTCGTAGAAGGCCGCAATGCGCTCCATCATCTCGCCCATCTGCCCGGTACGCTCCCCGACACGCAACAGGCGCAATGCCAGCGGGGTGGCCAGACCGTGCCTGTCCATCGCGGAAGAGATGGAACCGCCCTCGCTGATACTCGTTGCGGCGTGCACTAGGTGCTCGCGCATCGATGCCCGCAGCAGCCCCCCGACCAGCTGCAATGCAACCATGACCGGCATGCCGCCCCGCAGCAGCATGCCAAGAGAACGGTAGAAGCGCGCCATCTGGTACAGATGCAAACGCCTGCCAAATACCGGCAGATCCCACAGCTGTTTTTCTGCCCACTGTCTGAATTCCTGCCTGGAAAAGGCGAAGAGCAACCCTGAAGCCAGGATGACGGAACCGACCAGCAGCGTGCCCCAGTGCATATCCAGGAACCGCCCCCATTGCATCAGCAGCCACGACAGGAGCGGCAGATCGCCGCCAATGTCCTCGTAGATATGGCTGAAACGCGGCACGACGAACAGCATCAGGAACAGCATCACCAGCCCGCCCACGATCGCCAGGATCACCGGGTATATCGAGGAGGTGATGACCTTGCGCCGTATCCCCTCCATCTGCGTCTGATAGACAATGTAGCGCGACAGGACTTCGGCGAGTGATCCGGTCCGCTCACTGGCGCGCACGGTCGCCACGTAGAGTGCGGGGAAGTCCGGCGGGGACTGCTCCATGGCATTCGACAGGGTGCGCCCCTCGTAGAGGGACGCAATGATTTGCGTCAGCGTTTTCCTGACCTGCGGCTGCGCTTCCTTTTCGGCCAGAGTTTCCAGCGCCTCGACCAGGGGCAGGCCTGCCTCCAGCAACGCTACCAGCTCCTGGCTGAACAGCACCAGCGGGAAGCCGGACTTGTGCCAGGGGAGCATGGATGACCAGCGCTGCTTCATTCTAGCCGTTATAAAAGTGTATCCCTGCGCCTTCGCCTGAGATTCTGCGTCGATGGCATCCGCCGCTTCGAGCATGATCGACATCAGCCCCCCGTTTCCGCGCAACACCCTGACCTCGTATTGCATAAGCCCCTCTCCTTGAAGCCTCTCGTGCTACCAATTGGTAATGTCGGCCGCTTCCCCGTCGCCGCCCGGTTTTCCATCCTTGCCGTACGAAATGAGGTCGTACTCCCCGTGCTCGCCTGGCGACCTGAACAGATAGCTGTTGCCCCATGGATCGAGCGGGACGCCCTTGCTCAGGTAAGGCCCGTTCCATTTCGGCTCGTTTGCCGGACGCGTGACCAGCGCCGCCAGCCCGTCTTCCATGCTCGGGTAATGCCCGGTGTCCAGACGGAAATAATCCAGTGCCTTGCCCAGCGCGTCCGCCTGGGCGAGTGCCGCCTTCACTTCGGATTTGCCGACCTGTGAAAAATATTTCGGCCCCACATAACCGGCGAGCAGGCCGATGATCACCATGACCACCAACAGTTCTAGCAGCGTGAAACCGGCGCATGCGAGCAGGCATGTCCGGGAAGCTGCAATGGTGCTCAACCGAGAATTGATTTTTTTCATAATGCTTCGCGCTCCATGGACGGGAATTCCTGCGGATTGCACAGTAACGCCGGATACCGGATCTTGCTCTGGGCCGGTGACTGTATTTGCCGGTAGGACCAACACTGTATTTGCCGACGAGCAAATGGCTATTGCCGGTCGGCAGCATGCACCCCCCGATACATGATTTTCCGCGACGACAATCAAGTCCTCTGCTCATTGGTAGTGCTGGCAGGACGCGCTAAAGTCCGTCCCATGCAACAGCGATTCCAGAATGATGTTGATGTGAACGTTCAGGAGCACCATGACTACAAGTGAAACGCGACTTCCGCACAGCCGTCCGGTGCGCCGGCCCGATCCGAATGCGCTGGAATTCGAATTGGGCGAGCTGCGACATCAGCTCGATCTGGCAACCAGCCTGACCTCGCGCATCATCGAAAACGCGGCCGAAGGCATCATGATCACCGATGCGCGCACCATCATCCGCTCGGTCAATCCGGCCTTCGAGAGAACAACCGGCTACCCCGCTGCAGAGGCGATCGGCTGCACGCCAGCCCTGCTCAAGTCAGGTCACCACGGCAAACGTTTTTACCGGGAAATGTGGAACGACCTGAACAAGACCGGGCATTGGCAGGGCGAAATCTGGAACCGGAACAAGAACGGCGAGACCTACCCGGAGTGGCTGAGCATCAGCGCGGTCCGGAACGGCCGGCAAAGGGTGAGCCACTATGTGGGGATATTTTCCGATGCGCATACCCAGGAATACATCCTGGAGCGCCTGCACTACCTGGCCTATTACGACGGGCTCACCGGGCTACCCAACCGGCGGCTGTTCCTGGATCGCCTCACGATGTCGATCTCGCATGCGCGGCGCGACCGGCACAAGCTGGCGGTGATGTTTGTCGATCTCGACCAGTTCAAACAGGTCAACGACACACTGGGACACAGCGTCGGTGATGGTTTGCTGATGGGCGTGACGGAACGGATGAAAGGCTGCCTGCGTGACGAAGATACCTTGGCGCGACTGGCCGGCGATGAATTCACCGTGATCCTGCCGGCCATCCATCACCCCGACGATGCCAGCAATGTCGCCGAAAAATTCCTGGAATGCTACGCCAGTCCGTTGAACATAGCCGAGCATGAATTACGCGTCACCGCCAGCATCGGCATCGTTATCTATCCGGACGACGGCGAGGATGCCGAGAGCCTGCTTCAGCATGCGGATACCGCCATGTACCGCATCAAGGAGTCGGGACGGAATGGCTATCTGCGCTACAACCCGGGGATGTCCATGTCACCCGGCCTGGAAAACGTCCGGTCCGAAAGTTAGTTACCGGTTGCGGCCCTGCTGGATCACTTCACATCCGGTAGCTTGTCGAATTGCCAAGATATGCAGATCCGCGTTCCCTGCCCGTACCTTGAATCGATCCGGTAATCTCCCCCGGAAAGATGGGCACGCTCCTTCATGCTCCGCAATCCCAGACCCCTGCCGGTGCCGCTGGGGACTGCAACCTCCGCGGGATCGAATCCGTCGCCATTGTCTTCGATCGAAAAGTGCAAGGCATCGCCTGTGTGACTGAGATGCACCTGGATCAGGTTGGCATTGGCATATTTGACGATATTGCTGGTCGCCTCCTGGATGATGCGGAAGATCGTGATCTTGAGCTTGCCGGGAATATTGTTCTCGATCAGGCCGAAATCCTTCTCCACCCGCAACCCCTGGTAGACGCCCTCGAGTTCGCGGAAGAACCACGACAGGGTGGGAAGTATGCCGAGATCATCGAGCATCGGCGGGCGCAGGTCCATCGCGACCCGACGCACATCCTCCAGCGCATCATGCGCCTTGTGCTTCAATCGTTGCAGCGATGCGGATACTTCGCTGATCGCCCCGCTGGCCAGCAGACGTTCGGACTCGGCCAGCGCAAGCTTGATCATCGTCAGCGACTGTCCGAGTCCGTCGTGCAAGTCTGCGGCGATCCGCTTGCGCTCATCCTCCTGTACCGACAGCAGCTGGCCGGCTATCCGGCGCAATTCGGATTGCACGGTGTAATTCGATTGCATGTAACCAGATTGCATGACGTAACCCGATTGCGGGGTGTAACCCGGCCTGCTCCTGTCGTATTCCAGAAAATGGTCGCGTGATCTTGAACGATACTTTCTGCTTCCGCCGGTTGCCGCTTTCTTGCCGGCCACCTGTTTCAATCGTGTAAACGGCCTCACCTGTTCAGAGTACATAGCGTCCCCTTTCCCATGTAATTCGCAAAATGCCGGTCGGTATTGGCCGGCAGGCCGATCAGGCAGGAGGGTGCTACAGCATGCACGCCCGATACCATCAAGGGCGTACATCCTGTTTGAGCCGCAGTTGATTAACAATACAGGGGATTACCTAGGAACTTAGCGGAAATTACCTAGGACAGAAACCGCAAAGGATTCAGTCGTCGCGCAACGCCAGCCGGTTTTGCACCAGCTCCGCGATGCTGTGCACATTAAGCTTGCGCATGACGTTTGCACGGTGGATGTCCACCGTTCTGGAGCTGATCCCGAGCTTCTTCCCGATGATCTTGCTCTGGTCGCCCGCGACCAGAAGCTCCATGACTTCTCGCTCCCGGCCGGTCAGCGCGTCGAAATGGCTGCGCAGGCTGTCCAGCCTGCGATTCTTGTGATGATTTTCCTGAACCTTGTGCAGTGCATCATGTACCCGATCAAGCAAATCATGGGCATTGAAGGGTTTCTGCACAAAATCGAATGCACCCAGCTTCAGTGCCCGTACCGCAAGCGGGACATCGCCATGACCGGTGATGATGATGACCGGCAGCAAGATTCCGTTCTTGCTGAATTGCTCCAGCAACTCCATCCCGCTGATGCCGGGCATCCGGACATCCAGCAGGATGCATCCCTGCTGACGTGAGTCGACGGATTCCAGAAAAGCAGCCGCATCGCCGAACGACATGCTGGCCAACCCCACCGACTCGAGCAGGCAGGTGATCGAATCGCGCATCGCCTCGTCGTCATCGACCACAAACACCATGGGTTTCACGGTAACCTCATGCACGTTCTTCTCACGCATTGCTCACCCCCGCAGAAAGTGTGAAATTGAATTCGGCGCCATTCCCGTCATGCGATTCCGCCCAGATTTTACCGCCATGGTTTTCGACCAGCGAACGGCAAATCGGCAACCCGAGCCCTACCCCATCCTTCTTCGAAGTCTGGAACGGATTGAAAATCATGTCCAGCTGGTCGGCGGCGATCCCTTTGCCGGTGTCGCTGACTGTGACCAGTATGAAACCGGACTCGATCTCTCGGGTGGTGATGCGCAGCACCCGCTCCGGCGCATCCTCCATCGCGCTTATCGCGTTCCTGATGAGGTTGATCAACACCTGCTCGATTTCAATCTTGCTCACCGGAATGCGCGGCAAGGTATAGAAATCCATAACGACCGAAACTGACTTCTGGCGTATATCGAATTTCATGAAATGGACGGTGTCGCGGATCAGCGCATTGATGTCCAGCGGGGTACGCTCCTGACGCCGCTTGCGCACCATGTCCTTCAGGTGGTTGATGATCGTCCCCGCCCTTTCCGTCTGCGCATGAGCGTTGATCACCGCCCTGGATATCCGGCCCTTGTCCCAGTCCTGATCCGCCATACGGCTCAGACACGCAACCAAGTAGTTGTTGGCGGCAGACAAGGGCTGGCTGAGTTCATGCGCCAGACCGGATGCCATCTCGCCGGCTATCTGCAGCCGGCCGACATGCTCCATCTCCGCGCGCACTTCTTCAAACAGTTTGTTATCCGTCACATCCAACCAGGTGCCTATAAAACCGATCAACTCCCCACTGGCGGCAAAACGCGGCACACCGGAATCCTGCACCCAGCGGAACGCCCCGTCGCGGCGCTTTACCCTGTATTCCTGCTTGAACGCGCGCTGCTTCCGGAAGGCACGCTGGTAAGCCGCCAGGCAGCGGGCCCTGTCGTCGGGATGAACGATGTTCAGCCATTTTCGTCCCTGCGTCTGGTCCAGGGGCAGTCCGGTGAAATTGTGCCATCCGAGGCTGAAGAAATCGCACCCTTTGTACGCGGGCTTTGCCTGTGCATCGGCCATCCAGATCATGATCGGCGCATTGTTCGCCATGGTGCGGAAACGCTCCTCGCTCTCCTGGAGTTTCTTCTCCACCTGCCTGTGCTCGGTGATGTCCTGATGGGTGGACACCCAGACTGGGCCATAGGTTTGGTGCTCGAATGTCGAGACATTGGCATGGCACCAGAAGGTGCTGCCGTCCTTTCGGAGGTTGCAGATCTCGCCCTTCCAGCTGCCGCTCTCCTCGAGCGCCGCCATGATCGCCTGAGCCGTCTCCTCGGGAGCCTTCTCCGCAGGCGCATTGAGCCGGCTGACATGCATGCCGGCCATCTCGCCGGCAGCATAATGGAACATCTTCTCGAATTTCGGGTTGGCGTAGACGATCGTTCCGGTATCGGCCCGCACCAGGACGACGCCCTCCCCCATCCGGGAAAGTATCGCATCGTGCAAGCGCAATTCCTCTTCAGCCTGCTTGCGAGCGCTGATGTCGAACAGCGTCGAGCGGCTCTGCAGGTATTCACCGTTTGCGCCATAGACTGCAGTCGCGTTCAGCGACACGAAAAAACTCGTGCCGTCCTTGCGGATCAGTTCGTATTCCAAATCGTGGACATAGCCCCGCTGCTTGAAAGCGGGATAGTTGTCGCGGAACACCTGCCGGCTGCCGGGTGCAAGCAGATCCGCGAAACGGAGCTCGCCGACCAGTTCTTCCCGCGCATAGCCCAGCCACTTCAGTTCGGTGTCGTTGATCCGGACGATGGTGCCGTCCTCATCCAGCGAGTGGTAACCGCAGGGCGCCTGGTTGTACAGATCCTCGACCTGCTGCACGGTTTTGCGCAATGCATTCTGTGCCAGCTGCTGTTCGGTGATGTCCTGGGTCGTCCCGATCGACCGCAAGGGCTGGCCTGTCTGGTCGTAATAGGTCTCGCACCACTCCTGGACGAACTTTACCCGCTGATCCGGAAACTGCAGGCGGTGTATGACGTTGTAGGGCTTGCGGGTGTTCACGGAATCGATATAGGTCTGGTTCACCCAGTCGCGGTCACACTGATGCACGGTATCGAGAAAGGCATCGTAGGAGGCGCCAAATTTAGTCTGATCGACCTCGAAGATGCGGTAATTCTCGTCCGACCAGTATAGCAAGTTGCTCTTCAGGTCCAGCTCCCAGCTGCCGATGTGCGCCATCTGCTGCGATTTCTTTAGCAGGGTTTCGCTCCTGCGCAGCGCATCCTCCGTCTGCTTGCGCTCGGTAATGTCGCGGATGACGCCCTGCAGATACCTGTTACCCTCCACCTCGATAATGCGGGCGTTGGACTCGACCGGGAAGCGCGTCCCGTCCTTGCGAATATTGAATGTCTCGAAGCGTAGCTCGCCGAGCTGCATGATCTGCGCCAGTTGCCGCTGGAATACGGCGGGGTCATCATCGGGGTCGCGCAGCTCGGATATCCGTTTCTGCAGCAGCTCCTCCCGTGTGTATCCGTATGCCTGCTCGGCGCGCCCGTTGGCCTCGATGATCTTCCCCGACTCATCGGCCAGCATGATGATGTCGTTGGCGTGCTTGGTCAGGTACTCGAAATGCTTCTTCAGCATCGCGCCTTCCACCTCGGCGGCATGCCGCGCCTGCACATTCTCCAGCCGGATCTGGTAGTTGCGCAGCCAGAGGAACACCAGCAGGCCGCCGACGCCGGCCAGGGCCATGCCCAACTGGGTCGACCACTGCTTGAGCCGGTTGACCGGCGCAAGCAGCTCGTCCCGGTCGACCTTGCTCACCACGAACCAGGGAGTGCCCGTTACCTGGCGCATCTCCGCGATTACCGGGATGCCTCGGTAGTCGACTCCGTCTGCAATGCGGATCATGCCGCGCACCGCAGACGCCGACGGCAGGCTAGGGGTGTCCAGCGGCATGCGCAAGGCCAGCGCCGTGCCCTCGCGAAGACGCACATCGTTGAGAAACAGGATCTCGTTGCCTTCCTGCCGCACCAGCAGGGTCTCCGCACTGGCGCTTTCGAGCGGCCACGAGCGGATCAGCGGGTACAGGTAGGTAGCGGGGTCGATCTGCAGCACCGCGGCGCCGGTTTGCCGAACTGCGCCGCCGGCGGTGACGGTCAGCGGCGCAACCAGGTCGATGCTGATGCCCTTGTCGCCGTAGCTGTTGCGATGAAAATCCGAGAATATCGTCTGGCGGCTGTCCATCGCCTCTAGCGCCATCCGCACCTCCTCCTCGCCCAATGCAGAACTTTCCGCAAGCGACAGACGCACCCTGCCTTGCCGGTCGAGCAGCATCAGGGTCTTGTAGCCATTCACGTATTGCAATTCGGACAGCATTTTCTTCAGGCGCCGCTGCCGCCCGTCCGCCGGCGCCCCCTCCGCCAGCCACTGCCCGAATTCGGCGGACAGTACCGAGTCGCGGGAAAAAGCTTCGCCCAGCCGCCGATGATTGTCGCGCCAGGTGCCGATCTGGCCGGCCTTCATGTCGGCGATCGCGCCGAGGTCGTGCAGCTGCTTGTTACGGATCAGGGTCTCGACCCGGGAAAAGGATGAAAAGTAGACCAGTGCGATGAACAGGACGAGTGCGGCATACACCAGCAACGGCAGAAACGGCCTGAGGTTTCTGGCGGAAAAAGTACGACCTGCTGCGGAAAACAGTGTCATGTTTGCGGCCTCTTACCCGACAGGTATCAGTCGATGCCAGGGGGCTCGCGCCTGTCGCCGGGAGCGTCCCGCCACTTGCTCCCTAAGGAGCCATGGCATACTACCTGATATTCAGCCGCAAAATAAAGCACTTGCCTGACAATGGCCGGAAAAGTCCAGCCCCGTGCACACCTCCCGAAGGATAGCCGTTACGACTGCTAGGGCACGATCCAGTTGCTCTGCAGCGCAGCCCTGTGCCCGCCTTTCAGCATGCACCCGGTCACATAGCCGCCCTTGGAGGCGAAACGCTGCCCAGGTCCGAGGCTCAGGCGTGGATAGACGGAATGGAACAGCGATTGTCCGGTCATGTGTTCAATGCGCTCGATGAAATAGTCGCGCGAGAAGTTCTCGTCCATGTGCGCCAGCGCGTCGCCCGCGATGCCTGCCGCAAAAAAAGTGTTGGCCTGGATGTGTTCGTCCGCAAGCAGGACATTCCTTGCGCGCAGCCAGGTGTTCATTCTCGTCATGTGCTGAGTACGGAGTCCTGCCTGTTCAAGCTGGTCGACGCAACGCACCCTGCCGATCCAGCCGCCAACCTGCTGTAGTCGTTCCGGACTGGCCACCAGACTGCCCGATACATACAGGCCATGCAGCGACAGAGGAACTTCGCGCTGTAGCGGAAATTTTGCGATGTCGGCATCGTTGAGCCACAGGATCAATGTTTCTGGACGATCCCCATCCAGCAGCCTGATCCAGAATGATTCGGGGACCGGAACACTGCCAGACAGCGGCCGGTCGACGACCGTGTCGATGCCGCGCTGGCGCAAGGCCGCGCGCAACGCCTGTGCAGGCGCTCGGCCGCTGGCGTCGTCGCGGAACACCTGCACGATGTTGTTATCTCTGCCCACTACGCCTCCGGCCAGATGTTTCGCCAGCACCTCGGCTTCCAGCACAGCCCCGCGCGAAAAATAGAACGAGCTATAGCCAGTCTGCGCAACCGCCGGAAATCCAATGTTGGGAAACAGGCAGGGAACCTCGTTGCGCTCACAGAACTCGTGCACCGGCTGCCAACTGCCCGCGGCTATCCCGCTCAGCACAGCGAATACCGGTTGCTCCCGGTAATAGTCCTGCAGCTGTGCCGGCCAGGATTCCGGCTGCCCGCGCAGCCGCCAGACATGCAGCTGCCATTTGCGGTAGGCGCGGTACATCTGTTCGCTGCCGGTCACATTGCGACCGATCTCCCTGCGCCGCTGCTCCTGCCGGGTGCCGCCGTTCTTGGCGGCAAAGAAGGCCTGCAGCACATCGAGCATCGCCTTTTCCTGCGTCGGCTTGACACCCGGCGCGATGACGGTGGCAAAGTGTATCTCGCTGCCGGTCACGCCCGGTGCCTGTCTGGGCGCAAGTTGCTGCAGGTAGGCGGCCAGTTGCCTGACTTCGTCATCATTCAGCCGGTAACGCGGCATCAGCGCATCGAGCAGGCGCCCGGACGGATCCACGCCATCGCGCAGCGCACGAGCCAGCGCGTCCAGCGTGTATCTGGGACGTGTCCTTGCTGAAGATGCTTGGGCGGGCGAGGCCTGGTCGGACGAACTTTGGATGAGCGCAGGGGCGAACAACAGCCTGCCCGCAATCGGGCGCACGCTGTTCTGCCCTTCGCCGCCGCCCAGCCCGCTGCGCCGGTGACACACGGCGCAGGCTGCCGCGCTGCCGCTCAGCTCCACGCCATTCTGCAGCGTGCCGCGCAACGGCTCGCCGGAAGGCAACATCCCCTCGCGGTAGATGCGCTTGCCAGCACTTTCATCGTCGGGTGGAACGCCCGCGTGCGCAGGATGAACCAGCGCGGTAAGCAGCAGCCACGCAGACAGCATCGCGGATGCCTCAGTGGGCAGCAAGCTCGCGGTACGTCTTGATGATATCGGAGGCGCTGGTCAGCCCGTCCAGGCGCACCCAGGATTTTTCAGGACCTCCCGTGTGCAGGTAAGTCGCCGGCTCGTGGTTCATCTTGTCGCCGCGAAATGCGCCGAATGCGCGCTGCACCGCGATGCTGTCCTCGGTGCTGCCGGTCAGCATGCGCCACTGCGGCCCTGCCCCGAACCTGCTTGCGTATTCCCTGAGCCTTGCCGGCGTGTCGTTCTCGGGGTCTATCGAGATCGACACCATGCGCACCCCGCCGGCCTCATCGCCAAGCTGTTCCTGCACCTGACTGAAAGTGGCGCTCATCACCGGGCAGACCGCCGTGCAGCTGGTGAAAATGAAGTTCAGCAGGACCGGTTCGTTTCCGTCCAGCACCTCGCGCAACGAGATGGTCATCCCGCCCGCGTCTACCAGCCGGACGTCGGGAATGTCGTAGGATGCGGCAGAAGACTGATGCGCGCTGGCGTCGGCCATTGTGTGGTGGTGATGGTTGTGTTCCGTTTCGGAGCGCGCGTTGCCGGCAGACATCGCCATGACGGTGCCCGCGAACAGGATCACGAGTGCCAGTATGACTTCACGGTATTTCATGACATCCTCCCTTTCTGGTTGAATCACCCGGGTCCTTCCCCGGCTCTCTCACTGCACATTGACCCTGACGTAGGCGGCCTTCGAGATTGCCGCTGGGTTGTAAGTGTCCTTGACCGCATACTGGAACACCTCGGTGCCGGTGAAGTTGAGCCTGGGCGTGTACCTGATGGTGCCGTCCGCGTTCACGCTCACCGTGCCACCCATGTTGGGCTTGCCGGTGACCGGGATGAACACCGTCGCCGGGTCGATATGGTTATTCGGATCGATTGCGGTGTCCGGGTCGCTGTCGTTGCCCAGCACGTTGAACACCAGCGTAGTGTTGGCCGCCGTCGCCACTGTGTC
>DASWTZ010000140.1:0-9295 GCA_036401875.1 Gallionella sp.
TGTGATGGGCGCGGTGCTATACAGCATCTTTTCATGGGCGCTGTCTTCTGCTGCCGCACAGTTGATGGGGCCCAAACACAAGTGAGAACGCATGAAGTCACCAATCAGTTTTGAGTTTTTCCCGCCGCAGACGCCCGAAGGTGTTACAAAACTTGCGACGGCGAGAAAACGGCTAGCCGCGATGAAACCCGAGTTCTTCTCAGTCACTTTCGGGGCAGGCGGGTCTACCCAGGACCGCACGCTGGAAACGATCCGACAGATCCATGCCGAAGGGTACGTTGCCGCGCCCCATCTGTCGTGCGTCGGTTCGACGCGCGACAACATCCGCGCGCTGCTGCTTGCCTACAGGGAGATGGGAATCAAACGCATCGTCGCGTTGCGCGGCGACCTGCCATCCGGCATGGGGAGCATCGGAGAGTTCCAGTATGCGAACGAGCTGGTGGCGTTCATCCGCGCGGAAACCGGTGCGCATTTCCATATCGAAGTTGCCGCCTATCCGGAATTCCATCCGCAGGCGAAGTCTGCACGGGACGACCTGCTCAATTTCCAGCGCAAGATGAATGCGGGCGCAAACTCGGCGATCACGCAGTATTTCTACAACGCCGACGCCTATTTCCGTTTCGTCGATGAATCGCGCAAGCTCAGCATCAACGCGCCCATCGTTCCGGGCATCATGCCGATCGTGCGCTATTCTCAACTGGCGCGCTTCTCCGATACCTGCGGGGCCGAGATACCGCGCTGGATGCGCAAGACGCTGGAGGGCTATGGTGACGATGTGGAATCGGTTCAGGCCTTCGGGCTGGATGTGGTCACGCAGCTGTGCGAGAAGCTGATCGCCGGCGGTGCGCCCGGCCTGCATTTCTACACGCTGAACCAGTCCGGTGCCTCCCTGGAAATCCTGAGCCGGCTGGGTTATCAGGCATAGCTGTCTTACCCAGATTACACAGATTATGCAAATTACTGTGAACTTGTAGCAGCTTCCCTGTTCTTAGTCGCTTTAATCCACAGAGTTAGCGGATAAAAAGTTTATATGAAAGCACCCGAACTCCTCCTCCCCGCCGGCACACTCGACAAGATGCGCACCGCATACGCCTACGGGGCGGATGCGGTGTATGCCGGCCAGCCACGCTACAGTCTGCGCGCGCGCAACAACGAATTCAAGCTCGAAGAGTTGCGCACCGGCATCGAGGAAGCGCACGCGCTGGGCAAGAAGTTGTTCGTCGCCAGCAACCTGATGCCGCACAACGCCAAGGTGAAGACTTACATGGCCGACATGCAGCCGGTGATAGAAATGCAGCCGGACGCGCTGATCATGGCTGATCCCGGCCTGATCGCGATGGTGCGCGAGCGCTGGCCGGAGATGCAGGTGCACCTGTCGGTGCAGGCCAACACTGTCAACTACGCGGCGGTGAAGTTCTGGAAGTCGCTGGGCCTCACGCGCGTGATCCTGTCGCGCGAACTGTCACTGGATGAGATCGAGGAGATCCGCCAGCAATGCCCGGACATCGAGCTGGAAGTCTTTATCCACGGTGCGCTGTGCATTGCCTATTCCGGCCGCTGCCTGCTGTCCGGGTACTTTAACCACCGCGACGCCAATCAGGGCACCTGCACCAATTCCTGCCGCTGGGACTACAAGGTGGGCAACGCCGCCGAGGACGGCACCGGCGACATCCAAAAAATAGATTTCGACTTCGACAAGGCGCTCGGCGAGAGTGCGCTGTCCGACTGCGGCGCGCAGCCGCGCCATCCGCTGGCAGACCGCGTGTACGTCATCTCGCGCAAGGATCATCCGGGCGAGCTGATGCCGGTGCTGGAAGACGAGCACGGCACCTACATCATGAACTC
The DNA here is from genome assembly GCA_036401875.1 of Gallionella sp. Lineage (GTDB taxonomy): Bacteria > Pseudomonadota > Gammaproteobacteria > Burkholderiales > Gallionellaceae > Gallionella. The sequence continues at coordinate 1,846 of DASWTZ010000140.1, forward strand.
CAAGGACCTGCGTGCGGTGGAGCACGTCGAACGGCTGGTGAAGATAGGCGTGGATTCGCTTAAAGTGGAAGGCCGCACCAAGTCCATCTACTACGTGGCGCGCACCGCCCAGGTATACCGCCAGGCCATCGATGATGCGGTCAAGGGCAGGCAGTTCGATTTGAAACTGCTGGGCGCGCTGGATGCGCTGGCGAACCGCGGTTACACCGACGGTTTCTACGAACGACACCACACGCACGAGCAGCAGAACTACCTGCGCGGCCACTCCGAGAGCTTCCGCCAGCAATACGTCGGCGACATCGTGAGCTGCGAGACTGGCGTGGCCGAGATCGACGTGAAGAATCGTTTCAGTGTCGGCGACAGACTGGAGATCATCCATCCGTCGGGCAACTCCATTGTCGAGCTGAAGGAGATGACGAGCCTGGACGGCGAGGCGCTCACGGTTGCGCCGGGTAGCGGGCATCGAGTGCGGATACCGATGAGCGGCGAGTATGTAAAGGGCATGGTTGCCCGGTTTATTTGAGTGGAGTAGCCATGATCCTGTCCTCCCTGTCACAAACCTTCCGCTACGCCGCGCTGCACCCATTGTTCCAGCGTGCGTTTGACTATATCCGCGACACCGACCTGTACGCGATGGAACCGGGGCGTTACCACATCGTCGGCGACGATCTTATCGCCATCGTCGAGCAGGTGCCGGCGAAGACCAGGGAGATGGCGCGGCTAGAGGCGCATCGCCGTTACATCGACATCCAGCTGGTGCTCGAGGGCGACGAGACGATGGGCTGGAAGCCGCTGGCGGATTGCCTGAACCAGGTGAGCGAGCACAGCGAGGAGAAGGACATCCGCTTCTTCCACGATGCGCCGGCATCATGGGTGCCGGTGCCGCCGGATCATTTCTGCATCTTCTTTCCGGAGGATGCGCATGCACCGCTGGTGGGCAGCGGGCAGATACGCAAGGTGATCTTTAAGGTTGCGATGGATGCAGGGAAGTGATCTATCGCTTTCGTTGAACGGGTAGAAGCCCGACCAAGCCGAGGAGCGGGTGCGCCGCACCCGCATATAAATCCTTCTAAAACATCATCCTCAGACCGACATGCAGGCCGTCGTCGATCTTGGCGGTTGGCTTGTTGACCAAGTCGAAGCGCGTCGCGCGATAGCCTATGTAGGCAACGGCTTGCGGGATGATTTCAAACTCAACGCGGGCGGCAGTGCCGATGTAGCGGGTGGCCTCGCTGAAGCTGAGTATCTTGGGTGACACGAAGCCCTCACCGACCAGATTCACACGTGGATCGGCAAACGGCTTGACGCCGACCAGCGCGCCGACCGCAACGGCAGCCACGTCGTTGGCCTGTGCCCGCCCGGCCAGCGCTTTGATGCCGAAACCCACGCTGACGATGGGCGCTTCGCTGTTCACTTCATCCTGCACCAGCAGTCCAAGATCGGTCAGGAAGTTGTCCTTGTCAGAATACAGGGCGCCCAGGTACAGCTCGGACTTGCCCAGCGTGTCCTGACCCATCGATGCGCTGTATCTCAGGTAGGCGCTGCTGTCGCGCAGACTGATGTCAATGGTGTCGGCCAGCGCCGTGCTGCCTGCAGCCAACAGTAAGATCGAAAAAATGCTGCGTAAAAACATGACTTCTCCTTATTAATTACCAAAATACATATGCTCTGCAGAGCATATCACATGCGATTTGTATGGCATCCGGCATATGCCGGATATCCAGGGTGATGGCGGCTCCCTACATATCGTCGTCGAAAGCTACGTCGCCCTCGGCGACCTTCGTGCCCAGGTGCAGATTCCTGAAGTCGAACAAGCTGCCGTCGAGCAGATGCGAGGGTTTGACGTTCTGCATCGCGGTGAAGATCGTCTGGCTGCGGCCGGGATATTGCTGCTCCCACTGGCGCAGCATCTCCTTGATGTTCTGGCGTTGCAGGTTCTCCTGCGAGCCGCACAGGTTGCACGGGATGATGGGGAACTCCATGCCGCGCGCATACTTGGCGATGTCCTTCTCGGCGCAATAGGCGAGCGGGCGGATCACGATGTGGTCGCCCTTGTCGGTGACCAGCTTGGGCGGCATCGCCTTGAGCTTGCCGCCGAAGAACATGTTCAGGAACAGCGTCTCGATCATGTCGTCGCGGTGGTGTCCCAACGCGATCTTGTTCGCGCCGAGTTCCTGCGCGACGCGGTAGATGATCCCGCGGCGCAGCCGCGAGCACAGCGAGCAGGTGGTCTTGCCCTCGGGGATCTTCTCCTTGACGATGGAGTAGGTGTCCTGGGTCTCGATGTGATATTCGATGCCTAGCGACTTGAGGTAATCAGGCAACACCTCGGCGGGGAACCCGGGCTGTTTCTGGTCCAGGTTCATCGCGACGATACGGAAATCGATAGGCGCACGCTTGCGCAGCGTGAGCAGGATGTCCAGCAGCGTGTAGGAATCCTTGCCGCCGGACAGGCATACCATCACGCTGTCGCCTTCCTCGATCATGTTGAAGTCGGCGATGGCCTGGCCGACCATGTGTTCCAGTCGCCCCTTGAGGCGGTTGAAATTGGTCGAGTGGCGCTCGAAATGCGCGGGTTGTGTCATGTCGTTCATGTTGCGATTAGATGTTGATGCTGCGCCCGCCGTCCACGGCGATGATCTGGCCGGTGATGTAGGGCGCATCCTGGGTTAAAAAAGCTGCCGTCCTGGCGATGTCGTCCGGTTCGCCCTCGCGCTTGAGCAGCGTGTGGGCGATGATCCTGCGGCGTTGTTCCGGGTCCTGCCACGCCTCGCCCTCGGGCCAGACGATGACGCCCGGCGCGATCGCGTTGACCCGCACCTGCGGGGCAAGTTCCTGGGCCAGCCCCTTGGTTAGCGCCACCAGCCCGGCCTTGGCGACGCTGTACAGCAGGTGGCCGTGCATCGGGCGCTCGGCGTGGATGTCGACGATGTTGACGATGCAGCCATGACGGCGGCGCAGCTCGGCTGCGGCAGCCTGGGCGAGAAACAGCGGGGCCTTGAGGTTGGTGCCGAGCAGGTCGTCCCACTGTGTTACGTCGATCTCAGCCAGCGGGGTTGCATAGAAACTGGAGGCATTGTTGATCAGTATGTCCAGATGGGAAAGCTCGCAGAGGACTTCGCGCACCAGCACTGGCAGCGCATCCAGATCGAGCAGGTCAGCCTGGAATGTAGACGCGCTCTCGGGCCGCAGCGCATTCAGCTCGTCGCGCAAGGCCGCTGCCTCGTCTGCGGAGCTGCGGTAATGGATCGCAATCCGTGCGCCGGCCGCGTGCAGGCGACGGCAGATCGCCGCGCCGACGCGCTTCGCGCCCCCGGTCACCAACACCACTTTGCCATGCAACGCCTGCTCCATTAAACTCGGCCGCTTCCCATCAATTGGATCAACCCGGGGATTATACCTGACCATGCCCGCAACATTACCCGCGCCCGGCGCCGAAGCCGCACAACACAGTACGCGACTGGCCGGACACATCGGCGCCGAGATCGCCGCCGCGGGCGGCTGGATCCCATTTGCGCGCTTCATGGAACTCGCCCTGTATGCGCCCAGCCTGGGCTATTACACGGCGGGTGCGAGCAAATTCGGCGAGGCGGGCGACTTCATCACCGCCCCGGAGTTGACGCCGTTGTTCGGCCGGACAGTGGCTCGCCAGGCGGCGGAGATTATGGCCGGCAGCGCGCCGCACATACTGGAACTAGGGGCGGGCAGCGGAAAACTGGCCGCGGACATGCTGGCCGAACTGGAACAGTTGGGCAGCCTGCCGGACAGCTATTCGATACTTGAGGTGAGTGCAGACTTGCGCGAGCGGCAGCAGCAGCACATCCGTGAACGCCTCCCGCATCTGCTGGACCGGGTGCACTGGCTGGACGCGCTGCCGGATAGATTCTCGGGGGCGATCATTGCCAACGAGGTACTCGATGCGCTGCCGGTGCATGTGCTGCACTGGCGCGAGGGTGCGATCACCGAGCGCGGCGTGGCGCACGGAGAACGCGGTTTCATCTGGGAGGAGTGCGCGATCACCGATGTGGCGCTGCTCGATGCGGCAGAACGGATTTCCGTGCCGGACGACTATGTCAGCGAGATCAGTCTTGCTGCACGCGGGCTGGTCAACAGTCTCGCGCAGCGGCTGGATCAGGGTGCGATGCTGTTCATCGACTACGGCTTTGGGGCGCGCGAGTTTTACCACCCGCAGCGCAGTGCCGGCACGTTGATGTGCCACTACCGTCATCACGCGCACGACGACCCGTTTTTCTTGCCGGGATTGCAGGACATCACCGCCCATGTGAATTTCACCGAGGTGGCGGAATCCGGGATCGATGCGGGACTGGAGCTGATGGGCTACACGACCCAGGCGTTCTTCCTGATCAACTGCGGGATCACCGGGCTGCTGAAGGAAGTGTCCCCGGAAAACATGCGCGACTACCTGCCTTTGTCCGCGCAGCTGCAGAAACTCACCAGTCCGGCAGAGATGGGCGAACTATTCAAGGTGATCGCGCTGGGCAAAAAAATGGCGAATCCGTTAAGCGGATTCGCCAGGGGTGACATGACGCGCCTGCTGTAGGCAGGCGCAGGGCTCTATCAGAAAGTGAAGCCCAGGGAGAGGGAGGCACCGTACTCGTTGCTGTTGCCGGCAACGGTAATGTCCAGCGGACCCAGCCCGACGCCGATCGAAGTGACGTTGCGTTTGGTATCTTTCAAGTTGGCACGGTAACCGGCACGCAACTGTGCCCAGCCCCACGCGTTCAACTCTCCACCCAGAGCCAGATACTGGCTCTGGTTCTCAAAACCCGCCGGATCGTTGGCGGTCAGGTCCAGATCCATCGCCACGGTAGACCAGCTGTTGGAGTGAGAGACACCGACACGCGCCTGCGGTTTGAGTTTCAGAGTGCCCGTGGTGATCTGGGGCGAGCCTGCCGGGGAGCCAGTTGCGATGCGCTTGAAATCGTAGCTCTTGGGCAAGACATTTTTGACCGATAGACCGCTGCGCCAGCCATTTTCGAAATCCTTCGCCAGCCCAAGATCGAAGTTGAAGCCACTGTATTTGGCCGTGTAATCGCTGTCCGTGGCATTGCCGGTGTTGCTGCTGTTGACATCGGCGGAATAGTCGAAAAGGGTGGTGCGTACCATCTTGGGCGTGAGGCCCAGCCCGAAATACGAATCGCCCAGCGAAAATTCGCTGGACAAGGCAACGCCTATTTCAGACATTGCGACGCCGCGGATATCGACGCTGGACTGGAGTTGCGTCGTGTTGAATGTGACCGTTTGGGTTACCGGATCGTAATACTGCTGGATACGTGGGTCAGTCGCGATGGTGGTGAGGCACGAAGGGGTGGGAGTTGTCTGGCAGGCCGCGACCGTGTCCATTGCATAGGCCAAATCAGCCAAGGTCTGGTTATCACGGTATTTTATGACGCCACCTGCGGCACCCCAGCCATTCGCGAAAAACGCCGCACCAAGGGATTTGCTGGGGATGCCCACCACCATCGCCGCGCCCAGCTCGGCCTGGATCGGCTTGTCGCTCAGCGTAGTGAATTGAGTGGAGAGCGTGGTGGTATTACTAGAGATTGCGCTCAGGTTGGCGCTCGTTTTCGCGGCATTGTATGTGCTGATTGAGGCGTCCAGATTCGATACGTAATTTCCGTTCTGGAAGTCATCCAGGCTGGTCGCGAAATCCTGCGGGTCATAGGCGCGCACACCGACGATAGGCAGCGCCAGCGTGAAATCGTCGTCTTCGGGCGTCACGGTCAGCAACGCGGGGTTGAAGAAAGGCGCCATCTTGGCATCGCCCACCGCCACGCCTGCGCCACCCATCGCCATCGAGCGCGGATCTATCGAATTGAAAGGCACGGCGAAAGCTGTGCCGCAGCTCGCCAGCAGCGCAGAGGTGGCGAAAAATTTCCAAGACTTTTGCATATTGATTCCTCCAATACGATGGGATAGTTGTCAATTTGAACTTATTGATTGCCAATCAATAATATGTCAGATGCGGGTAATGGAGGAAGAACTTTTTTGCCTGGTCGGGGTGAGAGGATTCGAACCTCCGACTCCTGCGTCCCGAACGCAGTACTCTACCAGGCTGAGCTACACCCCGAACTGTCTAAAATTGCCGCGTGGCGGCAAAGCGTGCTAATTCTAACAAAGACTGCTTGTATTTTGAATCGGGAAATGAATCGATCGCCGCGCAGGCAAGGTCCGCTTCGTGTAAAGCTTGCCGGCGTGTGAAATCCAGCGCACCGGTGGCGCGGATGATCTGCAACACCTCGACGAACTTGCCAACGTCGCCTTCCTCAATCGCCCCGCGCACGACCGAAGCCTGCTCGGTCGTGCCGTGCTGCATCGCGTAGATCAGTGGCAGAGTGGGCTTGCCTTCTGACAGGTCATCGCCCAGGTGCTTGCCGGTCTGCAACTCGTCGGCGGAGTAATCGAGTACATCGTCGATCAATTGGAAGGCTGTTCCCAGATGCATGCCGTACCGGGCGGCGGCATCTTCATCGGCTGCTGAGGATTTGCACAGGATCGCACCCAGGCGCATTGCCGCCTCGAATAGTTTTGCGGTCTTGCAGTGGATCACGCGCAGATAATTGGATTCGTCTACGTTGGCGTCATGGCAGTTGAGCAACTGCAGGACTTCGCCTTCGGCAATGGTGTTGGTGGCATCGGCCAGCGTCTGCATCACGCGCATGTCCTCGACTTCGACCATCATCTGGAATGCGCGGGAATACAGGAAGTCGCCGACCAGCACGCTGGCGGCGTTGCCGAACAATGCGCTGGCCGTGGCGCGGCCACGGCGCAGCTCCGATTCGTCGACCACGTCATCGTGCAGCAGCGTGGCGGTATGGATAAACTCGACCACGGCGGCCAGGTGATGGTGGTGACTCCCGGTGTAACCGAAGGCGTTGGCGGAGAGCACCACGAGCGCGGGGCGCAGTCGTTTTCCGCCGCTACTGACGATGTACTCGCCTACCTGGTTGACCAGCACCACGTCGGAATGCAGGCGGGTGCGGATCACGCTGTCCACGATGGACATGTCATGGGCGAGCAACTGTTTTATGGATTCAAACGACACGGCTATTCCAGAAGTAAGTCGGCGATTTTACGGATTGATATGGGGCCAGGCAAACAAAATTTGGTAGCATTGTCGCACAAACCATTTTTCCTTACGTCCAACATGAACAACAAGATTATGTCCGCCCTGGTCTGGGTGGCGGTGGCACTGCTCGGCGCGGCAGCAGTCGGCGGCATCGCGCTCAATCGCGGCGAGCCCATCAATGCCATGTGGTTCATCACTGCAGCATTGTGCGTTTTTGTGATCGCGTACCGTTTCTATGCACTATGGATCACGAGCAAGGTGCTGTTGGTCGATCCGACCCGCGCTACTCCTGCAGAAAGACTCAATAACGGGCACGACTTCCTGCCCACCAACAGGTGGATCGTGTTCGGACATCATTTT
>DASWTZ010000141.1:0-5837 GCA_036401875.1 Gallionella sp.
CGGTGCGCTCGGAAAGCTGCGGATCGTTGAGCAGCTTCGCGAATTCGCGGAACGCCTGTGATGTGTCGGTCACGCCGTAGAAGCTGCCCTCGAAGAACGGGGTCTTGTAATCGGCCTGCAGCTTGCGCGCCACGTTGAGCAGCGCCTTGGCGCACACCACCATGTTGGCCTCGGCGCGGTGCATGGTCTGCACCTCGTGGAAACGCGCATCGCCCGACAACGTGCACAGGATGCGCAGGCCGAGTTCGTCGAACAGCGGCAGCACATTCCAGAACTCGCCCGCGATGTTGTATTCGCCGATCAGGTTCACGTCGTGAACCTTGATGCCGGGGCGCTGCGCGCTTTCCGGTATCGGCAGCGGTTCGCCCGTGCCCACCACATACTTGAACATCGCCTCGCCGGCGATGCGGTTGCCCAGGTTCTTGGTGCCGTAGAAACCGGCGCAGTCCACCGGCACCACCGGCACGCCGGTCTTCTCGGCGGCGGCCTTGCACACCGCGCCGATGTCGTCGCCGGTCAGCGCGGGCACGCAGGTGTTGTAGACGAACACCGCCTTCGGCGCATAGCTATCCACCGCCTGCTTGATCGCATGGAACAGCCTCTTCTCGCCGCGCCCCATGATCACGTCCTGCTCGGTGAGATCGGTGGTCATGCCAATGCGGTACAACCCCCGTCCAGAAGAATACGCACCCGAGGAGCGCGTGCCGCGGTTATCCCAGGAACTGCCGGCGCAGGCAATCGGCCCGTGCACGATATGCGCGACATCGGCGATCGGCAGCAGCGCAATCTGCGCCCCGTCGAACGAGCAGCCGCCCGCAGTCGCCCCGGGCTTGGGACGAGCACAACCGGATTTCTCCTTTTGTTATGCGCACAGGCCGGTTCGTTCAGCAGTTCGGCGATGTCCTTGGCTTGCATGATATTCACTCGTGAGTAATGACAGCCTCACTTCTGCAATTGCCGTGCCAATCAACAGCAGCTTGATTTAACGCGATTTTGTGGATTTTCACCTTGTAGTGAATCCGACAAAATCAACAAAAATCATACCGAGTACGGCGCCGACACCCAGCTCCTGACCAGCGCCGCCTCGGTGTCCGGCAGATAGCCGAACCCCGATTCCAGGTCGCGCGCGACGGCATAGGCGACTTTTGGCGGGGTGCAGGTTCCGGCGACCAGGTGGAAATACCACGCCGACGGATAGCCGGCGGCGCGGTCGAATGCCTGCAACTGCGCATGCATCTGCACGCCGGAAAGTCCGGCGTCCCACTGGAACGGTTTGAGTTCGCGTGCGCGGCGCGACACCAGCGAGATGGACAACTGCGGGTTGCGATAGCGGTCCTGGTGCTCGCGCAGCGCCGATATCCAGTGATCGCAAAAATGACCGCGCATCGCTACGCTGCTGTGCGACCACTCTTTCAACAGGCGCGGCAACCCGGCAGGTTTGACATCGGTGACCCTGGATCTCGCGATCGCCTGGCGCATGTCGTACATACGGCGGAAACGATACCGGGGCGCACCCAGCGGCTGCGCATCCAGCCGAGTCGGGGATATGGGTTCGATGAGTTCCTGCAGGTCTTCCGGCGGGTTGTCGCCATCGATGAGTTTGCGATCCAGCACCTCCTGCAGCTCTTCGACTTCCAGTTGCAGGAAATCCGCAGGGGCCGGGCCGTAGGCTGCGACGAAGTAATGCGTGCGTCCGGTGTGGCGTGTCGCCAGCAGGCCGCTGCCGGCATGGCGCTCGGCCAGCTCCTGCACGTCGCCGCCGCAGACTTTCAGCTGGTCTCCTGCCCAGTTTTCCAGACTGTCTGCGATGCGCGTGCCGTCGGCGTCGATGATACCACCGGGGCGATACCAGCCGCCGCGAGTCAGCACATAACGAAAGGTGCAGCCGGGCCGGATGCGGTTGGCGATCTCCAGCACCCCGCTGTGATGCGGGCGCGGCGGGATCGACTCGATCTCGCTGGCCATATTGTCCAATGCGGCGTCATTCAGCGTATCAATGCTCATCTCTATTCTCCAGTAAAAACGCCTTCAACCGTTGCCGCACGGCGGCACGCACCTCAGGCTCGGCATCGTCGACAAGTCCCGCGATGGCTTCGACAGGCGCACGCTGCACCGCTTCCAGACGCACCACCCAATCCGCGTCGTGCAGCAGTTTCACCGCGTCATCCGGCAACGCGCGCGATGCGACGATGCGCCTCACCTCGGCATCGCTATCCTTGAGCAGCAGACCCAGCGCGAACGGCGGCAGACGCCGCGCCACCTCCTTGCGCACCTCGCGATCCTCGTCGCCCGCCATACGCGGCAATTGACCGTGCGGCAATCGCCTGGCCACCTGCAAACGCACCAGATAATCGGCGTCGCCCAGCAGCGCGCCCAAGCGGTCCGGCGCGAGGCGGCTGGCTACCGTCATGCGCACCTCGCGATCCCGATCGTGCAGATAACCGTCCAGCTCATCAGCCGGCAGGCGGCTCGCCACGACACGGCGCACCACCTCGTCGGCATCGCGCGGCATCTGCCGCAGCACATCCAGCGGGGCATAGCGGGCTGCGATGGCACGGCGTTCCCAGAAGCCATCGCCCAGATAGTCCCGCGCGAACTGCGGATTGCGCCGCAGGAAACGGTCGATCTGCCGCCCGCTATGCACCGTCACACAGACATCGCCGGGCACGCATAGTCCCGACTCCAGCAGCGCGCGATGCGGGCAAACCGAGCAATCGGCCAAGGCAATCGTGGTCGGCGGCGATGCCTCCAGATGACGTTCCGACATATTCAAGACTTTCAATTGTTGCTTAATCCATCCTGCAAATTATCGCTACAGCTTCTTGCGCAGCGCCGTCATGTGCGAAGGCTCGAGGCCGAGCTTGCGGTAGAACGCCTGCGCGCCATGATTATCGCGGTCGGCCAGCAGGGTGACCCGGGTCATCCCCTGCGCCTGCGCCCAACTCAGCACATGCTCCATCAGCTGCCGCCCCAGTCCGCCGCCGTGATGCTCACGGCTAACGATCACATCCTCCAGCAACAGCACCTTGCCTCCTTCCGCTGTGCTGATCGTGATCAGCGCATTGGCCATGCCCGCCACTTTTCCCGCCACACGCAGCACGAACAGCCGGCCCGATGCCGGCTCGTCCAGTATCAGTTGCAGACCGCGCAGCTGGCGGTCGCGGCCGGGTTTGAAGTCGCTTTCCAGTGTAAACAGTTCGGCGAGCAGATCGGCCAGATGCGGCAGGTCGGCGGCGCAGGCAAAGTCGATCCGGACACTCCGCATGGTCTGTTTTAGCGCAATGCCCCGACGTACTGTCCGCCCGTATCCTTATCCTCATCCTTCGCCTTGACCGGCGGCGCCTTGATCATCCCGAACTGGTTCATCAGCTGGATGACGATCAACACGAGTTCCTGATCGTCCGAATTGCTGAGCTCGCTCAAGGTGAGCTCGGCATAACCCTTGTCGCCGCTCATTTTGACGAGATCGATATTGGTCCCCTCTTTCTTTGCCAATACCTTCAGTTTGGTCAGCAAAGCCAATGTCGCTGTATCAAGCATGATTTCCTCCCGGTTGCTTTTTGTTATTGTCGTTACATAAGCGTTACAGCAGGGAACGTCCTCCCCTCGCTAGGCGCCATCCACTTCCGCCAGCACCACACCGATGGCCTGCAACGGGTCATTGGTGAGGCTGAGACAATGTTCGCCGCCATTGACCAGATACAGATTGAAACTTTCACGACTCAATGCGGGCGACAGCCGTGCCGGCATATCGTCGTCATTGCAGAAGGTAAAGCGCAGATCCGGCCAGGTCTGCCTCAGCTCGGCCAACGTGGCATCGTTCAGCGCACCCAGCGTGGCGGCAGCGTTGGCGATCTTTTCCAGTGTCTCGTGCACAATCATCAGGCTACTCTTCTTCCGATTCCGCGAACCGGCTCAGCGATTTCGCCTTCACACCGAGTATCTTGGCGAGCCAGGGGGGTGGCGCATCCAGCACGGCCTGCAGGCGCGTCAACGCGATGCCGGCCTTGCCGCCTTCCGGCGCCTTGACCGGATGCACATTGGCGCGCACCGCCTTGGCCGCAGCCGGGCCGCCGATCGATTGCACGTAGACGATCTGGCAATCGTTGATGAGTCCGGCACGCGCGGTGTTCTTGTCCTCGGCATCGTCGGCGACGAAAGTGGGACGGATGTCGATCAGGCGGATCTCGTTGCGCCCGACCTGGTACACGAGAAAGCGCGGGCATGAGCCGAAGTGTCCGTCGAGGTTCTCCTCGCTATTGGAAGCCACGGCCACGCGCAGGCTGCCGGGCATGTCGCCTTCCTTGTAGGCAGCCAGCTGCGGAAGGTCCTCGGCCTCGGCAGATTGCCCCCACAGGTGGCGCACCGCCAGCTTGATCGAAGCACCATCCACATCCGGCTCGACCGTCTCTTCGCCGGAGAGGATGAGTTTCAGGTCGGCCACAGTCACCTTGGCGAGTTTCTCTTCGGTGATCGGCAAGCCGATGGTATCCCCCAGCTTGGCCGCGAAAGCACCCGCATTCACATCGGAAAGCGCCCGCGCAGCCTGCGCAATGCGCAGTGCGGCTGTTTTGGTGATGACGGTGGTGGTCATGTTGGTACCTCTTGTTTGTTCAACACCCCCAAGCCGTTCGGCCTGAGCTTGTCGAAGGCTATTTGTCCGTTCACCCTTCGACAGGCTCAGGGCGAACGGAGTTTTATTACGCTGCTATCTGCGTGATGCAGCCCTTGATCGGGCAGACCTTCACGCATTGCGGCTTGTCGTATTCGCCATCGCACTCGGTACACTCGCTTGCGTTGATGGAATACATGCCCTTCTTCACCTTGATGGAAGCCGTGGGGCATTCCGGTTCGCAGTCACCGCAAGCGGTGCACAGGTCTGCATTGATCTTCATTGCCATGATTAATCTCCTTGTCGATCATTCCGCCGCATCGAGTCGGCGCGCACGCACAGAATAAGGCAGGCGCGCGGGTGCCGTTTGCGGCTCGATGTAATAAGTCCCGCCGTTGTTGAGCTTGATCTCTCCACCCCACTTCTCCTGGGTGTCAAACTCCATCGAGACGATGGTGTCCTCGAGATCGCGCTTGGGCAGATAGAACTGATAGCTGCCCTTGCTGTCGCGACGGATCATGATGTTTGCCATAACTACTTCCTTTCAATTCAACCCGCCTCTGTGCGGATGTGCAGGTTTCTAACGGGAGGCTGAAAGCGTCACGAGCGATGCCAGGACTAGGCGGGAACGGGTGAGGAACCGGAACATACAATCAGTATGTGAGGATTCCGAACCCGTTACCAACAACGTCATGGCGAGCGCAGTAGCTTCCAGACCCCGTTAGCGGACGAGGTCGTGGTTGTAGTCGGTGGTCCCCATCCCGCGAGTCTCTTCGTCCAGGCGCTCCAGCACTGCATTGGTCAGTGTGGTGAGCATCTGCATCGCGCCTTCATAGCCCAGTGTGGTCGAGCGATGCAGGTGGTGACGATCGAAGATCGGGAAGCCGATACGGATCAGCGGCACCTCGAACTCCTTGCCCTTGTGCAGCGTGTCGCGCTGGATGAACTTGGCGTAGGAGTTGCCGATCATGAAATCCGGCTTCTCGGTCAGCACCAGCGAACGGAAGTGCCACAGGTCGGCCCCCGCGAACAGCTGGGTGTTCTTGCCGTAAGGAGTCTCGTCCAGCATCTTCTGCATGGCCTTCTGCCACTTCTTGCTGCCGTTGTTGCACAGCACGTGCAGCGGCTCGATGCCCAATTCGGTGAGGAACTTGGTCATGCCCAGCGTGAAGTCGGGATCGCCGTACAGGCTGATCTTCTTGCCGTGCAGCCAGGTATGGCTGTC
>DASWTZ010000142.1:0-6780 GCA_036401875.1 Gallionella sp.
CGCTGCGATCGTCGCGCGCGAGCACGACCTCGATCCTGAGCTTTCGAACCTGATGGTCGCTGTCGGGCTGCTGGTCTCGTTCCTCACGCTGAGCGGCTGGTGGTGGCTGATGCGGGGGGTATGAAGGTATAGTGGGCGTACGCATCATCGAATGGTGCGGCAAGGGAACTGATTGACGCATCGGGCGTCGTATAGCGGCACTGACCGGGTGTCATTCGGCCGACCCCGGCAATTTAACCGAAATGATTTTGCCCAGATGACCCTATCCATCGAAGAAATCAAATCCGAGATCATCGGTGCCCAGAAGACTGGCGACTACCTCAGGGAATATGATCTGGCGCAGGCGGCGCTGGCGATCCATCCGCATGACGAGTTCTTCCAGCATTGTTCGGTCTTGGCGCTCTCCCGATGCAATGCGAAGCAGCGGGCGTTGGATGCGTTCTATTCGTACAAGCTGCATAAAAGCGGGAACGAATACATCCGGGCACTGGAGCCGCGCATCCTGAAGGACCTGGCTTTCCAGAGTCTGGGCGGTGAGCAGCCGTTCCAGGACATGGACAAGGAAAAATTCCGTACCGCCGCCTATACCTACTATCAGGAATTTCTCAAAACCGGCGCCCATTATTCCGCCATCAATGCGGCCACGCTCTATCTGCTTTCCGGCGACCCCAGTCAGGCGGCAGAGCTGGCCGCTTCCGCGTTCGAGATTGCGCGGGCCGACCACGGGCCGAAGTACTTCCCGCTGGCCACGCAGGCCGAGGCCTACCTGTTGCTGAACAGGCTGGATGAGGCGAGGCAATTCATCGCGGAGGCGGCCGGACACAACAGCAGGAATCTGCTAACCCGCGCGCGGACACATTACCAGCTTAAGTTGATATGCGCCTATCTGGGCATAGATGCGGCGATCCTGGAACCGCTGCTGCCGGAAACGGTGATCCACTACTGCGGCCACATCTTCAACGAGAGCAGGCCGCTGAGTGAGGCGGGCGAGATTGAGCTGGCCGGCCGGATCGACGAGGTGATCGCGCGCAACCATGTGGCAATCGCCTACGGCTCGCTGGCGGGCGGCGCCGACATCATGATTGCCGAATCTATCCTGAAGCATGGCGGAGAACTGAACGTCTGGCTCCCGTTCGGGAAGGAGAGTTTTTGCGAAGAACTGGTGCGGCCCTCCGGGGAAGGCTGGGTGCAGAGATTCCATGCATGCATCGCCCGGGCGCATACCGTTTCTTTCGCCACCGAGTCGGATTTTCTGGGCGAGAGTTCGTTGTTCAACTTCTGCGAGGATGTGGCGATGGGCATGGCGACCATGCGCGCCAATTCTCTGCACGCCAGGCTGATGCAGGTCGCCGTATGGGACCAGGTGGCGATCAGCCAGCGTTCTGGCACCTACAACAACATCGCCAGGTGGAAGGAGCTGGGGCATCGCTCGGAAATTATCCCGTCGCCGCCCCGCCTGCCGGAATCGCGTTTTCGCAAGTTTCACGGCGAGTTCCCGGAAAACCGGCGCGAGCCCCATGCGATCCTGTTTTCGGATATACGCGGATACAGCAAGCTGGGCGACAGGGACATACTCTGGTACTTCAACGAGCTCCAGCCCGCGCTGGCCAGCGTGGTCGAGCAGTACCGGTCCGAGATACAGAACCTGGACACCTGGGGCGATGCGATCTTCCTGGTGACCGAGAAGGCCTCGACGGCGGCGCGAATCGCGATCGAGCTGAACAACGCCATCGCCTGCATCGACCAGAGCCGACTGGGGCTGGATGAGCCGCTGCTGATGCGCATAGGTCTGCACTTCGGGCCGGTGTACAAACTCTACGACCACCTGACTCAGAGCTACACCTACTCCAGCAACGACGTGACCAAGACGGCGCGTATCGAACCCGTCACGCCGCCGGGCGAGATATTCGGCACCGAGCCTTTTGTGGCGATGCTCGAACTTGAAGGCGAGGGCTGGGCCAGCTTCGAATATGCCGGCACCATCCCGAGCGCTAAGGATTTCGGCGCATTTAGGATGTTTCATGTAAGGCCGAAGGGGGTGCTGCCAGCGCTGACCTGTTCATTGAGTTTGCACGAACATCCGTCCTGCTGATACCCTCAATAAAAACCAGCCGGCCCCGGATTGACGCTGCTCCGGTTGATGCACATAATCGCCGCAGCCGCAAAACACACGCAACACAAGACAGGCCGCCATGACCACGATACGCCAGCAGGATTTCATCACCAGCATCGCCGACGCGCTGCAATTCATCTCCTACTACCACCCAACAGACTACATCCACGCGCTGGCCGATGCCTATCGCCGGGAGGAGTCTCCCGCCGCGAAGGACGCGATGGCGCAGATACTGACCAACTCGCAGATGTGCGCGATCGGCAAACGCCCGATCTGCCAGGATACCGGCATCGTTGTCGCGTTCGTGCGCGTCGGCATGGCGGTGCGCTGGGAAGGCGCGACGATGGATGTCACCGCCATGGTCAACGAAGGGGTGCGCCGCGCCTACCTGTTGCCTGACAATGTGCTGCGCGCCTCGGTCGTCAGCGACCCGGCGGGCCGGCGCAAGAACACCGGCGACAATACCCCGGCGGTGGTGCATTTCGAGGTCGTGCCCGGCGACAGGGTGGAGGTGCGCATCGCGGCCAAGGGCGGCGGATCGGAGAACAAGGCGCGCTTCGCGATGCTCAATCCCGGCGACGACCTGGTCGAGTGGGTGGTCGGCCAGTTGCCTGGCATGGGCGCGGGCTGGTGCCCGCCCGGCCAGCTCGGCATCGGCATCGGCGGCACCGCGGAAAAGGCGATGCTGCTGGCGAAGGAGTCGCTGATGGCGCCGATCGACATGACTGCGCTGAAGGCGCGGGGTGCCGCGAACCGCATCGAGGAGCTGCGCATCGAGATCTGCGACAGAGTCAACGCGCTGGGCATCGGCGCGCAGGGGCTGGGGGGGCTGACCACGGTGCTGGACGTGAAGATACTCGATTACCCGACCCATGCGGCCTCCAAGCCGGTGGCGATGATCCCCAATTGCGCCGCGACACGGCACATCCACTTCGAGCTGGACGGCAGCGGCGCCGCACAGTTCACGCCGCCGAAGCTCGAGGACTATCCCGACGTGCATTGGGCACCCGCACCGGATGCGCGCCGCGTCAACCTGGACGGCATCACGCGCACCGACATTGCGAAGTGGCAGCCGGGCGAGACGCTGCTGCTCTCCGGAAAATTATTGACGGGGCGCGACGCCGCGCACAAGCGCATGACCGAGATGCTGGCCAGGGGTGAGCCGCTGCCGGTGGATTTCAACGGGCGCTTCATCTATTACGTCGGCCCGGTCGATCCAGTGCGCGGCGAAGCCGTCGGCCCGGCCGGCCCGACTACCGGGACGCGGATGGACAAGTTTACCGACACGATGCTGGCGCAGACCGGACTGATCGGCATGATAGGCAAGGCCGAGCGCGGCAGGGCCGCGATCCAGTCGATCAAGCAGCACGGCGCGGTCTACCTGATCGCGGTCGGCGGGGCGGCCTACCTGGTGTCCAGGGCGATCCGCAGCGCCAGAGTGCTCGCCTTCGCCGACCTGGGCATGGAAGCGATCTACGAATTCGAGGTCGAGGACATGCCGGTAACCGTCGCGGTGGACGCGAACGGCTGCTCGGTGCACGAGATCGGTCCGGCGAAATGGGGCGGCAGGAGTGCTTCGATTCCGGTGAGGGCGGTGAAGTAAAAATTCCCGGAGATGATCCTTCTTTTCTTGTGGTATCGTTGACGAAACGGGCGGCATGTCCGGCCGGTATTTCCGTGAAATTTATACTGGAATGAGTCGCATGATGAACAAATTTGCCTTTTCTTCTGGTTGTGAACTGCTTGATTCGCAACTTTCTATGGTTGTTCCGAATAAAAACATTTCCTGCTGAACCATGGCTGAAGTCGATCATTCACCTTCGATGAGCAGCGTCGTGCTGCTCCGGCTGCGCGATTACGCGCGCCGACCGGTGGCCGAACAGGCGCGGCTGAACGCGCAGCTCGATACGGTACTCGCGATGCTGTTGCCCGATATTCCGGAGCGCGGGCGCATCGTGCTGGCCGGCAGCGGCAGCGCGGCCGTGGCGGTGCTGGACAATGCGACGGCAGCGCTGGCTTTTGCCGAGCGCGCGCTGAAGGCCAATCGCGCCGGTCTCGGACTGTGCATCGGCATCGACCACGGACCGGTTGAAATTCTGGCTGGCGATACGGGCGAGGTGCTTGCCGGCGACGGGGTGGCGACGGCCTCGGTGATGGCCGCCTTTGCCACGGAGGCCGGCTTGCTGGCATCGCAGAATTTCCGTACTGCGCTGGCGCAGATGTCGCCGGGTGCCGAGAGCGTGCTGGTGCCGACCGAGAATTTCAGCGATGCCGGCTTGCGCACCTATCAGGTATTCCGTCTGGACCGCCTCGCGGCGAGTCAGCGCCGGCGCCGTTTCATGGTGGTTTCATTGACCGCATCCCTGTTGATGCTGGCGATGGCTGTTGCGCTGCGTATCGGGGTACCGGACCGGCCGCGGCCTCTTGAGCCCTACATCGGCAGCCACCTGTCAACCACGCTGGAGAGCATGAAGAGGTTCACCCATGGCTATCCGTAAACTCAAACAATTGGGACGTTATCGCATCCAGTCCGAACTCGGGCGCGGCGCCATGGGGGTGGTCTACAAGGCCCATGACCCGGTGCTCGACCGCACAGTGGCGCTCAAAACCATTTCGCTGGGGGATGAGGAGGAGGATCGTGCGGAGTATCAGGCGCGATTTTTTCAGGAGGCCAAGGCGGCCGCGCGCCTGAACCATCCGGCACTGATCACGATTTACGACTTCGGCGAGGAAAACGAGCTGGATTACATGGCGATGGAGCTGCTCGATGGCAAGGAGCTTGCCGAGCGGATGGGGAATGAGCCGATTCCGATACGCGAGGCCGTCGCGATCGCCGAGCAGGTGGCCGAGGGTCTGGCATTTGCGCACGACAGCGGCGTGATCCATCGCGACATCAAGCCGGGCAATATCATGCTGCTGCCGCGCGGTCGGATCAAGATCATGGACTTCGGCATCGCGCGGCTCAAGGCATCCGATATCAAGACGCAACTTGGGACACGGCTGGGCACGCCGAAATACATGTCGCCCGAGCAAATTGGCGGCAGCAAGCTCGACCACCGCACCGACATCTTTTCGCTCGGTATCGTGCTTTACGAGATGCTCACCGGC
Organism: Gallionella sp.; assembly: GCA_036401875.1. Lineage (GTDB taxonomy): Bacteria > Pseudomonadota > Gammaproteobacteria > Burkholderiales > Gallionellaceae > Gallionella. The sequence goes on from DASWTZ010000142.1 coordinate 5,222, forward strand.
CTCAAGCTGTTCAAGGGCGATACCCTGACCCAGGTGATGCACAATGTGTCGAGTTTCGAGCCTCCTCCGCCCAGCCGGATCAATTCGGAAGTCTCCCCGCTACTGGATCTGGTGGTTAAGCGCGCGATGGAGAAGAAGCCGTCTGCCCGTTACGCGAGTGCCTGGGAGATGGTCGAAGACTTGCGCCACTGCCTGCAGGAGCTGGCGCCGTCAGCTCCGGCGCCGCAGGGCGAGTCGAAAAAGCCGGTCAGGGAGCGCGCGCCGGCCGCAGCTGCCGACGAGAAGACGGTCGTGCTCAATCCCCCAGCCGACAACAAACCTGTTCAGCGCCGCATTTCCGCAGATGTGGAAACCGACAGTCGCATGGCGCTGTCGCGCCGTTTCGATTCGGACGACGCGCTGGCGCGCTTGCAAACGCCAGGCTCGGCTGACCGGAGGCGCCTGACGCGCATGCCGCGCTCGCCGGGCCTGCTGCGCCGTTTGCTGCATGACCGCGATCTGGCCTCGTTCGCGCTGACGCTGGGGGTGTCGATGATGATCGCCGGGGTGCTGGCGTTCAGCTGATATTGCGGCGCAGTCGCGCCCGATTCAAAGCATGACGAGGTTGTCGCGGTGGATGATCTCGGCATCACCGCCATATCCTAGCAACGATTCGATCTCCCGGCTTGCGTGCTGCGCGATCAACCGGGCTTCCGCAGCGTTGTAGTTGGTCAGGCCGCGAGCGATATCCTGTCCATCCTCACTGACGCAGGCCAGTACAGCACCTCGCTCGAATTCGCCGATGACTTGTTTGACGCCGACCGGAAGCAGGCTTTTTCCTTCGGAACGGAGCGCCGCGATCGCACCCGCATCCAGCACCAGTTTCCCGGCAACCTGCAGGTGTCCGGCCAGCCACTGTTTGCGAGCGGCCAGCGCCGGCGTCGGGGCGGTGAGCAGCGTGCCGATGGATTCCCCCTGCAGCAGGCGCAGCAGCACGTCGCGTTCGTGCCCGGAAGCGATGGCGGTGTGCGCGCCGCTGCGGGCCGCGCGCTTGGCGGCGAGGATCTTGGTGATCATGCCGCCTTTGCCGATCGAACTGCCGGCGCCACCGGCCATGCTTTCAAGCCTGGGTTCCCCGGCCGGCGCCTCGCTGACCAGCGTGGCTTCGGGGTGCTTGCGCGGGTCGGCGGTGTACAGTCCGACCTGGTCGGTCAGGATGACCAGCACGTCGGCCTCGATCAGGTTGGTGACCAGCGCCCCTAGTGTATCGTTGTCGCCGAACTTGATCTCGTCGGTCACGACGGTGTCGTTCTCGTTGATGATGGGGATCACGCCGAGCGATAGCAGCGTGGTCAGCGTGCTGCGCGCATTCAGGTAGCGTTCCCGGTTGGCTAGGTCGGCATGGGTCAGCAGGACTTGGGCGGCATGGAGTCCATGCTCGCGGAAGCAGGTTTCATAGGCTTGTATAAGCCCCATCTGTCCGACCGCTGCCGCGGCCTGCAGGTCATGGATCAGCGTGGGGCGCGACTTCCAGTTCAGACGCTGCATGCCCTCGGCGATTGCGCCGGATGAGACCAGGA
>DASWTZ010000143.1:0-21277 GCA_036401875.1 Gallionella sp.
CCATCAGGCGTTGGTAACGCTCTCTGTACGACTCCCGCTCCACACGCTGTGTCCCGTCCTTGTGCGCGCAGGCATACTTGCGACAGTAGGCTCCCTCGCTCAGGTAATCCAGGACGAGCGGGGGTAGCTCGTAGTGGTGCATCTCGGGGTAGACCCTGGCCTTGCCGCCTTCGAGGATCGCGATGCGGTTGTAGTAGGTGCTGTGCTCGCGGTTGTCCAGGTAACGCAGCGCATTGTAGGTGTTGGGGCCGTTGCGCAGCGGCGGGACGTGGTCGGCGATCAGGATGATCAGGCTGTCCTTGTCCAGTGCGACCAGTTGGTTCACGTATTCGGCGATCGCCTCGGTGCGGTAGTAGAACTGGTTGACGACACGATCCAGGTGGTCGTCGGCATAGTGTGAAGTGAGCCTGATCCGCTCGGGGCGCTGTTCCGGGTCAAGCAGGTGCGGGGTATGGCCGTAGATGGTCAGCACGTAGTTGAACAGAGGCTGGCCGGGGTGTTCCTGCAGATGTGAGCGGAAAAACCGCAGATTCTGCTGGAACAATGACCGGTCGAACAAATATTCCTCGACACCCGTATCACCCAGTTTCAAATAAGTCTCGCGCGCCGCGCTGAATTCCTCTGGGAAATAACTGTCCGAAAAGCCCGCGCCTTGGTAGCCGGGCAGGGCATTGAAAAAATTGGGCTTGTAGGTATTGCTTGCGACGCTGCGGTATCCAAGATCCTTCAGCTTGCCCGGCAGGCAATGGGCTGCGGCACCGGTAAAGACATTGAATTCCACGCTGGAAAATTGCTCGAAGGCCGGGACTCCGCACAGCACTTCGAACTCCGCTTGGGCAGTGGCGCCGCCGAACACCGGCCCGACCGACAGCCCCAGCCTGTCGCCGAACAGCTTGTCGAAGGCGGGATGAGCAGGGGGGCTGGAAAAACCAAGATCCCTGAACAGCCGCGGATCGAGGAAACTCTCCAGCACAATCAGATGGATGTTGCGGCGGCTGTCATGGGGGCGCAACTCGTTGGTCAGTGCCGCCATCTCCTGCTCATAGCGTTGCCGGTCATGATAGGGGCCCAGACCTGTCAGGGCGGTACTGCGCTGTGCCTCGCGATAAGCAAGCATCGCCAGACGTCCGTTCTGTTCGACGCTCTTGCCGTCGGAATACTTCACGATTTCTGCGGCCAGCTGTTCGAAGGAACGGGCGAAAGCGTCCGGCGCGGCCTTGATGAAGACCGAAACCAGAAGCAACGGCGCGAGCCACAGCGCAATCCGGCGTGGTCGCCGGTAGTCCAGATGCAGCAGGAATAAAACCAGCGGCAGCAACAGCACAGCCAGCACCAGCGCGGAATAGCCCAGCGGGAGAATCTGCACCAGTTCCGGGAACTCGCCGATATTGATCAGGCGAAACACCTTGCCGAAGACCAGGTAGAACAGGTCATGCACCAGATAAATCAGCAGCAGCGGCAGAGCCGCCAGCACACTGCGCCAGCGGGACGGTTTCAAGGATACGTGGAACAGGGCGTACAAATAAAGCACGAACCCCAGTTCGATGAGCTGGCGGTGGAAATGTGAATAACTGAATCCGCCGAATCCTTCCATGAGCCACATATAGCCGTACAGCAGGACGACCAGTGTAATCCCATGCAACAGCGCACTTACCCAGGGACTTATCCGAGGAACTGCCAGCCAGATCGGAATTTTTGGGGGAGTGGGCATTCGTGAAATGTTCCGGCTGAAAAAAAGGCTGAATCTTGAGGCTTCACCGCAAATATTTCAAATTTTTTAACCTATAATGGCCGCCCTCTGCCGTATGCAAGCAATGCCCCGGCAACGCAGGGAATCACCGTTGTTTCGGCGTAATATTCTCAGCGCAATACTATTAGGATTGAACCCCAATGTTTCGTCTCACTAACTGGGTAATCGGGATCGCCGTGACGATTATCAGCCTCAGTCTGTGGGCTTATATTAACAGGCCGCAAGCGTTGCCAGAATGGCCGAAGCAGGTGATGGGTTTTTCCTTTTCTCCCTACCATTCCGGGCAAGACCCGCGCGAACATCACTATCCGACGCTGGAGCAGATCGAGGCGGACCTTGCGCTGTTATCCGGCAAGGTTTTATCGGTGCGCACCTACAGTGTGGAAGACAATCTGGCGGAGATACCCAAGCTAGCGCGCAAGTACAACCTGAATGTCTCCCTTGGCGCCTACCTGAGCTACGATGATGAGCGCAACGCATGGGAATTTCCGCTGTTTCTGGATGTGGTGCGCAACAACACGAACGTGGTGCGCGCCATTGTCGGTAACGAGACCCAGCACCTCGGCCTGCTGGACTACGACAAGCTGCTTGGTTTTCTCGACCAGGCACGCAAGGAATTGCGGGTGCCGGTCAGTACAGCCGAACCCGCCCATATCTGGCACAAGCATCCCGAATTGGTTGATCACGTCGATTTCATCGCAGTGCAGATACTGCCCTACTGGGAGGGCAAGGAGGTCCATGCCGCGGTCGATCACGTGTTCAACGAGTTGCACGGGCTGCAGGAAGCCTATCCCGGCAAGCCAATCGTCCTCTCGGAAGTGGGATGGCCCAGCAACGGCAGGGAAAAGGACGATGCAGTCGCCTCGGTCACCAACCAGGCGGTCTTTTTGCGCCATTTCCTCGCCCGTGCGCCGCAGGAAGGGTATACCTACTACATCATGGAGGCTTTCGACCAGCCGTGGAAAACGGATATCGAGGGTGCAGTCGGCGCCTATTGGGGTGTCTACGATGTGGAGCGCCAGCCCAAGTTCGAGTTTTTCCAGCCCGTCGTGCCGGTGCCCCAGTGGCAGCTTCTTGCCGCCATTTCCATGGTGTTGGCAACTATCACCTTCGCGCTACTGCTGATCGACAGCAAGGCCATGCGCGGTCACGGCCGCAGCTTCCTGGCTGTGGTCAGCTATCTCGCGGCCACCTCCATCGTGTGGATCATCTATCAATACACCACGCTGTACCTGACGCTGGGCACACTGATCATCGGCGTGCTGCTGGTCATCGGCATGATCGGCATCCTGCTGGTGCTGCTCGCCGAGGCGCATGAGTGGGCCGAGGCGCTGTGGATGAGAGATCGCCGCCGCTACATGACGCTTGTCCCGCTGCCCGATAACCGGTTACCAATGGTTTCGGTACATGTTCCGGCTTACAACGAGCCGGCGGAGATGCTGAAGCGCACCCTGGACGCATTGGCCCGCCTGAACTATCCGGACTACGAGGTCGTATTGATTGACAACAACACCCGCGACCCGGCGGTCTGGCAACCAGTACAGGCCCATTGCGAGAGACTGGGCTCCCGTTTCCGGTTCTTTCATATCGAGCCGCTTGAGGGATTCAAGGCAGGTGCACTGAATTTTGGCCTGCGCCACACCGATCCGCGTGCCGAGATCGTCGCGGTGATCGACAGCGACTACATCGTCGATCCCAACTGGCTGCGCGATCTGGTGCCACAGTTCGTCGAGTCTGAGGTGGCCATCGTACAGGCGCCGCAGGACTATTCGGATGGCGGAGAAAGCATCTTCAAGGCGATGTGCTACAGCGAGTATTCCGGCTTCTTCTACATCGGCATGATGACACGCAACGAGCGCAATGCCATCATCCAGCACGGCACGATGACCCTGGTCAGGCGCAGGGTGCTGGAAGAGGTTGGCGGGTGGGCCGAATGGTGCATCACCGAAGACGCCGAACTCGGGCTGCGCATCTTCAAACACGGCCATGTTGCCCACTATATTCCGCGCAGTTACGGCACGGGCGTCATGCCGGACACCTTCATCGACTACAAGAAACAGCGTTTTCGCTGGGCCTATGGCGCGATACAGATCATGCGCCACCATGCCCGGGGATTATTCGGATTCAGGCACACCCGCCTTAGCCTGGGCCAGCGCTACCATTTCATCGCCGGATGGCTACCCTGGCTCGCCGATGGCTTCAACCTGTTGTTCAACATGGCCGCGCTGGTGTGGTCTCTGGCCATGGTCGTGGCCCCCCAGAACGTCGACCCGCCGATGGTCGTCTTCTCGCTGCTGCCGCTCTCTCTGTTCATTTTCAAGGGGGTCAAGCTGTTCTACATCTACAAGACCCGCATCGGCGCATCAACCCTGCAGACACTGGCGGGAGGCCTGGCGGGTCTCTCTCTGGCTCACACCATCTCGCGCGCCGTCCTGCTCGGTTTTGTGACCCGTGACATCCCGTTCTTCCGCACGCCGAAGCTGGCCGAGCACCAGAGCTGGCGCAATGCACTTGCCGTGGTGCGTGAGGAGGCCTTCTTGCTGGCCGGCCTGTGGATAGCGGCCGCAGCCGTGACGATCCATCTCGGCGTTGACGCCCCGGATCTGTTGCTGTGGGTCATCGTGCTGCTGGTGCAGTCATTGAGCTACCTGGCTTCTGTGCTGGTTTCGTTTGTCAGTACGCTGCCCAATCTGCCAGCCCGCTTTATTGGGCTGCGCGCAATGGAGCGTCCTTCCGATATGATTGACTGAACGGCAGGATAACTGCCTGCCGGCATATTGGTGGCCGTTTACGGTTTTGTCCGGGATGCGTATAATGCCGCCTTTGCCGAGGGCCGATTCAAATGCGCATCATTCAAAAAGCATTAACCTTTGACGACGTTCTGCTCGTCCCAGCCTATTCCAACGTATTGCCGCGCGACGTCAGCCTGCGCACTCAACTCACCCGAAACATCAGCCTGAATATCCCGTTGCTTTCCGCCGCGATGGATACCGTGACGGAAGCGCGCCTGGCGATAGCTCTGGCGCAGGAGGGTGGCATCGGCATCGTGCACAAGAACATGTCAGCGCAGGCGCAGGCAGCCAAGATTGCCAAGGTCAAACGCTTCGAGAGCGGCGTGGTCAAGGACCCGATCACGATTACCCAGGATATGACGGTGCGCGACGTATTGGTCCTGACGCGCCAGCACAAGATTTCCGGATTGCCGGTGGTGGAGGGCAGGAAGCTGGTGGGGATCGTCACCAACCGCGATCTGCGCTTCGAGAGCAACCTGGACCAGCCGATCAAGAACATCATGACGCCGCGCGAGCGGCTGATCACCGTCAAGGAGAACGCCAGCCTGGATGAGGCGCGCAGCCTGATGCACAAACACCGCATCGAGCGCGTGCTGGTGGTCAACGATGCTTTCGAGTTGCGCGGCCTGATGACGGTTAAGGACATCCTCAAGTCCAATGAGCATCCGCTGGCGTGCAAGGACAGCCATGGCCGCCTGCGCGTCGGTGCAGCCGTGGGCGTGGGGGCCGGTACCGAGGAACGTGTGGCGCTGCTGGCCGAGGCGGGCGTGGACGTGATCGTCGTCGATACCGCGCATGGCCATTCGCAGGGCGTGCTGGACCGCGTAAAATGGGTCAAGGACAATTTCCCGCAGGTCGAGGTGATCGGTGGCAACATCGCGACCGGCGGCGCTGCACAGGCGCTGATGGATCATGGTGCCGATGGCGTGAAAGTCGGTATCGGCCCGGGCTCGATCTGCACCACCCGTATCGTTGCCGGAGTAGGGGTGCCGCAGATTGCGGCAATCCAGAACGTGGCAAAGGCCTTGCAGGGCACTGGCGTGCCTCTGATCGCGGACGGCGGTATTCGCTATTCTGGCGACATCGCCAAGGCGGTTGCTGCCGGCGCCCATGCGGTGATGCTGGGCGGTCTGTTCGCCGGCACCGAAGAGGCGCCGGGCGAGATCGAGCTGTTCCAGGGACGTTCCTACAAGTCCTATCGCGGCATGGGAAGTCTGGGTGCGATGCAGCAGGGCTCCAGCGACCGTTACTTCCAGGAAGGCGAGGGCAATCAGGACAAGTTGGTGCCCGAAGGCGTCGAAGGCCGTGTGCCGTACAAGGGCAGCGTGCTGGCGGTGATCCACCAGTTGATGGGCGGTCTGCGCGCCAGCATGGGCTACCTCGGCTGCGCCGATATTGCCACGATGCATGTCAAAGCTGAATTCGTCGAGATTTCATCCGCAGGTATCCGTGAATCGCATGTGCATGACGTGCAGATCACCAAGGAAGCACCAAACTACCATATCGACTAAGAACGAGGATTCAGGATTGGGGATTGAGCATACTCTCAGCCCCGATTTCCTCATCTCCTCAATCTACGATCTTCAAATCCTTGATCCAGTCCACCATGTCCCACAAAAAAATCCTGATTCTTGATTTCGGTTCCCAATACACCCAGTTGATCGCGCGCCGCGTGCGCGAAACCAACGTGTACTGCGAATTGCATTCTTGTGATGTCGATTCAAAGTTCATCCGCGATTTCAAGCCGGCGGGCATCATCCTGTCAGGCGGTCCGAATTCGGTGTATGAGGAAGCGACACCCAAGGCAGCGCAGATCGTGTTTGAACTGGGGGTGCCGGTGCTGGGTATCTGTTATGGTATGCAGACCATGGCGGCCCAGTTGGGCGGGAAGGTCGAGTCAGGCCATGTGCGTGAATTCGGCTATGCCGAAATTCGCGCGCAGGGTCATTCAAAACTGTTCGACGGCATTCAGGACAAGACCAATGCACAGGGACATGGCTTGCTCGACGTGTGGATGAGCCACGGCGACAAGGTGACCGCATTGCCGGCCGGCTTCTCGGTTATCGCGTCCAACGAGGCCACCCCGATCGCGGCAATGGCCGACGAGTCGCGTCGCTTTTACGCGGTGCAGTTCCACCCCGAGGTGACCCATACCTACCAGGGAAAGGCCATCATCGGCCGATTCGTCCATGACATTTGCGGCTGCGGCAAGGACTGGAACATGCCGGACTATATCGGCGAAGCGGTGGAAAAGATCCGCGCCCAGGTAGGCAAGGATGAGGTGATACTGGGCTTGTCCGGCGGGGTGGATTCATCGGTGGCTGCTGCTCTGATCCATCGCGCAATCGGTGACCAGTTGACCTGCGTATTTGTAGACAATGGCCTGCTGCGCCTGAACGAAGCGGAGCAGGTAATGCAGACCTTCGCAGACAATCTCGGCGTCAAGGTGATCCATGTCGATGCGAGCGGCGAGTTTATGCACCACCTGGCCGGAGTATCCGACCCTGAGCAGAAGCGCAAGATCATCGGCCGCGAGTTCGTCGAGGTATTTCAGCGCGAGGCCAAAAAGTTGCCGCAGGCCAGATGGCTGGCACAGGGCACGATCTATCCGGATGTGATCGAATCGGCCGGTGCCAAGACCAAGAAGGCTCACGCCATCAAGTCGCACCACAATGTCGGCGGCCTGCCGGAAAGCCTGCACCTGAAGCTGCTGGAACCGTTGCGCGAACTCTTCAAGGATGAAGTGCGTGAATTAGGTGTGGCACTGGGCTTGCCGCGCGAGATGGTGTATCGCCACCCGTTTCCAGGGCCCGGCCTGGGGGTGCGTATCCTCGGCGAGGTCAAAAAGGAATATGCCGACCTGTTGCGCCGCGCCGATGCGATCTTCATCGAGGAACTGCATGCTTCGGGCTGGTACGAAAAAACCTCGCAGGCCTTCACCGTATTCCTGCCCGTCAAGAGCGTCGGCGTGATGGGCGATGGCCGCACCTATGAATGGGTAGTCGCATTGCGCGCCGTGCAGACCCAGGACTTCATGACGGCGCACTGGGCGGAACTGCCGCATGCACTGCTGGGCAAGGTGTCCAATCGTATTATCAACGAAGTACGCGGCATCAACCGCGTCGTTTATGACATCTCCGGAAAGCCACCCGCTACGATAGAGTGGGAGTAGGCCTAGTTGGATTCAGTGGTTCCCACCAATGTCGATTGTGAGCATGACGATTCAGTTAACTCGCTAAAGTACATCCACAGGTTTCCAGCCACTTTGCACCTTGTTAGCTCGAACGTCTCCGAGTGTAGTTGCCATTGAATCCTGCATTGCATTTTGCGCACCTCGGTACCTGGATGGACACAGTCCTTAGGTAGCTGAATCTGTGTTGCCCATTCGTCCCATGCTTTTTCTTTTGCTGTTTTCCAAAGTGCAGCTTCCCTAGCCGCGTTCCATTTCTGTTAGCGGCCTTTTTCTCGAGCAATCAGGTCGGAACGTGTAGTCCAGACAATCAAGCTTGTTGTGAATACGAAAAGTATTCCGCCAACCATCAGGTATCTGAACATTCCGAACCTGCACATGTGCATTGGATTCTGCTTATTCTACTAACTGGCAGAGACCATAATATATCGTGCTTTGCTCGATTGGACGCGTTTCGGTTACCAAGGATACAGATATTGGGTGATTTACCTTATGGATTTCCCTTCTTTCTGGGTGCATGCTTATTGCCTGAATTTTTGTTAGCCGATGTTTTTGGCCTGATGAAAAGACATGCAGAACCCTGGAGTGGAGACGCCAAATGAGCAAGTCAGTCGGATTCATAGGTCTAGGTAAAATGGGCGAGCCCATGGCACGCAACCTGTTGCGTGCCGGGTACAAATTACGGGTGTATAACCGCACGTCCGCGAAAGCCCAATCATTAGCTAGTGAGGGTGCCGAAGTGGTCGCAACACTGCAGGATGTCGTCGAAACTGGCGGTATCGTGGTTTCCATGGTGGCAAACGACCATGCGCTGGAGGAGGTTGTTCTTGGCGAAAACGGGATAGGCACAAAGTTGGGCGCGGGAGGTATCCACATATCCATGAGTACCGTTTCGCCTCAGATCGCACAGAAGATGGTGTCCTATTACCAGAAACAAGGAACAGCCTATCTGGCCGCGCCTGTGTTCGGGCGACCTGAGGCTGCTGCAGAGAGGAAACTCTGGATATGCTCGGCTGGAGATGGCTGGGCCAAGAATCGAGCCCGGCCTATACTGGAGGCGCTAGGCCAACAAATATTCGATTTCGGTGAAAAACCTGATACGGCTAACGTAGTAAAGCTGGCAGGAAACTTCCTTATCGGCTCAGCTATCGAATCGATGGCTGAGGCATTTACGTTCGCAGAAAAGAACGGCGTGTCCCGCGAACAGGTGTCGGACGTGTTCAGCCAGACTTTTTTGGCCTGTCCCATTTACCAGAACTACGGCAAAGTGATCGCCGCCCAGGAATATCAGCCTGCAGGTTTCAGAGTCAGCCTCGGCTTGAAAGACATCAGCTTATTGAACAGCGTAGCGGCAACCAGCCTGACGCCAATGCCTATTGCCAATTTGTTGAATGAACGGCTGCTGTCCGCTATGTCCAAGGGGCGGGCTGACATGGACTGGACTGCGCTGGCCATCGGGGCATCGGAGGACGCAGGCTTGCACCGCAATTGAACGATGTATTGGATTCGGCTGCATGCCGAACAACCGGCATTTGACATAATATACATTATGCGTTCTTCCGGCATCCGGAATCCAAGGGGGAAATCAGCGCCCTTGTGCAAAGCATCTTATTCCATTCATGATGTTACGAATCATTTCAAAGGTGTTTGATAAATCTGCCAAAGCGCGTGATGTAATCGCAAATGTTTCGGTAAAATACGGCAGCCGTATAAACCCAAACGTATCACGCCTCTAACAAAGACAAATCCATGGCAAATACCTACGACGAATCAAGCTTTAAAGTTCTCCGCGGGCTCGAACCGGTGCGTCAACGCCCCGGCATGTATACCAATCTCGAATCCCCCAATCACCTGATAGCCGAAGTTGTAGACAACGCCTGTGACGAGGCTTTGGCTGGTTATGCCAAAAACATCTTCGTCACTGCGCACACGGATGGTTCGATAAGCGTGCTTGATGATGGGCGTGGTATTCCGGTGGGCATCCATTCCGAGGAAGGCGTCTCCGTCGTGGAGGTTGCCTTTACAGTGCTGCATTCCGGCGGAAAGTTCGACAAAGATTCCGGGGGCGCCTACAAATTCGCCGGTGGTCTGCACGGCGTCGGCGTGGCGGTTACCAATGCCCTGTCCACCAAGGTAGAGGTCACTGTTTACCGCGACGGCGGTGAATACTTCATTCGTTTTCGCAACGGGGTTGCCGAAGCGCCGCTGGCGCGCATCGGCGACTGCCCTAAAAAACAAAGCGGTACAAAGGTGCGTGTCTGGCCTGACCCGAAGTATTTCGATGTTCCCGGCGTCATCATGCCGCAACTGGAACGCTCATTACGATCCAAGGCGGTGCTGCTTCCCGGCGTCAATGTCACGCTGCATACCGAAAAAACTGGCGAAACCCGTTCCTGGGCCTATCCGGACGGACTGCGCGGCTACTTGAATGAGGCGATGGCCGAACAGGAATTGGCGGTACCGATCTTTGCGATGGAGAAGTTTGTACCCAAAGGCGGCGACGGTGGTTTTGCCGAAGGGGAAGGCGCGGCCTGGGCGATCGTCTGGTCGGCGGAAGGTGCGATCATGCGCGAGTCCTATGTCAACCTGATCCCGACCTGGTCGGGCGGCACACACGATTCCGGATTGAAGGACGGGGTGTTCAATGCGGTAAAGAATTTTGCCGAATTGCACAACATGCTGCCCAAGGGTGTCAAACTCGTGTCGGATGACGTGTTTTCCCGTGCCAGTTTCGTATTGTCCGCCAAGGTGTTAGATCCGCAATTTCAAGGGCAAACTAAAGACAAGCTGGTCTCGCGCGATGCCCTGCGCCTGGTATCGCAAATGGTGAAAGACCCGCTGGACCTGTGGCTGAACGAGCATGTCGATCATGGCAAGCGCATCACCGAATTGGCTATCCAGCAGGCGCAGACACGGATGCGTTCGGCGCAGAAGGTCGAGAAGAAAAAGGGGTCATCGGTCGCCGTGCTGCCGGGCAAACTGACCGATTGCAGTTCGAACGACCCTGCCCGCACCGAACTTTTTCTGGTCGAGGGCGATTCGGCCGGCGGCTCCGCAAAACAGGGCCGCAACAAGGAATTCCAGGCCGTGCTGCCGTTGCGCGGCAAGGTACTCAACACCTTCGAGGTGGAGAAAGACCGCCTGTTCGCCAACAACGAGATCCATGACATCGCCGTGGCGATCGGCGTCGACCCCCATGACCCGCATGAGGATGCAGACCTTTCCGGCCTGCGCTACAACGGCATCTACATCATGGCGGACGCGGACGTGGACGGTGCGCACATCTCCACCCTGCTGCTGACGCTGTTCTTCCGCCATTTCTACAAGGTCGTCCTGGCCGGGAAGATCTATCTGGCACAACCACCGCTGTTCCGTGTGGACGTGCCCGCGCAGGGCAAGAAGCCGATCCGCAAGATCTATGCGCTCAATGAGGGCGAGTTGCTCGCTATCGAGGACCGTCTGCGCCAGGAAAAAATCAGGGAGGGGTCGTGGTCGGTGTCGCGCTTCAAGGGGCTGGGCGAGATGAATGCCGAGCAACTATGGGATACCACGCTGAATCCGGACACTCGGCGTGCGCTACGGGTCAACGCATCAGCCCTTCCGTACAAGGAAAACATGGAGTTGTTCAGCATGCTGATGGGAAAACACGAGGCCTCGACACGTCGTGCATGGCTGGAATACCACGGCAATGAAGTCACAGGGGATGTATAAGTATGAGTATCGAGCAAATCAGTGAAGACCAGCCCGGCCAGCTTCCGGACGACGAGAACACCGCGACCGGAACACCATCGGTATCCGGTGGACAGGGCGGCGCCAGACAGTTCGCTCCCCTGCCCCCGCCGCCAGACGGCGATGACGTGCCGATCGCGCAGTATGCCGAGCGCGCCTACCTGGAATACGCCGTATCGGTAGTCAAAGGCCGTGCCCTGCCGGACGTGTGCGACGGCCAGAAGCCGGTCCAGCGACGCATCCTTTATGCGATGCGCTCGATGGGGCTGAGCCACGGCAACAAGCACGTCAAGTCGGCGCGCGTGGTCGGCGACGTGCTGGGTAAATACCACCCGCACGGCGATTCATCAGCTTATGAAGCCATGGTTAGGTTAGCGCAGGACTTCTCGCTGCGCTACCCGCTGGTCGACGGGCAAGGCAACTTCGGCACCCGGGACGGCGACAATGCCGCAGCGATGCGCTACACCGAGGCGCGCCTCACCCCGCTGGCCGAACTGCTGCTGTCCGAAATCGACATGGGCACCGTGGACTTCGTGCCTAACTACGACGGTGCATTCAGGGAACCCGCAATGCTGCCGGCGCGCCTGCCGATGGTGCTGCTCAACGGCGCATCGGGCATCGCGGTCGGCATGGCCACCGAGATCCCCTCGCACAATCTGCGCGAAGTCGCCGATGCCGCCGTGCAACTGGTGCGCAAGCCTGACCTGGGCGACGATGCCCTACTCTCCTGCATACAGGGGCCGGACTTCCCGGGCGGCGGGCAGATCATCTCGTCGCCCCGCGATATCCGCGACTGCTACATGACTGGCCGCGGCTCTCTCAAGATGCGCGCCAGATGGACCGTCGAGGAACTGGCGCGCGGCCAGTGGCAGGTCGTGGTATACGAGCTGCCGCATGGAGTGTCGAGCCGCAAGGTGCTGGAAGAGATCGACGAGCTGACCAACCCGAAAGTCAAGGCCAACAAGAAGAGCCTGAACCCGGACCAGGTCCAGAACAAGCAATTGGTGCTCTCGGTGCTTGATGCGGTGGCAGACGAGTCCGATAAGACGCAGGCCATCCGTCTGGTGTTCCAGCCGAAATCATCGCGCCAGAAACCGGACGAACTGATGAACGTGCTGCTGGCCCACACCAGCCTGGAGTCCTCCGCGCCGATCAACATGACGATGATAGGGCTGGATGGACGCCCCCAGCAGAAGCCGTTGGGCAGAATCATCCGGGAATGGGTGGAGTTCCGCATCGGCACGGTGCGCCGCCGCAGCGAATACCGCCTGAACCAGGTCAACGACCGCCTCCACATTTTGGAGGGCCGCATGATCGTCTTCCTGAACCTGGATGAGGTGATCGCGCTGATCCGCGAATCCGATGACCCCAAGTCCGCGCTGATCGAACGGTTCGAGCTCACCGACCGGCAGGCCGAGGACATTCTCGAAATCCGCCTGCGCCAACTGGCGCGGATGGAAGGCATACGCATCGAAAAAGAGATCAAGACACTGGAGAAAGAGCGCCGCGAGCTGTCGCGTCTGCTGGCCAATGAAGGCGCGCTGCGCGAACAGGTCGCCACTGAGATCGAGGCGGATGCAACGACCTACGGCGATGAGCGCCGCACGCTGATCAAGGAAGCAGAACGGTCAACTGTCGCGGCACCGCTGCTCGACGAGCCGGTGACCGTCATCATCTCGAATAAGCACTGGGTGCGCACTCGTCAGGGGCACGGGCTGGATTTGTCCACCCTTGCCTTCAAGGATGGCGACGGCCTGCTGGCCAAATACGAATGCCGCACCACGGACCACTGCATCGTGATCTGCGACAACGGACGGGTGTGCAGTATCCCGGTCGTACAGTTGCCCTCCGGGCGCGGCGACGGCGCACCGCTGGCGACCTTCATCGAACTGGCACCCGGTGCAAAGATCGCACATGCGCTGTGCGGCAAGTCAGACCAGCAGTTGCTGGTCGCCACCGCAGCCGGTTACGGCTTTACCTGCACCCTCGGCGACATGGTCGGCAGGAACAAGGCGGGCAAGCAATTCATCTCGGTTGACAAGGAAGCCATCCTCCCCCCTACCCCATACACACAGACCGAACATTCGCTGGTGGCCGCCGTATCGAACAGCGGTAGGCTTCTGGTATTCCTGCTCGGAGAGATGAAACACCTGCCCGGCGGCGGCAAGGGAGTCATCCTGATGGGCATGGGCGAGAAGGACGAACTGGCTGCGGCGACGATCATTAACCGGCCGGAATTGAAAATCATCGGCAAGATCGGCGTAAAGGAGCAGGTGGTCCAATTGACCGGCGAGGTGCTGCAAGGCTACTTCGGCAAACGTGCGCGCAGCGGGACGTCCATCCCGTCGAAGCTCAAACCAAGCAGGCTTGAGTGAACCTCATATTCCGGCATAACAACGGCGACATCACAACGATCTTCGGCCCCCGTTGTCGTTGTTGGAAGTGATGAAAACACTGAGGTTGGATGGACAGCTAAAGTTAACCTTATACTTAAATAGTAAATCGCAATAGTTTGATTTTTAGATAAACACGGTCAAAGCACCTTGACCTGCATCAACTCCTTGCCATCGGGGTCGGTCAGATGCACCGCGCAGGCGATGCAGGGATCGAAGCTGTGGACGGTGCGCAGGATCTCGATGGGTTGCTTCACATCGTGCAGCCGATGCCCCTTCAATGCGGCCTCATACGGCCCCTGATTGCCCTGCGCATCGCGCGGTCCGGCGTTCCAGGTGCTGGGCACAATGGCCTGATAGTTCGATATCTTCTGGTCGTCTATGACGACCCAGTGCGCCAGCCCCCCGCGCGGTGCTTCGGTGACTCCTACCCCCTGCGCATGGGCAGGCCAATTCGATGGCTCCCATTTCGATTCGTTGAAGGTTTTCACGTCGCCCGCCTTGATGTTGGCGACGAGCTGGTCGTACCAGCCCTGCATCTGGTCGGCGATGATCTTGGTCTCCAGCGTGCGCGCGGCGGTGCGGCCCATGGTCGAATACAGCGCCTGCACCGGCAGGTCGAGTTTGTTCAAGGCCATACCGACCAGTTCGCGGGTAGGTTCGTGTCCCGATGCATACAACATCAGCACGCGCGCCAGCGGCCCGACCTCGACCGGCTTGCCCTTCCAGCGCGGCGACTTCATCCAGGAATATTCCTTGTCCACATCCAGCAGTTGGTATGGTGGCTTCGGTCCGGTGTATTCGAGCTTGGTCTCGCCTTTGTATGGATGCAGCCCCTGCCCCTTACCCACCGAATAGTCGTACCAGGCGTGGCTGACGAACTCCTGTATCTCCCCCTCCGCATCGAGATCGATAGGATGAACCTTACTCAAGTCGCGATCAAGTATTACGCCGGAAGGGATCAGGTACGAGGACGGATCGGACATACCCTTGGCCGGGAACTCGCCGAAAGTGAGGAAGTTGCCGACGCCTTCGCCCTGACTGAACCAATCCTTGTAAAAGCCCGCTATGGCCAAGGTGTCCGGCACATACACCTGATCGACGAAATCGCGCATCTGCTTGATCGCGCTCTGCACCGTCTGCAGCCCGACCACATTGACCGCCGTGCCGGCAGTGCCACCGTAAAAATGCGGCCCCTTGCCCTGCCCCTCATGGCCGGGATCGATGCTGATGGCACAGGGCACGCCACCGACGAGGAAATTCGGATGCGGGTTCTTGCCGCCGAACACGGCATGCAGTTTCACCACGTCGCGCTGCCACTCCAGCGCATCGAGGTAATGCGCCACTGCCATCAGGTTGGCCTCGGGTGGCAGTTTGTAGGCCGGATGTCCCCAGTAGCCGTTGGCGAAGATGCCCAGTTGCCCAGCTTCGACGAAACCCTTCAGCTTCTTCTGCACATCGCTGAAATAACCCGGCGACGACTTGGCATAACCGGAGATGCTCTGCGCCAGCGCTGAAGTCGCCATTGGATCGGCCTTCAATGCAGACACCACATCCACCCAGTCCAGAGCATGCAGGTGGTAGAAGTGCATCACATGGTCGTGGATGTATTGCGCGCCTATCATCAGGTTGCGGATCAGTTCGGCATTGTTGGGGATTTCGATCCTCAGCGCGTTCTCGACCGAACGCACCGAGGCGATACCGTGCACCAGAGTGCAGACGCCGCAGATGCGCTGCGCAAACGCCCAGGCTTCGCGCGGATCGCGGCCGCGCAGGATCAGCTCGATGCCTCGCACCATAGTTCCCGCCGAAGAGGCGCGGGTGATGCAGCCAGAGGCATCTGTCTCTGCTTCGATGCGCAGATGGCCTTCGATACGCGTGACCGGATCGACGACGACGCGACGTGGATTAGGTTCATTCATTATGCATCTTCCTCAACGAGATATTCGGCCAGCAATTCGGTTAGCCCGATCACTGCGACATTCATGTGATAGTGCTCAAGACCTTCTTCCATCACGATGCGGCAGTTGGCGCAGGCGGTAACCAGCGTTCCCGCGCCGGTGGCTTCGAGCTGCCGCTTCTTGACCTTGAACGCCTGCAGGCGCAACGATTCTGCGCGTGTGTTGGCCGAGACACCGCCACCGCCGCCGCAGCACCAGTTCATCACGCCCGCATCCGGCATCTCGCGGAAATCCGCAGCCACTTCGCCCAGCAGGCGACGCGGCTGTTCCACCACACCGCCGCGGCGCCCGATCTGGCAGGGGTCGTGATAGGTCAGCGGACGGTTGTCCATGCCACTGGTCTTGAGCTTGCCCGCCGCATGCAGCTCGTCCAGCACCTCGAGGATATGCTTCACATCGAAACTGTAGGGCTTGCCCATCAGGTTCGGCCCTTCCCAGCGCAAAGCGGTGAAGGCATGGCCGCATTCCGGGCTGATCACGCATTTCACCTTCAGGCGCTCGGCCGCCACCACGATGCGGCTGACGATCTCGCGCGCCAGATCGGAAGCGCCGATCTGGATGCCGCTGTTGGTCGCTTCGAACGCATCCTGCGCCAGCGTCCAGCTCACGCCGGCCTGTTTGAAGATGCGGCTGAGTCCGGACAGGTATTCGGGGAAGTTGATGATCTCCATCGAGGACATCAGCACCAGGTAGTCCGCGCCCTCCTTCTCCACCGGCACTTCGATGCCGGTCTCCGCCTGCACATGCTTGATCTGCGCCTGCAACGCCGGCCATTTGACGCCCATCGGGCTGCCGATGTTCACAGCACGCGTCGTTGCAGCGATCATGTCCTCCGGCGCGTGTCCCGAGGCGGACATGCCTTCGCGCATCTTGCGGATCATGTAGGTGATATCGTTGCCGACCGGGCAGACCATCGAACAGCGTCCGCACAGCGTGCAGCTGTCGTATACCAGCGGCTCCCACTCGGTCAGTTCTGCGTCCGTCACCAGCTTGGACAGGCCGAGCATCTTGCCCAGCTTGCCGAGCAACGTGTATTCCTGCTTCCACACGCGGCGCAGCGGTTCAAGCTTGTGGATGGGCGTGTATTTCGCTTCTCCGGTCTCGGTGTAGAACAGGCAGGCGTCGGCGCACAGGCCACAATGCACGCAGCTGGAGAAGTAGCTGGCGATCGGCGCGTCGATCACTTCCTTGAAGGCGTTGACGCCTTTGGCCAATGTCGCACTCATGATGCAACTCCTTTGCGCCTAAACCAGTCGCCGTTGTACCAGCGCGAGATGAACAGGGAGAACGCGTGAAACAGTTTGGTGAACGGCAGCAGCACCAGCAGCAGCTCGACCGAAAAGATGTGCAGCGTCAGCATCAACGTGTATTCGAAAAACAGATGGTGATACGCCATGTAGCCAGTGAGCAACGGCAGCAGCGTTGCCGCCCAGGCAACATAGTCACCGACGCCGGACAGCATGCGTTTCACCGGGCTGGCCATCCGGTTCGCCAGTTGCGCCAGCAGCGCCACCATGGCTGCCACCACTGCAGCATCGATCAGCGCTGTAGGTAATGCAGGCCAGTGCAGGCCAGTCAGGCCGCGGAACAATTCGATATGGGGAGCTAGGAAGAAGATGGCCAGGAACAGTCCAGTGTGGAACACGTATCCGCTGATGTAAGTCACCGGCTCGCGTTTCAGCATGCCTCGCGGCGGCAGGGTCCGCGTGAACACGGTGCGCATGCCGCTGCCGGGAGGCTCGGTGCGGGACACCGCGAGATCAGCCTTGCGGCCGAGGCTGTAGATTTCAAACAGGCGCAGTATCACGCCTGCCACGAACAGCATCAAAGCCCAGTTCAATGCACTGCCGCGCGCGAAAGTCAGCAAATCGAGATGGCTCATTTATCCTCCCGCATCAGGTCCTGTACCGTCACTTGTTCGTGCGCCGTTTTTGCCGCGGCCTTGATCGAGCGGTTGTGCCAGGTAATCGCGACACCGGCTGCCGCGCCGGCTGCCGCAGCGCCGGCCAGCATGAAAGAGCTGGCCGACACCGGCATCGACAGGGCCTTGTAGAGCGGCCCCGCATCCCAGAAGTTGGGCTCGGAACAACCGATGCAACCGTGGCCGGACTGGATCGGGAAGCTGGTGCCGTCGTTCCACTTGGCGGTCGCGCAGGCGTTATAGGTCACCGGCCCCTTGCAGCCAAGTTTGAACAGGCACCAGCCCTGCCTTGCCGCCTCGTCGTCGAAAGTCTCGGCGAACTTGCCCTGATCGTAGAACGGCCGGCGATAACAGCGGTCGTGGATGGTCTCGCCGTAGAACGACTTCGGGCGGCCCAGCTCGTCGAGTTCCGGAATACTGCCGAAGGTCAGGAAATGCGCCAGCACGCCGGTCATCACCACCGGAATCGGCGGGCAACCGGGCACGTTGATGATGGGCTTGTCCTTGACGATGTCGCCCACCGAGACTGCGCCGGTCGGGTTCGGGTCGGCCTTGGGGATGCCCCCGTAGGTGGCGCAGGTTCCTACCGCAACGATGGCCGCTGCTCCCCTGGCAGTCTCCACCAGCATGTCGTAATTGCTGATGCCGGCGATCGTCGAGTAGCCGGGATTACCCATCGGGATGGAGCCATCGACGATCAGAAGATACTTACCTTCGTTATCTTTCATCGCCAGCGCGCGGGCATGCTCGGCGGCCTCGCCCGAGGCGGCTTGCAGCGTATGGTGGTAATCGAGCGAGATCAGGTCGAAGATCAGGTTTTCCAGCGTCGGTGAATGCGAGCGCGTGATGGATTCGGTACATCCGGTGCATTCCTGGAATGACAGCCAGATCACCGATTGGCGCCGTGCTTTGGCGATCGCATCGGCCATCACGCTCGCCATCGACGGTGGCAGCGCCAGCATCGCGGTCATCGTGGTGCAAAACTGGAGAAATTCGCGGCGGCTGACGCCACGCTGTTCCAGGCCTTCCCCTACGGTTCCGGGCAGATTATCCGGCTGATCTGACTGGTTCATATCGACTCCCTGTCTTAACAACGGAATGCAGAAGCATTTTGCGCGGCTGTCCCGATACGGTCAACCCGTATCGGGACTCGATGCAGTATCGGTATACCGCCCGATGAAATCGGCCGCCCTGGCGCACGCTTGCGGCAATGCAGCGGCCACCTCCGGCGTCAGCATTTCACCCCACCCGACCACGGCGGGCTGCACTCCGATCAAGACGCGGCGCTCCGGCCAATGTCCGGTCAGTCGCGAGATCGACATCAGGTCGAGCAATCCGACCTCATGCACGCTGCTCTTGCGGTTCGCACCCATGAAGCGATCCATCTCGTCGCCTTCGAAGCTGCGCACCGTGCCCGGCAACGCACCCAGTTCGGCTGCATCTATCACCAGCAGGGCATCACATTCGCTGATCGGCACCGCCAGAGTAAAGGACAGAGTGCCGCCATCCAGAAATTCCATATCCGCACGCGCACCGAATCGCGTCTCCAGTTCGCGCATCGCGACGATGCCGACACCCTCGTCGGTCAGCAGCGTATTGCCGATGCCCAGCACAAGTATCTTCATGCCCATTCCAACTCCCAAGGCACGCAAGGATCGAGTGCTGTGATCACACGCGCAGCAGATTGTCGTAGTGCATCGCGATTTCCGGATCCTTGCCCCAACAGATGATGAGCCAGCGCCCCTTGCGGGTGAAAATTCCATTCGGTGGGCGCGGCAATGTGATAATCGGCGACGAGTCCTTTTTCAAGCACAATTTCATGCATCAACAGACCTCGAGCAGTCTCGACAAGCGAGCGGCCAATGCCGGGTGCTACAGGAATTGCACTGACGGTGCCGACCGCCCCGATCGGGCTATCTTTCCTTGCCCACTCCAATAATTCATCAAAACGCGCCTGCCAACAGGCCGAAAATAGCGATATTGAATTTTTACCTGCCCACTGCTGCCGTGCCATCGCACCGGTTTCGGCGGCACAGCCGCGCCAATCAGGCTGGCGGCAGAATTCGGCACTCAAACGCGGCCATTCTGCCAGTGACCTTCGCGCATCAAGCTGGGGTAGCCAACTGGGAGAAACGGGATGTGGTTCCACTATCTGTTGTATACGCTGGTAGAGTGCCGCAACATGCATGCTACTAAGCAAAGAATACAGCTGGGAGCGGTCTCCTTCAGTAATCCACCGAGCGGCATTGACGAATTCCTGCTGCAATGGCACTTCGCCCAACTGGTGCGGAAAATCAATCAAGCAGCGCCAAAGATGTTCACGCAACGATTCCCTCTGTACATCAGGATCCAGTCGCGACACGCACTCTTCTCCGTAGGCGGCAGCCAAGGCCAACTTGGCCGCTTGCGCCTGCGCCTTGCCACACAGGGAGAACAGCAATGGAATCATATTTTCCACCTGATCTGCGGCACGACCATGCAATACCGTTGCGACGACCGGGCGCTCACAGCTGACCAGCACACCGCTGATCTTTCCTTCAGCACAGTCGAGCCGCACCCGCACACGTCCAGTATCAAAGTTGGGCCTCATCGTAGCTTCGTAACTTCAGGGAAATAGGCATCCAGATTGGTCTCACCTTGCATGGCGGCTGCAAGGCCATCGAGCGCAAGGTTGATCTCAGTCACTTGCTGTAACGTAAGCTTATTGCGAGCCTGTCCCAATATGGCGTACACCCAATCACCTGGCGACGTTTCACCGAGCCAGAGAATGTTGAGACGTTCGCGCCGACCACGCCCTTCGCACCAGGCGAATACGCCATCGACTTCGACAACTTGCATGGGAATGCCAAGGCACATGGTGATTTTCTCGTTTCTTTGCCTGAACAATTTGCGAGATTTATGCTACCAGTTTTCTGGAGGGCCAGGAAAAACTGAAATATATTCAAACGAAGAACAGGATGATAATCCTGAGATGATGTAATGGGAGATCGATACCAAGCAAAAACGCTTTCTAGTATCCATAACACCGCACGCCGGATTGATAGTACGCGAGGTGTCATCCATGATGTCATACCACTGACGCTGGAGGTAACTCCATGCATTCTTCTTTAGGACTTATCCGTAGCTTCCAGGGTAGAACAGGGCTAAGTCTTGCACTTGGCAAGTGGCTTTGATTCGCCTAATTAACTGGAACATAAAGATGCCTAAGACAATAACGGTTATCGCTTTGTCATTAAGTATTTCCAGCTGCGTCTTCTATCCAAAACAGATCGAATCTTATGATGCCGAGTGCGAAATAAAATTCAGGAAGCTGGTGCCCATCATCTGATGATCCTGAAGGTAACGCTTGTCTCATGGCTGTTCTCGGCACGACCGCATTAACCGCCATCGTCTCAGGTTCCCTGGTTGTTGCCAGGTAATACAGTATATTGGCTGGAGAAAGAAGCTAGGTGTATTGCTAAAACGAATTCCAACATCGGAAATGAAACAGGGCAACTTGAGTTAGCCTGAGGTGGGAATAAAACTGGGGTGGCTGATGGGG